>JAKOXL010000001.1 GCA_029781045.1 Bacillota bacterium | reverse complement strand
CTGGCGCAGAGCCTTTCGGGTACGCTGGATGCGTTGCTGGCCCAGATCGGTGGTGTCGTCAATACCGGGCGTATCAATAAACAGCACAGGGCCGAAGGGGGCCAACTCCATGGCTTTACTCACCGGGTCGGTGGTGGTGCCAGCGATAGACGAAACTAGGGCCACCTCTTGCCCGGTAATAGCATTTAAGAGGCTGGACTTGCCAGCATTCTGTCGCCCTAAGAGGGCGATCTGCCAACGGTTACTACGCGGTGTGTTCTGCATGGGCATTCTCCTTTCGCCCCAGGGCCGAGCCGGGCCCCTGTCCTACGTAACGCCCAGCGGCCTCTATCTGCTGCTTCAGGTTAGCTAAGCTATGGCATAGGGAATCGCCTAACTGGGCCTTACCGGGGTAGAGTTGGTATTGTTGCCAGTAGACGTTGGGTGTGGCATTGGGCATAACCACATTGGCACCGGCTTGCCAGCCCCGCTGCCGTCGGCCGCCGTCCAGGGTAGCCAGTGCGGTGGTAACGGGTATATTGCTGGTGGGCAATAAGAGCCGGGTGAGGGCCAACATCTTTAAGGTGAGGTCGACACTGCCGGCTGGCGCCGACGCTAGGGGAGTATCGGGATGAGGAATAAAGGGACCGATACCCACCATGGGCAAGTCTAGCTTTTTGATGAGCAGCAGGTCATTGGCCAGATCAGCTAGGGTTTGGCCGGGAAGACCCACCAGGCAGCCGCTACCCACTTCATAACCCAACTGCTGTAAGTCGTGCAGGCACTCCAGACGCTGAGCTAGACTGGTGCCGGGGTGCAGCTGAGCATAGAGTTCTTGGTTGGAGGTTTCAAAGCGCAGCAAGAAGCGATCAGCCCCCGCTTGGCGCAGAGCCACATATTCGTCATAGGTGCGCTCGCCTATACTGAGGGTGATGGCTAAATGGGGGTGCTGCTCCTTAATGGCCCTAATTACACGCTGCAAACGCTCGACGGTCCACCAAGTATCCTCGCCCGACTGTAGTACCACCGTGCCCAGACCAGCGGCTGCCACCTGTCCCGTGGCGGCTAAGATCTGCTCTTCGCTCAAACGATAACGGCTGGCCTTCTGATTGTCGCGGCGCAGGCCGCAATAATGGCAGTTACAGCGGCAGTGGCTGGAGAACTCGATGAGGCCACGCAACCAGATGGCGTCACCCACCTGCTCTCTTCGTACTCGGTCGGCGGCAGCCAGAAGGGCGGCAAAATCATCTCCACTGGCGCTCAGTAGGCAAACCAGCTGTTCCTGGCTGGGTAGCTGCCCCTCTAGTAGAGCTGATAGGGCCTGCTGAAAGCTATCGGTCTGCGACAAAGAACTCTCCTCCCCCCTAAAGATATAGATCACGCCTGCCCTCAGACAGCTCCTGCAGATGCAGTCTGGTCAGGCTGCGGACCGCTGGGTCACTGATTTCGGCCACCCACTTATCAATAAGGGGGGCGAACTCCCTTTGGGTTGCCTCATCGCCGTGGTCGGCCAGATATTCGGCCACCGTAAGGATGGCATTGGGCTGGCAAAAGCTCTGAATCTCACCGTCTTTGGCGAACTCCATAAAGTGTTCGCCAGTGCGCCCTACCCGGTAACAGGCGGTACAGAAACTGGGCAAATAGCCCTTTTTGCCAATGGCTCGTACTATTTCCAGCAAACTGCGGTGGTCGTAGGTGGCGAACTGCTGGCTAGTAGTCTTGTTCTCGTCTGCTCTATAGCCCCCCGGGCTGGTGACGGAAGCGGCACTCATTTGAGAAACACCCAGATCCAGCAGGAGGTCGCGCAGCTGGGCATTCTCGCGGGTTGACATAATAATGCCGGTATAGGGCACGGCCAGACGCAAAACGGCCACCAAACGGGTAAACTCTTCGTCACTTAAGAGAGGTACGGCGGGCATAGGCTCATTACCGCTCAGGCGCAGACGCGGAACGGAAATAGTGTGGGGGCCGACTCCATAGGTTTCTTCTAGGTAGGCGGCATGCTGCAGGAGGGCAAGTGCCTCGAAACGATGGTCGTAAAGACCAAAGAGCACACCCAGCCCCACATCGTCAATGCCGGCTTGCATGGCACGGTCCATGGCGGTCAGATGATACTCATAGCTGGCCTTGGGGCCACTGGGATGCATGGTTTCATAGGTCGGGCGATGATAGGTTTCTTGGAAGAGCTGATAGGTGCCAATGCCGGCGGCGTGCAGGGCCCGGTAGTTCTCCACAGTGGTAGCAGCCACATTGACGTTAACGCGACGGATGGCATCACGGTTGCTCTTGGTGGCATAAATAGTTTCGATGGCCTTGATCACGTAGTCGATGGGCACCCTGGACAGGTCTTCGCCGCTCTCCAACAGCAGGCGTTTATGGCCCATACTCTCTAGGATTAGGACCTCCTCCCGTAGCTCATCCAGAGTTAGGGTGCGGCGCTTCAGGTCGCTGTTGGAGTGACGAAAGGCACAGTAAAGGCAGTTGTTGGTGCATTCGTTGGAGAGATATAGGGGGGCAAATAGCACCACCCGCTTTCCATAGATACGTTCCTTAACTTCTTGGGCGGTGGTGTAAAGGGTAGCAAGCAGAACCGGATCGTCCACGTGTAGCAGGACGGCGGCCTCAGATAGGGACAAGCCTTTGGCTGCTCGAGCTCTAGTCAAAATAGTGAGCACTTGCTCAGGTGTGGCCTCTTTGGCCGCCGCTAGACACTCGTAAATCTCTTTTTCATTGATAATCATTGGGCATCCTCCCTTATTGGGGGGAAGACCAGCTGACTTAAGTCTAGAGAGTAATGGCCGATTTTACCTTAACACTGGGGATGTTGCCCAACTTACCGGTGAGGGCACCGATTTCGTCGGTGGTGCCGTCAACGATGAGGGAAATGACGGAAAGACCCCGTTCATGGTAGGGGATCCCCATGCGGCCGACAATAATGTTGGCGTGTTCGGAAAGGACCGCATTGACATGTTTGGCGGCGTTCTCGCGCTGACCCACGATAATGCCAATAACTGCTATGCGGTTTTGCATCGTGCCCACCTCCCATCCAAATAAATCAACCCACCCTAAGTTGGGTGGGTTTAAGGTGCAGCGATGTGAAAACAGGCAAGGCCTAAGGCCCTACCCACATCTCCTTCCCCTCGCCCTCAGGCAAAACCCCTTGTGCTTAGGTAGAACTCCGGTTTTACTCCCCTCTTCAGCCGGGCTAGCCACCCCACTGAGTCAGATTATGTTTGTGAAAATCGTATCATATGCTGGGTCAAAAGGGAAGCAAAAAACCGCACGGTAATCGTGCGGTTTTGTTAGATATCTCAAGGTATCTGACCCTCTCAATGCGTACCTTCCCGCTGTCCTATTTAATGAAAGAGAGCATGGCCTCGCGTACAATTTTGGCACCCAAAAGCGGCGTGATATCGGAACTATCTAGTTGGGGTGCCACTTCCACCAAATCGAAGGCCACCACGTTGGCTTCGCCCAGCATATGTATTGCACGCAGGATATCAGCGCTGGTACAGCCTCCGGGCTCGGGGGTACCGGTGCCGGGTGCAAAGGCCGGGTCCACCACGTCGATATCGAGGGTCACATAGACGGGTTTGCCTGCCAGCTGCGGAATCACTTCCTCTAGGCCGGGGAAGATGCGCTCGGAATAGAGATGGGTGTACTCCTGAGCGAAAAGCAGCTCTTCCCTTTCGCCAGAGCGAATTCCCAGCTGATAGACCCGCTTAGGCCCCAAGGTGCGGGCTATGTTGCCTATTACGGTAGCATGGGAGTCGGCTTCGCCGAAGAACTCGCTGCGCAAATCGGCATGGGCATCAAAGTGCACCACCACCAGGTCGGGATGGTGGGCATAGACGGCCTGAAATACGCCCCAGCTCACCAGATGCTCGCCACCGAGGCAAATGGGAAGCTTGCCGTCTTGCATGACAGCGGCCACCACTTTGCGAATGGCTTCTAAACTGGCCCGCACATTGCCAAAGGGCAAGTTCAGATCGCCGGCATCGTAATATCTGAGGTCCGCCAAGGTGCGATCCAGATGCCAGCTATAGAGCTCCAACCCGTAGGACACTTCCCGAATGCGCTCCGGGCCCAGCCGAGCGCCGGGCCGGAAGCTGACGGTATAGTCCATAGGTAGGCCGAGGATAGCTGCCTGTGCCGAATTGTAGTCGCTGCAAGAGCCGTTAAAGCCGTTATTGCCTAATAGATGAGGCTTTAGTTCGGGGTGTGCAGTAATTAGGTGGCTCATCTAGGCGTAACCAGCTCAGCGACAAAGGGCGGCAAGGTGAAGGCCGCTTTGTGGATTTCAGGAGTATAGTATTTGGTGTTCGGCACATGCTTTCCAGGTTGAATTACCGTCGGATCGTATTTCTTGGAGCAGACGGTAAAGCTATACAAACCGCTCTGATACGTCGGGATAGATGCTAAGAACAACTTAACAATGGGGAAGATCTGGCGCAGAACCCCATGTAACTCGGGCAAGAAAGTTTTGCTGGCCCACGGTGGCTCGGTCTGCGCTACAAACATGCCATCTTCCTTGAGGGCAGCATAGAGATCGCGATAGAACTCTTGGGCGAAAAGACCGACAGCCGGACCAATGGGGTCGGTTGAGTCTACGATGATGAGATCAAACTCGTTCTTGAACCTCTTCACGTAGGCAATACCATCTTCAATGGTTACTGTCACACGCGGATCGTCTAGGGCACAAGAAATAGTCGGCAGGTATTGCTTAGACAATTCAATAACTCGTTCGTCTATTTCTACTAAAATAGCCTGCTCCACGCTCTCGTGCTTCAAAATCTCGCGGATGGTTCCGCCATCGCCACCACCGACAACTAACACCTTTTTTGGATTCGGGTGTGAGCTTAAGGCCACATGGGTGATCATCTCATGGTAGACAAACTCGTCTTGTTCCGTGGTTTGCACCACGCTGTCCAACATCAGCATGCGACCATATTGATAGGAGTCAACGATAGCGATATCCTGATACTTAGACCGTTCCGTATGTAGAGTTTGCTTGATACGATAGCTAAGTACCAGATTCTTTCCTTGGTATTCTCGAGCCCATAGTTCCAATTTTCATCCCCCTCTAATAGTAATCGGCTATATTTTAGCATTCTCATTGGCAACTGGCAAACACTACAGGACAAGGTAACCTACAGTGTAGAATTGTACTCAAAAGGCTGAAAGGAGTTGGACTAATGCCAAACATTCACAAGGATACTTTTGTAGCCCCTTCCGCCGATGTGGTGGGCGACGTAACCGTTGGGGCAGGCAGCAGCATCTGGTACCAGGCGGTTCTGCGGGGTGATATGGCCCCTATAACCATAGGTGAACATAGCAATGTTCAAGATGGGTGTCTACTGCATGTAGCCACCGGCTTCCCACTTAAAGTTGGCAACTATGTGACCGTTGGGCATGGAGCCATTCTGCACGGCTGTACGGTAGAAGATGGCGTATTAATAGGCATGGGAGCCATCGTATTGGATGGCGCAGTAATAGGCGAGGGCAGCATTATCGGAGCGGGAGCACTGGTCACCGAGGGCAAGGTCATTCCTCCTCGCTCGCTGGTGGTAGGAGTACCAGGCAAGGTAGTCCGTCAGTTGGACGAGGCCAAAGCAGCGCACTTGATTGCTCACGCCAAGGATTACGAGGAGTTGTGGCGCAAGCAGGCTTAACCATTGCCTTGGCTACAAACTATAAAGGCCGCCCACTGGGCGGCTTTTTCACATCAATAGCCAGCATCTCTCAAGTTCATCGTACAGTGGAGGTCTTTTCCTATTCAAACGCTACACGAAGGCGGCACTCAGGTTTCCCATGGGGCCGTTGGTCATGCGCACAGCGCATTGGGCCCAACAATCAAAGGAGCGAGGGAGCCAAGGAATAGCAGCGACAACAGGCCGAGCAGTCTTTCGCTGCACCATGACAAAAGCCTGACTTTTGACCCTACGACAGTTTCAACTAGGCGATTCGGTGCGAGTGCCGTCGCTGCCCTTGGCGAACTGAGCTCATTCCGACAGTGGGCTGGGCACTAGCGCTCTAGCATGACCACGGCCCTCAGGTACTACAAAAGAAGGGGCTTTCTTGCCTCAGTCCCTCCATTAGCTCTTGACTAGCGCAGGTAGTTGGCCAGCTCGCCCAAGGATACCTCGGTCTGTTCCCCGCTGCTCATGTTGCGCACTATAGCCACTCCCCGCTCCAGTTCGTTGTCGCCTAGCACGACGACGCGCTTAGCTCCTAGGCGGGAGGCCTGTTTCATTTGAGCCTTAAGGCCACGGCCCATAAGGTCAAACTCGGCTATCAGGTCGGCTTTCCGTAACTCGCCCAATAGGGTTAAGGCTCGTGCTTCCGCCTGGCTGCCGAGGGCAGCGATAAACACATCTACAGCCGGCGGGGCCGGGAAGGTCACACCTTCCGCTTCCAGTGCCATAATGAGGCGCTCGGTGCCGATGCCAAACCCTACCCCAGGGGTTGCGGGGCCGCCGCAGCTTTCTACCAGACCATCGTAGCGGCCGCCACCACCAATGGCACCTTGGGCGCCTATGTGATAGCTATAGAACTCAAAGGCCGTATTGGTGTAATAATCGAGCCCGCGCACCAGACGGGGGTTCTCTTTAAACTCTATGCCCAAGGCAGTTAGCCCCTCTTTTACCTGCTGGTAATGCTCGGCACAGCTGGGGCAGACATAATCAACAGGAGTAGGCGCATCTTGCAGGAAGGCCTGGCAGGCCTCTTGTTTGCAGTCGAGAACACGCATGGGGTTGCGCTCAAAACGGCTTTGACAATCGGGGCAAAGGTGCTGCAAACGGCTACCCAAAAACTCGGTTAAAGCCTGCCGATAGGCTGGTCGACATTCGGGGCAGCCGATGGTATTGAGCAACAGGTCAAACTGGCGCAAACCCAACTGCCGGTAGAAGCGGTAGGCCAAGCTGATCACTTCCACGTCGGCATAGGGATGGCGGGTACCGAAAAACTCCACACCACATTGCTGATGTTGACGCAGCCGGCCTTGCTGCGGTTTCTCGTAGCGGAAGATCTGGGCTATATAGTAGTACTTCGTGGGTTGGGCCTGAGCATAGATTCCGTGTTCAATAAAGGCCCGCGCCACCGGGGCTGTCCCCTCGGCACGCAGGGTTAGACTGCGTTCACTGCGATCAAGGAAGGTGTACATTTCCTTCTGTACTATATCGGTCTGTTCGCCCACGGCACGATTAAACAGCTCGCTGTGTTCAAACATGGGGGTACGAATTTCCTGGAAATTGGCCTGGCGACAAAGGGTCCGGAAAACATTTTCCACGTGTTGAAACTTGGCCGCTTGCGCTGGCAGAATATCCATAGTTCCCCGAGGTGCGGTGGTCAACACTTAAGGTCACTCCTTGTAAAGCAAACTTTTTCCTAGTATAACACAGCTGGGTACCGACAAGCGAAGAGCTCGAAAAAACTAGGTCGCCCAGCGGCTGGCTGAAACGACCTGATATGTAGGCTTGCTATTATTCCGTCTCTTCTTCCTCTTCGGTGCTTTCGTCGCTCTTCTTCTTTAGGAAAGGTACTTTTTCTAAGAACAGGGGCAGCTTCTCCAGCAAAGGAACTAGTCCTCTGCTCTCATGCTTGTCGATAACCAACATGTCAACTTCTTGTCCCTTCACGACTACGATGGCGACTGGCGAGATCACCGCACCACCGCCACCACCGGAAGCCCCGCCTTTCTTGATGCCATCAGCATTCCCGCTCCCCATGCCGAAACCAAAATTGGCTTTGATGATGGGGACTAGGGTTACCTCACCCACCGTAATAGGATCGCCGATAACGGTCTTGCTGGATATAAGGTTTTCCAGCTGGTCGAAGAACTGATTGGGGTCTGACACGCTTACTCTCTCCTTTCTTCCGCAATCTACCTTGCCACAAAGGACGCACAACCGGTTCCCAGGCAATACTAGAGGCTAACCCCAGCCACTGAATAGGAAATAGACGCAGTCTCCAGCTAGCATGGGCCTGAAAGTCCGACTGGTGGGCTAGTTCCACCTGTAGGCGAATAGGTGGCTGGGGCCAGTTTAGGGCGCCCAAGAGAGCCCATATCCAACCATAAGTGGCCGGGTCGGTAACAACTAAACGAAGGTCGCCCCGTAGACAGCGCCAATGCAGGGCCCGCCAGAAACGGGGAAAATACTTCTTGAATAACCGATAGATAGCTGCACCCGACAGAGGCAAACGCTCCTTCTGTCTCTCTTCAGCCACCGTCTGGGAGCTAGATGGGCCCCGATGAGATACGGTAGTCGGTTTCGTCTTTACGGTCGCCGGGGAAGACGACTTGGGGGCCGCCGTCTTTTTGGATGGGGTGGCGGCATGAGGTGCTGCTGCGTCGAAACGAAGGGTCTTAATCTGCCACAATGCCCACCTAACCTTAGCCTCCATTACCAAACTGGGCTGGCTGTTTACTGACAATATAATAGAAAACGGTAGGCAAAGGATGATGACCAACAGCAAGAGAGGGGCACTAATGACTATCCACCAGAACACCGTATCCCTCCTTGCTCCCAGATATTTTCTGGATTTATTCGACAAAACGGCATGCGATACCTTTAATTGCCCGGGAAATATGTTGTAACGTGCAGATAGCTATTGGGTGCTTTTCTTTACGCGGCGCTCCGTGTAGTAGCTAAAGAAGAGTAAAACGATAGCCACAGTCCCTACTAGGTAGTTGGAAGCCCAACGGGAACATAGCAAAACTCCTAGGAGCACCAACAGGGCCCCGTTAACAGCCATCTTGGTACGCAGGAAGCGTAAAGCCTGCCGTTTGTTCTTGATGTTCTTGTCCTCTTGGACCCGTTGCCGGGCGCGCTTGGGGAAAATAGCCAAGGACAGGGAGGCGCCCCCTAAGACGAAAACCACCAGACCCAGGATTGCTCTAGTATAAATCTGCTTTCACCTCTTCTGGGGCCCTACTTATGGTAAGCTTCGCCCCGTTGTATTTTCATTGCTCGATAGAGCTGCTCCAACAGAATAATGCGCATCAGCTGATGAGGAAAGGTAAAGGCCGAAAAGGAAAGCCGGAGATCGGCTTCGGCCAACAGGCTGGGATCCAAGCCATAAGAACCACCGATGAGCATAGCCACGTTGCCTCGGCCGTAGATTTCCTCCTGCCTCAACCACTGGGCCAACTCGGGCGACGACATGGTTCGCCCCAGCACATCAAGAGCTACCAGAGTATGGTTAGGTGGTATGGCTTTGCGAATCTTCGCCCCCTCCTTTTGTAGGGCCTGAGCGATTTCGCTTTCCGAACTCTCATCATAAACCCGTTCAGGAGCAATTTCTTGCACTCGCAGTCGAACATAGGGCAAAAGCCGCCGCTCATATTCGAGGGCGGCTTGACGCCAATACTTCTCGCGCAAACTGCCAACAGCGATAATGGTGATCTGCATAGCTACGGAGTTGCCGCCAGTTTTGCCTTCAGAGTCAATTGCTGCCCATTGCGAACCACCACTACCTCAACTTCTTCCCCCACCTGTTTTGAGAAGAGGACGCGTTGCATTTCGTTAAAGGTACGCACCTCTTCGCCAGCCAGCTTAATGAGGATATCGTGGGCTTTTATACCGGCCAGGGAAGCGGGACTCAAGGGGCTGACACTCTCAATGTAAAGACCATAATCGGTGCCCAAGCGGTAAATGGAATTGAGTTGAGGCGTAATCACGGCGCCGATAGTGATTCCTAGGAAGGGGCGCACCACTTTGCCGTTAGAGATCAGCTGTTCAATGATAGGCTTGGCCGTGTTGCTGGGGATGGCAAAACCCATGCCTTCCACACCTTCCAGCTTAATCTTAGCCTGATTGATGCCAATCACATATCCATTCTTATCGCAGAGGGCGCCACCACTGTTACCCGAGTTAATGGCTGCGTCGGTCTGCAACAGTTTCAGCTGAATTCCTTCCATCTCCAGATCTCGATCAAGACCACTGATGATACCAGCGGAAGTGGAGCGCTGGAACTGCAGGCCCAAAGGATTGCCGATAGCAATAGCTAGCTCTCCCACCCGCACCTTGTCGGAATCGCCAAACTGAGCCACTGTCAGATTGCGATAGCCTTCCGGTAAGCTATTGGGATCAATTTTGATGACGGCCAGGTCGGTAGTCGGATCCCGTCCCACCAGAGTTGCTGGTGTTTCCACGCCCGGAGCCAAAGTTACAGTCAACTGTCGAGTATCGGCTACCACGTGATTATTGGTAACGATATAACCTTTAGCGTCTATGATTATACCAGAGCCGACGGCCTCGCTTTCATAGGCCCGGAAATAGCTCTGTACCACGTAGCGGTTGGTAATGCCAACGACAGCAGGACCCACTTTAGCGGCCACTTCGGCGACCACACCGGCGGCAGCCAGATCGGCCGGGTCATCTCCACCAGCTATAGGCAGTTGATAGCCGGGCAAATAGTTGTTATCGGTGCTAGGCCAGGGTAGATACTTACCAAAAAGGTATGCAGGTCCGATGTAACTGGCTACGATACCGCCGAGAAGGGCACTAGCCAGAGCAACTATAGCTAAAGCTGTATAACCAAAGCCATAACCGCGATGCTGATTACCGTCATAGTATGGTTGCTGATACATCTCGTTCAACTGGCACACCTCCAAATGCTCCTTCTGTTTGCTATTATAGCATGCACGCATATATGCATGCCTGATTTCTATCTGAATTCTAACTGAAGGTTAGAGCAAGCGCCTACGCAAAACAAAAAGCCGATTGTGAAAGCAATCGGCTTAATCTCAGAGGTTGGTAGCGCATACGGGACTCGAACCCGTGCTACCGCCTTGAGAGGGCGGTGTCCTAACCGCTAGACTAATGCGCCACGTATATGGCTGGGGATGATGGATTCGAACCACCACTAACTGATCCAGAGTCAGCCGTCCTACCATTAGACGAATCCCCAGCGGCAAGAATCATTATAGCATGATAGCAAAATGACGTCAAGCTAACAAAATTAGTCATCTCGCTGATAGATGATTTTACGGATGCTCTCATAGCCCAAATGGTACTCGCCCATCAATTGCTCAATACTCCAGCCTTCCCGGTAGCGGCGGCGAATTTCTCGATTGCGTTGGCGCAAATAGCGCCGCTGACCGTTACGCTCTCCCCATCCCATACGCTGCCCCGCCTGCTTAGGAATATAAAGCTGGGTGCCTTGCACATATTTCTGTATTTCAGCTACCAGGCGAGCCGGTAGAATTTCTTCTGCGTTTTGATACTTCACTTGGGATCCTCCTTGCAGGAAAAATGCAAAACAAAAAGCCCTGGGTCGATCTACCCACGGCTAGAATTCCCTGCACAAAGAAGCCCAGTTAGCGCTAAAAAGGCCTTGGCCGGGTGGTGGGTAGATCATTATAGAAGCAAGCATTGCCCAATACCACACTAATTCGCATACGCACTTTGCTCATCTAACCCACCTCCTTTACCATACTTTTAATTCCAAAGGGATATTAACATGATGAATCAAAAAACGCAAGGAAATTCTCTCTCTTTGTCATTGTTTCGTAATATTTGCTTAATAACCGGGACGTTCCCAATAGGCCTGGGCCGCAGGGATAATTACCTCGCTCTCCCCTGCTCCTGCTAAGTAAAAGCGCCATACCGGCTCTATTTCTTGGCGCTCTCCAGTTTCCACTCCTACACCGTAACCCAGACTGAGATCGAGAATGGTGATTTTCTCCTCTTGCGGCTCACCTAAACGCGCCAAGTATCGGCGCACCACTTGCTCGGCGGAAACCAAGGGCAATTTGGCACGCTCGGCTTCGCCAATGGCCGCCTGCTTGGCAGTAAAGGCTACCACCACACCGTTTGTAACCGTTAGGCGGTAAGAATCAAGGAAAATCGGCACCCCTTCATAGGCTCGGCTGATTTCAATGATGTAGCTGCCCTCCACTTCGGGGGACGCCACCATCATGTTTACCTTGTATTCAGTCAGAGCTGATTCTCCCAGATGCTGCTGGAGAAACTGCTGAGCAACTCCAGCGGCCTCCTGAATGGTCCCTCCCTGCCCCTGGGGCTCTGGGGGGGCATCAACATACTCTATGCAGTAAAAATAGGGGCTATCCTGACTAAAGGCAATGGATTTGTGACCAGCGGTAAAGATTAGCCCATTTTCCTGCTTGCTTGCCTGCCAATCGGGGCCCAGCCAACGGGCAGCCAGACTCTCGGCCAGTTGCTCATCCAGGCTGACCTTATCTATTTGCAAAAGAGGCAGCGGGCGCACCGCCATGGGCTGGGGGCGAGTAGCCAGTTCCACGTTAAAATGCCGACTAAGTACGCTTAATGCTTCTAGATCCTGATCAGTGAGGGTGGTTTTGATAGCGCCTCCTCCTGGCTGATAGAAGAGCAGATAGGCCAAATAGAGATCCAGCAGCAAAAAGCTAATGATTAACACGCTCTTAGCTTTAGGCCAATCCAAAATGATCCACCCCCTTAACGTTTGATAAGCCCGGGGTCGTTGAGCAGTTTATAGGCGTGGACATAGATTTGATGGCCATCTTCCAACTCGATAACCCAAACGGGATAAATATACATGGGCTCCGATTGGAAAGGCGCCGTTTCTGTTAAGTAATAGGGCCGTTGATAATAGGCCAAATAGACATCACTTATGGAACGGCCCCCCAGTTCATCCTTGGCCCGTGCCACCGCGTTTTCCAGACTGCGCACCTCAAACTGAAAATAGCCGGGCTGCAGCAGAGTGTAACACAGCCGCTGATAGTTCCTGACCCCGCCGGGCACCACCTCTATGGCTAGGGTGGGATCTACATCCACCACAGGTATACCGTTGTAGAGTTGCAGAAAACGGAAGCGATAACCGGTGGACTCCCCCACCTCAAAGGGCTCCATACCGGCGGCTATGGTGCCTTTGGGCCAGCCGCCGCCTCGCCCTAGAACGAAGTTGAAGACCTGTTCAAACTGTTCAACGGTGGTATGACCGGAAGAGTCGGTCGATGGCGTCGCCGGCTTCTCACTGTACTCCAAGAGTCCGCTATTATGTAAAGTCAATACCTGCTGCCGCGCTGTAATGTAGGTCTCTTTTACCAAGCCGCCACCGGGCATTTCCGTCTTGTGCACGCGAGGCACTATACTGAAAAAGCGTTTGACGATATCCGCCTTATTAGACTCGTTAATGGGCAGGGCAGCCAAAACCTCGGGCAGAGTAATGGTGCTGGTCGGGGCGTAGACTTGACTACCGGGCACCAGTTTATAGTCGGAGGCCAACTTGGCCTCCCGTGCCCGTTGGGTCTCACTCAGGCCCAGCCCACTGGGCGCTGGGAAAAGGTCGCCATTCTTTGTATCTGCCCATCGCCACTTCCATCGCTGCCCCGTAAAGGTATTTTGCAGATACACGCTATCGCTCTCTAAGGGTATGAGCAGACGGTTAAAATAGACGTTGTCTGGGAACTTCTGCAGAGTGGCTTTGCTGGCTGTCAGCCACCAGTAGTGGAATTGGGCGGGGCCAGCAAAGCGGTATTCCAGACTGTATTGCAGCTGACGTTGCCATTCATTGAGGGGAACCACCTGCAACTCGGGGTTGGTGGATTCCCCAGAACTCTTTACTTGACCTATGGCCTCCTTGAGAGTCTCCCACAGCTGGGCATATTGGGTATCGTTGCTACGAACCTGATAATGCTCCTCTCTGTTGTGAACCAGAATGTAGTGGGGGCTGAAAAGATCTATGTACGACGAAGGAATCTCTTGCTGAGGCCCCTCGGCAAAGGGCGGACTTTCACCCGGCGCAATGAAAAGAGGGGTGGAGGCATGAACTCGGGCAAAGTAGAGGCCGGTAAGTCGTACGCAAACGGCGATTAGCGCCAGCAACACTATTGACTTAAAACGCTCAATCATTGCCGGCCTCCTCTCGCGCGGCGGCTATAGGCAGCGAAAAACCGATAACCGTCCCCTGCCCCAGTTCGCTCTCGGCCCATATACGTCCGCCGTGACTCTCGATGATCTGGTGGGCAATGGCTAGCCCCAAGCCAGTGCCCCCCATTTGCCGGGAGCGGGCTTTATCAACGCGGTAGAAGCGCTCAAAAATGCGAGGCAAGTCTTCAGCAGGGATTCCGATACCCGTATCCCGCACCAGGGTAGTCACATTCTGCTCATCGGCATACACGGTGAGCAAGACATCGCCTCCGGACGGTGTAAACTTGATGGCATTGGAAACGATGTTGACCAAAACCTGTTCGATTTCATCGTTATTGGCCAGCACGGGCGGTACTTCTTCTGGTAAAGAAATCTCCAGATGCAAGTCCTTCTGCTGTGCCGCCACCGCCAGGCGATTAGCCACTTCCAGAGCCAGCTCGTCCAAATAGACCGCGTGCTTCTGGCGGACTTTGAGATTATCTAGGGTAGATAGGGTGAGCAGGTCGCTGACCAAACGGGCCATGCGGTCGCTTTCTTCGTTAACCACGCCCAAAAAGCGCAGAGCCAACTCTTGGTCACTAATGGCACCATCCAAGAGGGTTTCCACATAGCTCTTGATGGTGGTAAGGGGCGTGCGCAACTCGTGGGAGACATTGGCCACGAAATCGCGCCGCATCTGATCTAACCTAGACTGCTCGGTCATATCCTGCAACACCACCACCACACCAGTCATCTGCTCGCTATGGCTCATAACGGGAGCCAAATAGGCACGCAATACGGTGTTCTTGGGCTCGGTAAAGGTCAGCTCCAGGTTAGCGGGAGCCAAATGCAGTATGTCGTTGGCACTGCCCAGGTTGAGCTTGGCCAGCACCTCATCGGCAGTAGCCTCTGACGGCAGAGAAAGGAGCTCTAAGGCCGTCGGGTTAATATGCATCAGTCTACCTTCGGAATCAAAGGCGATTACCCCGTTAGACATGTAAGCCAAGATAGCCTCCAGCTTGCCCTTCTCATTGGCCATGGCATTGAGGCTTTGTCGCAGTTCTTTCGTTAGATAATTGAACACTTCCGCCAGGCGTCCTATCTCATCGCGGGAGCGCACCCGTACACTGATGTCGAAGTCGCCGGCCGCCAGCTTTTCTGCTTGGGAGGTAATCTCCAGGATGGGTTTGGTGATGGTGCGGGCTAGGGCCAGGCCTAAAACAATGATGACCACAACGGCCAGCACCGTGGCGTTGAGTAAGGTTCCTTGGATGTCACGCAGAATGCTATAGACACCGCTAAGGGGTTGAAGCAGGAAAATGGCGCCGATATCTTGCCCCTCCACATGGCCGCCGGCGCGAATGGCCATGGTCAGGTATTCCACGCCTCCCTGATAGTAAAGACCGACGAAGGGGCCTTCTTCCTCGGGCTGGGAGAGCAGATCGCCCACCGGTTTATTCTCCACTAGGCTACTGCCCGGCTTAATCCCGATATCGGGGCCGTAGGCAACGATGGCCTGCATAGACTTGTTGAGCAGAACTAGATTGGATCCTTGTTCGTCATCAAAGCCTAAGACGGCGGCGGCTTCAATGAGGTCGCTATCGTTGAGGAGATCCTGGTCGCGCAGCAGACGTCCCTTTAGTTCCAGATCGTGTTCAAAAAGATTGATGTAATAGTCCTGCCAGCGGTTGAGCAGATAGACACTGATCAACACCATGGCCAAAACGACCAACAACACATGAATAACTACTATACGCCACTGAATACTACGCATATTAGACTTCCCGGAAGTAATAACCCACTCCGCGACGCATGAGGATATAGGTAGGCTGACTGGGGTCGTCCTCTATTTTCTCCCGCAGGCGTCGTATGGTCACGTCCACGGTGCGCACATGGCCAAAATACTCATAGCCCCATACTTCTTTCAACAGGTGCTCGCGATCGTAAACGGTGCCGGGGCTAAGGGCCAAGTATTTTAAGAGCTCATACTCTCGCACCGTCAGTTCAATGGGCTTACCTCGTTTTATTACACAATACTTGGCAAAATCGATTTCCAGATCGGCCACACACAAAGAACTGGATTGCGGTGTGTCGCCAGACAGCTCGGTAACTCGGCGCAAGGCAGCCTTAACCCGGGCCAGCAACTCGCGGGGGCTAAAGGGTTTGGTTATATAGTCGTCGGCCCCCAACTCCAAACCGTTGATTTTATCGGCCTCGGTTCCCTTGGCGGTCACCATGATGATGGGAGTGTTTAGCGAACTGCGCAGATGCTTACAGACTTCAAAGCCGTTGAGTTTGGGCAACATTATGTCAAGCAATACCAGATCGGGCTGTAGACGGAAGGCCTTTTCCAAAGCTTCGCGACCATCATAGGCCACCTCCACTTCGTAACCTTCCTTCTCCAAGTTGTATTTGACTATGTCGGCAATCGGCTTTTCGTCTTCCACAACCAGAATCAGTTGGCCCATCGCACTGCCTCCTCTCTAGCTCCTCGTTAGCAGTGTATTACTTCGTGAAGGAAATGGTCATTCCCTGCCGTCGGGCAATTAGTTCAAAATTGATATTACAGGCAAATATAGGGCGAGCAAAAGTAGAGGGACTGTCGCAGGACAGCCCCTTAACTTCTCATTAGTGCAGACACTGAGGACCATGCTCGAGCTTTAGTGCCCAGCCCGCGGCCGAAATGGGCTCGGAGCGCCAAGGGCAACGCCGACACTCGCACCCAATTGCACTTCTGAGACTGTCTAAATGTCTGAAGCTAGGCTCCCTAGTATGGTGCAGCGTAAAACTGCTGGCCTGTTGTCGCTGCTATTCCTCAGCTCCTTCGCCTTAGAGCTTAAACCCCTCGTTTCCAGTGTCCCCGAGTGATTTGGACGTCATAGAGGGACAAAAGTTCCTGGCGATAATGGCCGCCGGGTTGATCCCCTTCATACCAGGCATCTAGATAAAGGCGCAGGGCAGCCGACAGGGTGGCCGTCTGCTCCAGCTCCCCATCAATGACCAACTCTTGGGGCCGGGCCCCCCGCCTTAGCCAGTGTAGTTGGTCGATCAGCGAAAAGACCTGACTGTTATAGAGGTAGCTACGACAGGTGGCATCGCCCAATAGGGGGAACTCATAACCTTTGCGGTCACGCAAACGGGCGGGTGCTGTCGGGCACTGCCCTACTCCGCGACAACGCCCATTGGCCCCGAGGAGGCACTGCTCATGCACCATCAGCAGATGTCGGCCGTGGATCAAGAGACGGGCCCGCTGCTTAGGGTCAGCCAAGAGGGCCAACGTTTCCTCCCGATTCAGCTCCACCGATAATAGGTATCCTTCGGCAGTCGGCACACTGACGGGGAACCAGGAATTATAGGCGTTAAGAGAAGTATCTAATACAAAGGGCAGTTGCAGCCTTTGTGCCAGCCCTATACCGCCCCAATTGGCCACCAGTACTCCTTCCACTTGTTTGGCTGCCAAAGCTGCCTGCCACGCCTGTTCTTCCTTGGGTAGGAGAATGCGGGGAAGCCGCAAATAGCACTGAAGACCAGCCTTATTGGCCCGCTGGCGGGCCTGCTCGTAGACACTCAGCAAGACTTCCGGATTAGCATGGCTGTGATAGGAAGTACCGAAATAGATGCGATCAAGCCGCTCCGCATACGGGAGAACCACCGACAACAGCTCCAAGCTGGGAACCATGATGGCCAAGCCCGCCTCTTGCACCCGTCCTTGTTGCTCCCTCGCTGGCAGCTGGGGCAGCGAAACCTCCGACGGTAGTTGCTCCGGTTGCCCCCACAGCTTCTCCGCCAGCTGGGCGACGGCTTCGCGCCGACAATAGTTGATTTCACTTACGGGTAGTGCCAAACCCGGTTCTATTTGGCAAGTTAGTTGGGCCAAAGTAAAACCGCTACCGCCCAGTTTACTAAGCTGACGCTCCAGCAGGTTCTCATCGACTGCCACATGCTGGGCAGGCTCGGGCAGGCGCTGGCCCAGTACTTGCACGGCCTGTTCCGCGGCCGATGCCTGCAGCGTCAAGGGGCGCCCCCTCTCTAGCCGGACATGGAAGGTAAGGGGCCAGGAAGGTGGCTGATAATCAACCAGCTGCTGGCTGACGGCCTGCTCCAGAGCCGCTTGCCTAAGACGCATAACGGAAGCACCCACCGGCAGACGATAGCCAGGCAGAATCGCTTCCTCTCCAGCAGCAATTTGTTGCACCCGTTTGCTTCCCTTGTGGAAGTCTTGAATCTCATACTCCTGCCCATCCTGGCCCAGCAACACGTCACCCCGCTCAGCCGCCCGCTGGAAACGGATGCCGCCGCTAGGTAGCACTTCTCCGATCTTTACCCCCCGGTGGCCGGGCCTGTCTCCAGAGAGCAGCTGGGCACCCGGGCGGTCAAAGAGGTAACCGCTGGTAAAGCCACGGTTAAAGACTTGGGCCAGTTCGGTCAAGCGACCCTCCAAATCTCCCATATCCTCACCGGCTAAGATGCTGTCAATGGCCTGGCGATAGTGGCGCACCACGGTACCCACATAGGTGGGGCTTTTGAGGCGTCCTTCGATTTTCCAAGCCACCACCGGTAACTGCCGAAGCTCCCTTACGTAAGGGAGTAGACAGAGGTCACGGGGGCTTAAGGGGTGGGCGGAAGACGGGCCACCGTCGCACCAGCTATAGGGAAGGCGACAGGGCTGAGCGCATTGGCCCCGATTGCCGCTACGGCCGCCCAATAGACTTGACAATAAACACTGCCCCGAGTAGGCAACACAGAGGGCTCCATGCAGGAAAATCTCCAGACCGATGGGGCTCTCTTTTGCGATCTGGCGAATATCGGCCGCCGATAACTCGCGGGCCAGCACGACCCGCTGGATTCCCAACTGGGCTAGGGCTGTAACACCGGCCGCATTATGAATGGTCAACTGGGTGCTGGCATGCAGCTCCAGTTGCGGCGTGGTGGCTCGGGCCAAGGCTATTAGGCCCGGATCTTGCACGATGACCGCATCGGCGCCGATATTATAAAGCTGGCGCAAGAACTGGGCCGCCGCCTCCAACTCGCTGTCTTTGAGTAGAGTATTAACAGTGACATAAACTTTGGCCCGGGCTCGGTGGGCCAGCTGAACCGCCTCCGCCAGCTCGGGCAAAGAGAAATTGGTTGCCGATTGGCGAGCATTAAACTGTTTGCCACCCAAATAGACGGCATCAGCACCGTTTGCCAATGCCGCCAAGAGGGCCTCGCGGGAACCAGCAGGGGCTAATAATTCAGGGCGTTGCATACTAGACACCTGCCTATACCTCTATTCTTGCGTGTTCAAAAATCATTGTCCTTCCAACCCCTCTTATGGGCGACGCACAGGCAAGGCATTAGCTATGGCCACCACCAAAAGGGTGACTAGACCGCCGGCAAACCCGTTGTTATAGAGATTAAGACCTCCATGTAGCCAGCCCACATGGGTCACCATGCCTAAATGCAAATAGCCAGCGAGGATACCCACCAAAGGTCCATAGTAGCCGCTAAGCGGAGCGGTACAGGTGCCAAAGAGAGCACCCAACAGGGGCCCCGCATCAGCCGCATTGTATACATTAATCAAAGTACCGATGTACACCCCCAACATGGGGAAAACGATATTGCGGGGATGCTTACCAAAGGCGCCAAAACCAAACAAGGTCAATAGGGCACCCAAAGTGGGCCCATTAACTACACCGCCTACCAATAGTATATATAGCAATCCTACTAACCCTACGCAGCCCATGTTGATCAAAGTAACGGGCAGTCCCTCCAGGGCAAGGAAGTCGCTAGGTATTCTGCCCGGATGCCGCATTAACTGGGGAAGCCGGCGCCAGCTACCCCGCTCCAGTAACAAGCCCAGCAGAATAAAGCTGGCGAAGAAGCAGCCGAAAACAGCAGTTAGCGGCCAGTGATATTGATCGCCCCAGATAAGGGTAGTCTGGCTAGTCAAACCAAAGGCCCGCATTTGGGAAGCCACTAAGGTACCGACAAAGCCGGCGGTAAAGCCCACGTTGTAAAGCAAGAACCCTTGGTGATTAGGGAACAAATGGGGTACAACGCTGGGAACAAGAAAACCAGTAGCTATACCCACCAGAATGCCCACGGGTAAACCATAGCCAAAGCCATAGGCAACCTGGCTCACAATAGGAGCCAGGGCTGTGGAAAACATGGCCACTATAACGTGGCGTTGAAAACTCTCTCCCTTGACGCGGGAGAAGAGATAGACCCCTGTGATCAAGGAAATGCAGTTGACCGGGGTCTTACCAAAGAGGGCAAAGCCGGTCATGATGAACACAGCCGCCATAGCTGAGCCAGTAACCGGTGTTTTAGTTAGGAGAAGTAGGCTATAGCCCAGTAGGCCCACCAAACTGGCATTAACCAGGGCCGCCCGAATACCGCCGATGGCCATGAAGTCATGGATGAGAACGTTGGGGCTGCGCAAGATGCGGACTAGACCCTCGCCGAAAGGTGTGGGATCGGGCCAAAGGATTCCGATTAAAGCTAGAACAAGTAAACAAACCAGCGGCAGCCATTGGATAAGTAGCTTATGATCTTTCTGCAAGTATGTGACCTCCTTGTAAGCAAAAAAAGGGCGGCATCTTAATGCCGCCCTGAGCTTCTAGCTACCTAAGGAATGACAGGGGGTCTTTATGAGCTCCCTGATAAATAACCTCGAAATGCAGGTGGTTACCGGTGGCATTACCGGTGCGACCAACTTTGGCTATCAACTGTCCCCTAGTGACTTTCGCTCCCTTAGAGACAAGCACCTGGGAACAATGGCCGTAACGGGTGACATAGCCGTTGCCATGGTCGATCTCCACCATGAGACCGTAATCGCCGCGCCAACCGGCATAGGTCACCACCCCGCTATCGGCAGCCACAATGGCGGTGCCGGCAGCGGCAGCGATATCGATAGCTTGATGCATCTTACCCCAACGGTAACCGTAACGGGAAGAAATGGTACCCTGCGTTGGCCACACGAAGCGACCACTGCCGGAAACCACCGGTATCTTGGTTCCCTGTTTAATAACCTGGTTAACCGGTTCTTTGGTGCGGGTAATGCTCTTTACCTGCGAATCCACTACTTCCCCGTTGACTAGGGTTACCAGAGTAACGATTTCATCGGTACCGTTTTGGCCTTTAGTTACGGTCTTCTTCTCACCTTTATAGAGCGAACTATCGTTAACGTATTCGGTCTTATAGGGTACAGTTTTTGTTTCGGTTACTTCTACCTTAGCTTCGATATTAACTAGAGCTTGCTCAGCCGATTCAGCTGCCACCGTAGGAGCTTCCGGAACCGAGCGATTATAACTGCGGGAGACAATAGCCCGCTGCTGCGGCCGACGGGTAGATAATAGCATGGCCGTGGCAGTCTGTTCATCCACCAGTTCACTGATAGCAACTGGTTTTTCCACCACTGCCAGTTCTTCTTTTATATCGATAGACACAATATTAAAGTTTTTGTATAGCCGCGTCAACTGTTCCTTTACTTTATCTTTAAGGCTTTCGATCACCGACTGGGCAGAGGAAACGTCGGCTAAAGCTACGACTTCCTGATCACCAATAGTGATCACCGCTCCGTCTATACCCCACTCTAAGGTGTCGGCCAATACAAGTTTAAGCTCTTCCGCAGGCATCACCGCAATACCATGGCTGCGGGCTATTTTTACTTCATTTAATAGGGAAGCTGATTCGTAGTCGGCCTTGTTAGCTGTATTAAGTTCTTCTACAAAGCTGGTGATGACTGCTGGATCTTTCACCGCGCCCAGTACTTTACCGTCAACTACGACTTGCCACTGGTTTGTCAATTGTAGTGCGGCCGATAAACAGAGAACAGAAAGCATTCCCGGCACCACACCGGTCTTCGCCAGTAGCGTCTTGCACTTGTCTTTGTTTTGCAGCCACCAGTCGTCTAATAACTGCTTGCCCTTTTCGGTCAAGCCGGCTAGCTGCTGCGTCCAAAGGGGGTTCAAATCCCCTCACCACCTCTCGCAAATTACCAACAACGCCAAGGGCGTTGCTGGTGCGTGTAATCCTTTTGTAACATTCGCCTTAAGGTGGCAAGACACCTTCTTGTCTTGCGAAAAATCTCTTGCTAATTTTTGGCCCGGTGCTCGCTATAGAGTATGGCTCAATACCTTCCATATCATAACACACTTAACTGGCTCGTTCCAGCAAACGGCTGACTGGCGTGATGAAGGGTAAGAAGACGCAGACGCTTAACACGTTAAAGAGGGTGTGCCCATTGGCGATCTGGCGCCCCAGATCAGGGGCAGTGCTCGCCACCAGGTCGACGAAGGAGGAATAGAAAGGAAGTACGGCAAGGACTCCCAGCACATTAAACAATAGGTGGGCCATGGCGGCCTGACGGGCTGCGCGACTAGTGCCATGGGCGGCAATCAGTGCCGTAACACAGGTACCGATGTTACTACCCAGGGCAATGCCAATGGCGGTTGATAAGTCTAGAGCCCACCCAGCCGCTAAAGCAATGGTCAAGGCCGTAACCGCGCTGCTGCTTTGCACAATAGCCGTCACGACCATGCCAACTATGATGCTCAGGTAAGGTGAACCGCTGCAGGCTAGTAAGAGGGAACGGACGATGGGGATATGCAGTAGCTGAGCCAAATGCCCGCTCATAAGCTGTAGACCTTGAAATAGCAGGCCTAACCCAAGAAGTGAAAAGCCGGCTTGACGAGTTTTGTGCCACAGTATAAGCAAAAAGCCCAGCAGAAGAGAAGGCGGCACCAATTGATAGAGTTCCAAAACCACTATTTGCGCGGTTACTGTGGTACCCACATTGGCACCAGCAATGAGAGATAACGCCTGTTTAAGGGTGAGCAGGCCGGCATTCACCGCCGCCACCACGATGACGGTGGTGGCGCTGCTGCTTTGAATGATCATGGTAAAAAGGGTGCCGGCCAAAGTGCCTCGCAAGGGAGTCTTTGTGAGTCTCAAGAGCCACTTCTGCAGGCGGCCACCAGCTATTTTGGTTAGGGCAGCACTCATAAGACGTAGTCCTAGTAGGAATAGAACGAGTCCAACTGAAGATAAGGCTAAAGGCAGCGGCAATGGAAAATCCCTCGCTTTCACTAAATGATACGCGGGGGCTTTTCCAGAATTACCATAGGTGCAAAAAAACCCTGCCACCCAGTGACCCAGGTGATAGGGTAACGTTTACAAGATGGAGCGGGTGATGGGAATCGAACCCACGCGGCTGGCTTGGGAAGCCAGTGCTCTACCATTGAGCTACACCCGCATTGGTACATAGTCAAGCATGAAGATGTCCTGCTAACGTTTATATAATAGCACGCAAGACGTCAGTCTGCAAGTATTGCTATCATTTGACTGCTTGGTCATAATCCGCTGGTTTACCTTATTATTGCCAAAAAAAGACGAAGGATGTATTCCTTCGTCTTCTAATCTTCGCAACTGGAGCCGGCGATGGGATTCGAACCCGCGACCTACTGATTACGAATCAGTTGCTCTACCACTGAGCTACGCCGGCGCAATATAAATCTTAGCACATCGCTTTGTCGAAGGCAACTCCAAAAAAAGGCGCATGTAACATGCGCCTCTATAAGCAAAATGGCGGTGCCGAAGGGAATCGAACCCTCGATCTCCGGCGTGACAGGCCGGCATGTTAACCGCTACACCACGGCACCGCGATGGTGACCCCAGCGGGATTCGAACCCGCGTCGCCAGCGTGAAAGGCTGGTGTGTTAACCGCTTCACTATGGGGCCGTTTTGAGTCTCACAGTTACACATCTTACAGTAATTATCTTAGAGTGTCAACCACCTATTTCTTGCCAAGGCGGTGCAGGATAGAACGGGCCATATGCACTCCGGCCGCTGAAGCCTGGGCCAAGCCGCGGGTCACGCCGGCACCGTCGCCACCGGCAAAGAGGCCATCGATGGCGGTCTCCAGCTCATTGGAAAGAGCTACCCGGGAAGAATAGAACTTCACTTCCACGCCATAGAGCAAAGTGTGACGTGAATAAACGCCGGGTGCAATCCTATCGAAGGCCGACAGCATCTCTAACAGGGACTGTAAGAAGCGGTAAGGCAAAACTAGACTCAGGTCACCGGGCGTAGCATCAGGCAGAGTCGGCCGTACCAGGCCGCGGGCGATGCGCTCCGGAGTGGAACGGCGCCCGTCCAAGAGATCACCTAAGCGTTGCACCAGCACACCGCCGCCCAACATGTTGGCCAGACTGGCGATATATTTCCCATAGCTGATGGGTTCGCGGAAGGGCTCGGTGAAACTCTTGCTGACCAGAAGAGCAAAGTTGGTGTTATCGGTTTTCTTGTTGGCATAGCTATGCCCATTCACTGTCAGCAGACCGGCGTTATTCTCCACCACCACTTGACCGTAAGGATTCATACAGAAGGTGCGCACCTGATCATCAAAGGTGGGCGAGTAGTAAATGAGCTTTGATTCATAGACGATATCGGTCAAATGGCTGAGGACGGCCGCTGGCACCTCCACTCTAATGCCAATATCGACCGGGTTGGCACAGGCTCTGAGACCCAGGCGTTGAGCCTCTTTGGCAAACCATTCGGAACCCTCTCTGCCAGGCACAGCTATTACATAGTCGGCGAAGATCTTTTGCCCGTCAGCCAGTTCCACCCCTGTTACTTTGTTATCCTCCACCAAAAAGTGTTTGACTGCAGTAAGGGTTCTTACCTCCACCCCACGCTCAGCCAAAGCATGGCGCATACGGGCCAAGATGTCATAGGCTCGATCGGTACCCAGATGTCGCACTTGGGCCGGTATGAGCTGTAATTCGGCAGCGGCCGCCTGGCGTTGAAACTCTCGTATGCGCTCGTTATCCAGACCGTGAACCTGATGGGGAGCCCCAAATTGCAAGTAAATCTGATCGATATAATCGATCAGCTCTCTTAACTTGGCCACCCCAATATACTCGTCTAACCAACCGCCAAAAGCGGTGGTGAGGGTAAGTTTTCCATCACTGAAAGCACCTGCGCCTCCCCAGCCGGAGACGATGGCACACGGCTGACAATGGCGGCAGGTTTGTCCGGTTTTAGCTAAGTGACAATAGCGGGACTGAATGTCCCGCCCTTTTTCCAGCATCAGTATTTTAAGATCCGAGTTATGGCAAAGCTCCCAAGCAGCAAAGATACCGGCTGGACCGGTACCTACAATTACACAATCATACCTTTGGCTCACATGATCACTCCCCTAGTTAGCTGGTTCTGGAGCGGGGTCGCTGAAGAGACCGATGTGGCGCAAATTGGTTAGCTTTACGGTTCCCACAGGTCCATTTCTATGTTTACCTATGATCACTTCGATAATGTTGCGATTAGGCGTATCCTGGTCATAATAATCTTCTCGGTAGAGGAAAGCCACCACATCGGCCGCTTGCTCGATTTCACCCGATTCACGTAAGTCGGCTAAGCCGGGGCGCTTGCCTTCCCTTTCCTCCGCCCTACGAGAGAGCTGGGAAAGGGCGATGAGCGGTACCTGTAGCTCACGAGCTATGGCTTTCAAAGAACGGGTTATCTCGGCCACTTCCTGTTGCCGGCTTTCTGTACGTCCACCTCCTCGCATTAACTGCAAATAGTCTACTATGATAAGGCGGATATCATGCTCTAGCTTCAAGCGCCGGGCTTTAGAACGCATTTCCATAGCAGTAATGGCAGGCGTATCATCGATAAAAATCGGCGCTTCCGCCAGAATGTCGCTGGCTTCGCTTATTTTCCTCCAATCATTGGAATCGAGCCAACCACTGCGGACCTTCTGTCCATCAACGCGAGCCTCGGTACAGAGCATACGCATAGCCAACTGATCCTTAGCCATTTCCAAGCTGAAGATGGCCACCGCCTGGCGCTGCCGGATAGCCACGTTTTGGGCTATATTGAGGGCAAAGGCGGTCTTACCTACGCTGGGGCGGGCCGCAATGATAATCAGATCCGATGGTTGTAGACCCGAGGTAAGCTCATCAAGGGCGCGAAACCCGGTGGCTAAGCCGGAAACGCTGCCCTTATTTTGCACCATATAGGCAATACGTTCATAAACCTCGGCAATAATCTCCGACATACCTTGGAAGTCACGGCGTACACGGCTTTGACTAAGTTGAAATATGAGCCTCTCCGCTTCCTCCAAGACGGAGGATACTTCTTCTTGCTGGTAGCAAGCAGCCGAAATCTGCTGGGCAGCGTTAATCAACTCACGTAGAATAGCCTTGCTTTGCACTATTTGGGCGTAGTGGTCGACCACTGCCGACGAAGGCACCATATTGGCCAGTAAAGTAAGATATTGTACATCGCCCACCTGTTCCAAGATCCCCCGCTGAGCCAAAGCGTCGCTGAGGGTTATGAGGTCGATGGGTTCGCCTTTGGCATAAAGGCGTAGCATTGTTTCGTAAATCTGCCGGTGGTTTTCCCGATAAAAATGGGCCGGTTGCAAAATGCCAGTTACAATGGGAGCCGCCTCACTGTCAATCAGCATAGCACCCAACACCGACTGCTCGGCTTCCAGGTTATGTGGGGGTAGTCTCAGCTCATCCATGCAGCTCTCCCCTCCTTCTGCAAGTTTACTCTTGGCTGACAACCTCTATCTTGAGAGATACTACGGTATCTTGATAGATACGCACAGGAACTTCGTGTATACCCAAGGAACGGATGGGCTCTTTCAACTCGATCTTACGGCGATCGATTTTTATCTTCTGCTGAGCCAAGGCTTCCGCAATATCTTTGCTGGTAATTGAACCAAAAAGACGACCATTTTCGCCGGCTTTGGCCGTCAGGTGCACGGTAAGCTTACTGAGTTTCTCTCCCAACTGGGCAGCCTCCTGCTCTTCCCGGGCCCGTCGCCGCGCTTTAGCTTCTTGTTCTTGTTCCATGGCCTTTAACACAGCCGGTGTAACCTCTTTCGCCAAGTTACGGGGCAATAGATAATTGCGGGCATAGCCGTCACTAGCGTTAACGATTTCGCCCTTCTTCCCCACACCCTTCACATCTGCTAAAAGCAATACTTGCATTACTCCTCACCTTCCTCAAATGGTTGATCTGTTGCGCGCATAGTAGCGATAGTCGAAGAGGGCGTCAAATTGCCCCACTAGTATCAAAATCGGGCGCAACCAGGGACTGAGAAAAAGATACACGGTAAAGAGGACTTCTATCACCTTACTGAAGCGCAAATGACGCATGTAGTAAAGCACCAGGGCATAGCCGGCTAGCAGCATAACAAAGTTGCCGATACCCAAAATGTTATTGACTAGCCAAGGCATGGTGGCGGGGGATAACCGCTGCAGGACATGAGCTGCGATGGTGACTATTGCCACCCAAGCGGGCCCCCGCTGCTCTCGCCAGTTGGCTAGCCTTAATGCCACTTCTGGCTCATAGCGACTTAGGAGCAGCAAACAGGAGGTGGTGCCTAAGCAAATGAAGACAAAGACCATAATTGGCCAATTATCGTTGAACAGAGGAACGGCTTTCTCCTGCAACTCCCGTAAGTACTCCAACTGCTCTGGAGAGTAGATCTCTAAAGACGTCATACCCTCATAGATGAGGGTAAAAGCTCGGGCAATCTCTTCGCTGATAATAGCCAACAGATTACGTTTCTCTAGTAGCAACGCTGACCAGTTGCTAGCGGCCAGCCAGACAGTGCCAGCCCATAGGCTCAATCTACAGGCAATTCCAATACTCTGCTCCTCGGGACGCCAGGCCAGCAGACTATACCCAACGATTACCCCCAGACCTACAATAACGAAAGATAGAGGATCGAGGATTAACCAAGTAAGCACCAGACTGGCTAACGCTATGATCTGAGCCCGCAGCAAACCGAGGCGTTGGCGGGCTATTAATAAGGGGAAACCGGCCATGAGGGAGACTAACGGCAGGAAACCGCTAAGGGCTCCCACTAAAAGGCCTACGGCATAGATAGTTAGAATCTTAAGCATCTGTACGCTGTCGTTTGACCTCATTTCTTTCTCCTGACTTCTAGGTGCTCAACTAGATTAGATAAATCATTATACCATTGCTCCAGCTCGTGATTCTCGCGTTGGGCTTGTTGAGCGCGTTTTTGCACTTCCAATTCTAAGCGGCTAAAAGTGGCTCCTAAACGTCGAGCCAACAGGTAACAAGAAAGCATGGTATTGGCTAGGGCCTGCAATACCAGCTCATCTTTTGCGCTTTGCAGGGCACGGCAGACTTGGCCCGCATTAACAACTATTTCGGTTCGTAGCCATTCTATTGCCTTGATGTTGCGTGCGATATCGAAGTCATTCTCTTTGTACATCTGTGCCACCCCCCAACCTACAGTGTTCGGGAAATGGGGGGAAAAATCCTTCAGAGTTAGAAAAGGCTGCCCCTAGGAGTGGGACAGCCTTTGCTGATAAAGGAAGACTATTCGGCTGTGAACGGCAACAAAGCAATGTTACGCGCGCGCTTGATGGCACGGGTAAGCATGCGTTGATGACGGGCGCAATTGCCGGAAATGCGTCGTGGCAAAATCTTGCCCCGTTCGGTTAAGAAACGACTGAGCTTGTTGAACTCTTTGTAATCTATCTCAGCAACCTTATCCACGCAAAAGCTGCAAACTTTCTTGCGGGGTTTACGACCTTTTCGCCGCACTCTTTTCCCTCCTTAATAAAAGGCTCCAAACACGATCACTTATTAAAAGGGCAGATCGTTATCTTCATCATCATTGAAGTCGATCTCCCGGCCGAAATCGGCAAAGCTGTCTTTCGGTCCCATCGGTGTGTTAGTTGCGCCATCTTTCGGCCACTCTAAGAAGCGAACTTCTTCGGCTACCACTTCGGCAATACGTCGTTTTTGGCCATCGTTCCCCTCAAATGAGCGGATCTCTAGACGGCCCGACACAGCCGCCATTAGGCCTTTACGCAAATACTTGTGGCAATGCTCTGCCAGTTGCCGCCAGCAGACCACATCGATGAAATCAACGGGCCGATCTCCCTGGGGACTGGTGTAATTGCGCTCCACCGCCAAAGAAAAACGGAGACGAGCAATACCGGAAGTTGTGTAGCTAAGTTCAGGGTCACGAGTTAAGCGGCCGATCAAAATGACCTTGTTTAACAACTAACATCACCCCATAAGAAGTATTACTCTTCGTCTTTACGTACGATCAGATAGCGAATGACGTCTTCGCTAATCTTGAAGTTGCGTTCCAGTTCGGCGGCCACGGCCGGCTCCGATTGGAAGTTAACTAAGGCATAGATGCCTTCACGGTACTTCTTAACTTCATAAGCCAGGCGCCGTTTGCCCCAATCGCTGACCTTTTCGATAGTGCCACCGTTGTTCTGGATGATCTCCACGAAACGGTTGACTATCTCCTGAGCCTGCTCCTTGTCGAACTCGGGCTTGATGATGAACATAGTCTCATACTGTCGCACTTCTATTGCACCTCCTCCCACGGACATAAGGCCCCATAAACTTGTATGGAGCGGGTATTTCGACTGGGCTATTATAGCACATCTAAATATTAATAGGCAATTTTATAATTTACTCCTGTTCGTTCTCGGGCGTCAGTGCCCGCTTAACGATCTTTTTTATACCTTTTTCTAGGCGGGTGCGGGGCAGCATCACGCTATGACCACAGGTGAGGCATTTAATGCGAAAGTCTATACCAGTACGTAGTATCTCCCAGTTCTGGCCCCCGCAGGGGTGGGGTTTCTTCAGCATTACCACATCACCGACAAAAAGTTGCATAGGCATCTACTGTTCGCTCCCTTCTCGACGCATGATAGTACGAGGATAAGGCGGTTCAATACCGGCCTTATCTAGAGCCATTTTCAGGCCCTTGCGCATTTCTCGCTCCACCGCCCAGTGTTGCATGGGTTTCGTACGGGCCCAGATGCGCCATACCATTTCGGAGGGGCTGAGCTGGACAATGCCTAGTATCTTGGGGCCTTCAATAATTGCATCCAATTGCTTACTCAAATCGGCAATAGCTGCTTCTAAGACGGCTTGTACATTACGAACGTCGGCAGTATAGGGAACGGCAATATCCACCAGAGCCGTACGGTTGCCGCGGGAGTGATTGGTAACATTGCCGATCTTGCTATTGGGCAACACATGGAGCACACCGCTGAAATCTCGCAATTTGGTGACTCGTAGACCCATCTCTTCCACAAAACCGCTTAAGCCCGCCGTTTCAATGTAATCGCCTACTATGAATTGATCTTCAAAGATTATAAAGAACCCGGTTACCACATCTTGCACCAAGCTCTGGGCTCCAAAGCCGATGGCTATACCGACGATACCTGCACTAGCCAAGACCGATTCGGTTCTTACCCCCAAGGTGGAGAGAATGGTTATGGCGGCGATAAAGTAGATGAGGTAGCGCAAGCCACTCTGAACTAGGGTTTCTAAGGTTTTGGCCTTTTGGGGATCCATGCTTGTCCGACGGCGTTCCGGGAAAAACAGCTTCTGAACGAAGGTCTTTGCCATGCTGAGCAGAAACTTGGTCAAAACTAATACTATAAGGACTTTTCCCAGAGCGGGCAAAACGGACCAAAGAACATCCTTAATCTGGCCCCAATAGAGATCCCAATCCATGCTAAACCTCCTTCTCCTCCTCGTAGCGACGTTCTCGCCTCTTCTCATCCTGCCCAAGGATACGGTAAACGGCCCGGTACCTTATGGCATTCTGCCGCAGCAGCTCTAGGGCCTGCTGACGCGCCTCCTGCGGTATAGCGATAGCCAAGCCACAGCTGGCACTGAGCTCGCGGGGAATAGGCTGAATATCGGGGGCAAGACTAGCCTCCGTCAGCAAACTTTCGGCGGCGAGGGCATGGTGAGTAGAGTCAAAGGTAATTAAGAGTTGCATAAGAATCTCCCTTAGCTGACAATAAAGTACTCCAGCAATCGGCATACAAAAGTAAAAGTGAACGAAGGCGAAAGCATGGGTGTCGTTCGTTCACTAATGAGCATAAATGGAACGGCTAGGGCTGCCACAAGAAAAACAAGAATGGCGCTCTGCACGGCACCGATAACAAACCCAGGCAAACCCAACCGGTCAGTGTCGTAACAGGCCAACCGCAGACTGATGCGGGCCAAAATGGTGACTACTAGCTTTGTCAACAGCATCACGGTGAGAAAGGAACAAACGTTGGTCAAGCAACGCCAAAAGGCCTGCTCCACTACTTGTCCCCACTGGGATAGTTCGCCACTGGCGGCCAGTTGCTGCCAGGAGGCAATTATCCATTGCTTAAAGCTACTGGGCCAAGGCACCTGTTCTAACCAACTGTAGGCAGCCAGTTGCCACTGGGCCGAATTGGTGCTAGCCATGGTCACCCACTGGGGCAACCATTCGCTACTTATGGCTAAGGGCCGCAAAAGGTGCTCCCAAAATACGGCCAAGCTGCCGCCATAGAGGCTGGCCACAGCCAGCCCCATAATAGTGCTGGCAAAACCCGTGAAACTCCGGGCAAAGCCGCGTAATGATCCTAACCAACCACCGAAAAGGATGAAAACCAAAACCAATAAATCGATTTGGTTCATAAGCGGCACCTCCTGTGCCAGCTTATTCACCTCTTAGTACAAACATGCGACCATCGGTAAGTTGAACTAAAACCGTGCCACTGCCGCTAACCGCCAGATTAGCATCCATTTCCGCCGGATCCAACTCACCCTTAGCATACTTGTGCGACCAGCGTACCTGGCCATCGATGCCCACATTGTGCACCCCCAGATTGTTGGCAATACAAGCCCGCAAGGTACTGGAGCTGCTGGCCACATGGGGTGTGCGCCCCTTTACTTCATATTGCCAAAGGAGCGTTCCCTGATCAGTTAGGGTTGTAATCAATGATTGCTTCTTAAAAGAGAAGATGGAAACCTTTTGACTGCTGTAGGCAACCTGGTCGCTTTGCCCTATGAAATCCAGATCCTGCACCACGCCTTGAGCTTCATGACGCCAAAGGGGTTGGCCCGCTCCGCTATAACAGACGATGGACTTGTCCACCGCCAAGACGATGCGGTCGGCATAAGGCTTAATGGCCAGTCCGATAGGGGGTCCGCTAGGCAATTGGGTGGACCAGATGAGTTGCCCAGTATCGGCATAACTGAGCACATGATTCTCTAAGCCGCTGGCGGTCAGCTTATTCACCATGACAAAACTCTGGGTGCCATTCTCGTTTAATTTAGCTGCAAGGGGCAAAGCATTGACCAAAGTGGTGCTGAACAACTCGTAACCATCGGCACTATAAAGGATAAGTTCGGTATCAAAAGACTCGGGGTTGGCATCAGCCCTACGGTAGGCCACCAACCAATGGCCGGTCTGGGCTATGGCTACGGCCTGGATTCTCCCATCCACTGTGGCCGTACGGGTCAGTCCCTTGTCCTTTTCTATGATAAAGACTTGTCCCGTATCGCTATCGGCAAGCAAAAGCAACTTGCCATTTATGTCAACTAAAGGCTTGCTTATGCTATAATCCCCCACCCATTCGGCCTCTCCCAAGGGGCCGAAACGGTTGACAGTTACCGTACCATTAACCTGCCAGACCCGCCAAAAGCCATACTCGTCACCAGTAAGGGCTAGCAACTCACCAGGATTCACATAGGTCTTAGAGGCGACAATGCTCGGTTCCCGTTTACTAAAGGCTAAAACAGGCTGACTAACGAAACCGAATGGAAAAAGGAAAACAAAGCCAGCCAGTAACAGTAGAATAAGGCCCACGCCAGCGGCAATAAAAATCTTCCTACTACGTTCTGGCCTTATCTCTGTTGCTTCTTCTTCCCACATGGCTGCCACCTCCATAACCTTATCCTAACTCACCTCAGTGAGGGCTGTCAAAAGCAAATAGGCAGCGCAAAAGGCTGATCAAATAGAAGGCTAGACAAAGGTATCCGGTCAATGGATAAAGCGCAGCCACCAGCTGACCAAAGGCTTCTTGGGCCAGAAACGCAGAAGATAGGGTGGCTAACAGTAGGAGTAGGTTGGCTCGGCTGGGCCACAACTGCTGAAAGTATTTGCTCAAGCTGAGGGCATTGGCGAAGGCCGTAGTTATAAGGGCGATGAACAGTATCACCCCATAGGCCCAGGGCAGCTGAGGTAATAGGTACTGGGCAATAGGGACCAATGGCAGATCCCAATCGCCACTGATGGCAGCATACTTGTTGAGCAAATAGATATTGGTGAGTAAGAGAAAAAGCAAAAGCCCGGCGGCAATGAGCACGCCATTGCAGAGGTTACGGGAGTCGGTCTCACCCATGAGGTTAGGGATAGTGGTGAGCAAAATGGCACTATTGGAACCCAAGTAGAGCAGAGCCGACCATAGCCAACCCCTCTGGAAGGCAACCACTGACAAACCTTGTTCAGGAATCCCGAAGGAACGCAGTAGGAAGAAGAGGACCAGAAAAACCAACACAGGTAACAGCATTTCATTGGCCACCGCCAAGCCCTTTACCTGTCTGCGGGCCACTAGGTAGACCAAAAGGGCAGTGATTAAAGCACTAGCTAACCGAGGTATTTGCCACAATCCCTGAAAAAGGGTGGCACTGCCGGCCAGCATAACACTGAGGCCAAACCACATGAAGAGGTTGATGAGGTGCAAAAAGAAGCCTCCTAATCGTTTTCCCCCCATTAGTTCCAGCATTTCGGGGAGCCCGCTTATCCTTTGACGGGTACAATAAGCCATCAACCAGGCGCAGAAGATGATAAAGAAGACAATAGTCATGACAGCGCCCGGGTTGGCATATCTGCCATAAGTAACGAAGAACTGCTTTATCTCTTGCCCTGAGGCAAAACCGGCACCGATGACGGCACCAGTTAGAGTAAGGCCTATGGCCCGACCAGTCAGTTTTTTTGCCATGCTTGTTCATCCTCCTATCATGAAATGTATATTCCGGGGAGAAATGGACATAGAATGGCATAACCGACTCTAAATCGGGCCATAATCTCTAACAAGACTGCCCACTCTTTCCAGGGCAAGGCTGCAGGAGCGGTATCTCATGGGGGGTATGCGGGTTGGCAAGAGAGAAGGTGTTGTTCAACCGCAAAACAGAAGAGTACCGGGTACATGTGGACGATGCCAATTCGGGCATGTCGTTGGCCACCATTGTGAACGAGCTGGCATCCAGTCTCTTGAACGAAGGAGACGACTTGGTAGTATTGTGTATCGGCACTGACCGTTGCACTGGTGACGCACTGGGGCCACTCATCGGCACGCGACTACAAAACAGCGGCCTCAGTCACGTCTACGTCTATGGCACCTTAGAGAACCCGGTCCATGCCACCAACTTGCAGGAAACCTTAGATCTGCTACGGCTGAGGCACAAACAGTCTCTGGTTATTGCTATCGATGCCTGTCTCGGCCGCATAGATAATGTGGGTTGCATCATGATTGGTAAGGGACCTTTGAAACCCGGAGCTGGGGTCAACAAGGACCTGCCAGCGGTGGGAGATCTGTTCATTACGGGGATAGTGAATGTGGGCGGCTTTATGGACTACTTGGTACTTCAGAACACCCGCCTGTACCTTATAACGCGCTTGGCCGATGTGATTGCGGAAGGTCTGATTCACGGTTTGGCCAACCTCAAGTGGCGCAGGCGAGCCTCCCATGTTTAAGAAGCAAATCGGCTGTCGCAAACCCATTCGGCGACAGCCTCTCTTTTTCTCTCGATCATACTTTCGGCTCGTTGGAAAGACGAGCTTGCAAAGTTTGATAGTCCCTCGATTATTAACTCAACCGTTCTTTCACCTGAGCCACAATCTGTTCTGCCGTCATACCGGGGGCAGCAATGATGGTGGCCTTGGTACTGGTGGTTTGGATACCCATGATATTATCGGCACCACCGGTCACTACCACACAGTCGGCGGAATGCAAATCACTAATAGGCACCACCTGATAACCTTCTTGCTCCAAAAGGGAGCGCACGGGAGTCAAGTTATCATCGACAGCAACTTTCACCTGTGGCAAAGTCTCGCCTCCTTTAGCCAGTACTGAATTCATCTCTATTGTTTGGCTAAAGCAAGGCGATTATGCTGCCACCTCTAGTTGCTGAAAACACGCAGAGCAGAAGGCCGTACTTGGAAGGTTATCGGGGTCTGCCCAATGACTTCACCATCGGTTTGGGCCATCATGGGCCTATCGGCCTCCACCCTTACCTGACGAGCCCGATAGAATTTGATAGCCGGATGGGACAGATGTTTGCCGCTAAAGATGCTGGGGAAAGCTCGCAAGAGTTCAAACTTACTTACATCACCAAGCACAACAACATCGAAAAGCCCATCGCTGATCTCCGCTTGGGGTGCAATCCACATGCCACCACCAAAATACTGGCCTGATGCCACAACCACCAACCAACTGAGGGTCTCCACCTCTTGTCCGTCCAGCTGTATCTTCACATGGCTGGGTTTAAACTCGCGCAAGGTTTTTAACATTGCTGCCACATAGGCCAACGTACTAGAGAAATGGGCCTTTCCCCAGGTGTTGGCGCAATCGACGACGGTGGCATCGAAGCCTACGCCCGACACATTGATGAAATGTCGCCCATTCACTTGCCCTAGATCTACGGCCTTTGTTTTGCCCTGAGCGATTAGGCGACAAGCCGCCTGCCAGTCCGATGGTTTCAAACCTAAAGAGCGAACAAAGTCATTACCACTGCCGGCCGGAATTACGCCCAGAACCGTTTCTGGGTAACCAACAAGGCCATTAACTACTTCATTCAGAGTGCCGTCACCGCCGACAGCTATCACTGCCGCCGCACCGTCGACGGCAGCTTGCCGAGCCAACTTTATGGCGTCGCCCGCTCCTTGTGTAAACTCCACTCGCAGCGATATACCCAATTCTTCTAAATAGGCGGCTATTTGGGGCCAGAGCCGCTTGCATTTACCTCTGCCAGCAATAGGATTAACGACCGCTACTATTTCCCCCATGATTGCTCCTCCATCCAAAGAAAAGCCCCGCCCTATTTGCTGGGTGCGGGACTTTTGGCTTTTGCCTTGGAGTTCTCGCCAGCAGTTGTCATACTGACTCCACCTTGCAATATGGCCCCCTGGTTGACGACCAAGTCACCAATACTGATGTCGCCGTAGATTTTGCCGGTAGCCAGTAAGTCTAGTTTGCCGTTGGCTGTGATATTACCCTTAACCATACCTGCCACTGTCACATTTTGGGCTGTAATGTTGGCATTGGCGACGCCCGTTTCCCCAATGAGCAGGTCTCCGGCCACGTTAATCTCGCCTTCTACTTTGCCATCAACGCGCAGGGTCCCTTCTGTTTTGATGCTGCCGTTCACAACGGCACCTTGTCCAATAACAGTATCCAATTTTACAGCCATCCCTTCTGCCGAGTAAGACAACGACTCGACCACAGCTTCATTTCCTCTCCTTCTGCTAAAAACCACTCTGTCACACCTCAATTATCTATTCATGTATGGCCAAGGATTAACGGTACTACCGTTGACGCGAACTTCATAGTGCAAATGTGGACCTGTACTCCTTCCACTACTACCAACATAACCGATCACATCGCCCCGCTGCACACTTTGGCCAGCACGGGCTGCAATCTTCGACATGTGGGCATAGACGGTACTATAACCATAACCGTGGGAAATAAAGACCACATAGCCATAGCCCCCTTGGTAACCCGCAAAGGTAACCTTACCATCTGCGGTAGCATAAATCGGGGTACCGCGGCTGGCTCCAATATCTATACCGCTATGGAACTGTCGCCCATAACCAAAGGGAGATAATCTGTACCCATAGCTGGATGTGATACGCCCACTGGTGGGCCATATGGAAGGCGTTGCCCGCTCTTTGGCTTGCTGGGCAGCTATATCTTTAGTCAAATCTTGCAGTGCGTCTTTACTAGCAGGTATAGCTTCCCTTACCATCTGCAGCCCCATCTCGGTGCGCAAGATGGTGGTGGCCAAACCTCCACGGCTGGGAGTGGGTAGGCGCAGAGCTGTTGCCTGTGCAGTAGCTGCACTATTATCTTCTTCACTCTGCTTGGGTTTGAGTTTCATCATGGTGCGAACAGTTTCATCCAATTCTCGAATGGCTGCAATGTCGTTTTCCAGCTCTTCCGCCTGTTTGGCTATGGCCAAAAACAACTTCTGCTGCTCTTGAAACTCGTCGGATAAGACTTTTAACTCTAAAGCAGCCAGACGAGCTTGTTGATAGCTATAAGCAAAGACAAAACCAAAACAAGCAAGAATGGAAAGAATTAGACCTAGTGAACGAATCCATTTGAGAGGTATACGCCAGCTAAGGGTTGGACTATTAGCATGTGGAATCACCATAAGTGTGTAGACTTGTTCCTCATCCATTGAAAAACATCCCCCCAAGCGATGTTCCCACCCTGCTTTTTTCGCTATTTAAGTCGCAAATCCTCCTTAATTATCAATTTTTGCTATAAAGGGCTTGTCGCAGGGCTTCTTGTTCCTCCGGACTCAAACGTACGGGGGAAATGCCGGACTCTATGGGCTTGGCATAGACTCGGGCCTCCTGCCGACCATAGAGGCTGGTTAACACAAAGCCATCCTGTTGACCGTTTAGTAGCGCAAGGGCAAAACTCAGTTCCCCACCGGAATCGGGAAAAGCGTTAAAGCGACTAAAACCTACATGTTGTATAGCGGAGGCTTGTCTTGTTTGTAAGGATGCCAGTTCAGCCCGCAAGGATTGCAGACTTGTTTTCAGCTGCTGCAACTGGCTTAAGTAAGTGGTTAAGTCGGTGGGAGCAGCCGCCACTTGCTGGCGCCTCTTGCACCAGAGTACCAAAAGTAACACTAGCGTCAGTAGCTGACCGCAAACCAAAGCGGCTAGAATAGGCAGCAAGTTCTGCTCGACAAATTCAACGAGAATGGTCCAATTCATAAGAAAGCCCCCTTATCTCGACCCCGAATTATTAGATATATTTACCAGTTTTCTGGGCTCTGGACATATTTTACTGCCCTCGGTAGCACACTAACCACGGACTATTATTGTCGTGGGGTGATGTATTTGTCAGGCCCGAAACTGGTCTATCTATTCGCTCTGGCCATGTACCTATTATTCTTTCTGCTTTTTGCCCGCTTCTTCTTCTGGAGAAGGTATTCGGAAAGTAGATTCTGGCGCAGACGGCCAAACCTGTCCTTAGCAAAAGTACAGGAAATAGCCAAGCAACGTCAAGAGCAATTGCCCTTCTTCTCCATCCTTATTCCGGCAAGAAACGAAGCCGAGGTTATTGAAAAGACCATACGCCACATGTCAGAGCTTATCTATGATCCTAAGCGCTTTGAAGTAATCGTAGTGACCGATGCCAAGGAGAGAATGAAAAACGGGGAGGACAAAAAGAACTATATTCTAGACACCCTGCAATTCTTAGATTATGCTTTGGAGAACAATTGGCGGGGTCCCTTACGCCCGCATGTACAAGAAATGGTGGTAGGTTTATTGGCCGACCTCTGTATTGCCGAATATAAAGATCAGACCTGCCCCGCCGAACCCTGGTTGCTCCCCCCTACTTTCACCAAAGAACCCCTTTGGAAATCGCGGTTGCTACTCTATGAACTGACAGCCGATATTCTTAAGGGAAACGGCCGCATCAGCCTCTACCGGGTGTTTCGACTCTTCCGCCGCTACTATCCAGAGCTTAAGGATAAAGAGATCGAAAGCATCTATCCCAATTATCTGTGCCTGGCCGTGCCCATCATCCAGCGTTTTGCCATCTGGACGGGGAATGACCATGGGGCCTTGATGCGGAATGTGGTACAGTATAGCGCCCGCGCCAATCATCGTATTACCCAAGAGATTGTCTCCCGTCTAGCCAAGATGGTGGGAGATCGGGTGCAGCAGGTGGTGGCGGAGATGCAAGCTGCCGGTTGCTTGAAGGAACACCTAGAAGAAATATACCAGTTCTGCTTCCCCTGCACCCAACAGATTGTGGAGAGGGTACGGACTGAGCTGGCGCAGGAACCCAATAAACCGGTGGTCAAGCATGTGGAAGTCCCCTATGATTTCGATGGCAAGTTTAAAGGCAAATGTCTGGGCTATGCCGTTCCTTCCACCAAGGGTAGAGCCCTGAACTATGCACTTCCCCTAGCGGTTGATGAACGCACGGTCATGTATGGTTTCTATGACGCAGAAAGCCGCCCCGATCCTAACGTGTTATTGTACGTCGCCTATCGACGGTTGACCGATGAGCAGCCAGTTCGTATTTTCCAGGGCCCAGCCTTTCAGGTGCGCAACTTCTATGACATAGGGCCTTTAAGTAAGCTGGCCAGCCTTTATCAAACCATATCCCATGACTGGTATCTGCCCATCATGTTCCGACGCCTGCCCTTTGTGGGAGGGACTAACCTCTACATCGAACGGCAGCTACTGGACGAGCTGGGTGGCTACGACGCGACGATTCTCACAGAAGATCTGGAATTGGGAACTCGGGCCTACTTGAAGACGGGAGCTTGGCCCGAGTATCTGCCCTATCCCAGCAGTGAGCAAACGCCAGCAACGGTCAAAGGTTTTTATCGCCAACGTTTACGCTGGGGCACCGGCTTCTTACAGGTAATGGACAAGATTCGGCAGGACGACTCCTATCCCCGGGAGCAAAAGAAACCTCTCCTGCGCGAGCTATTGCTAAAGGGGCCGTTGGAATGGAGTTTCTTTCAGTGTGCCACTCTTATTCCGCCACTTCTAATGTTTCTTTGGTTAACTGGCCAAGTGGATGTGGAGGAAGTCCCTAACAGCGTTCGCCACATGATGAATGCCTTCAGTGTGGTCTATCTGTGCTTTACCTTTTATGCCTACTTCCGTTATCGCAAGCATCTGGATTTGGCGGCTCGTCCCCACACTTGGCATGGCAGATTCCTGGCGCTAGCCCAACTGCTGTTCTTGCCCGTAGCTTCCTTCTTCTTCCCCGTGCCTTTTACCAGCGCGCTCTTACTTAAGAGTGTCAATAGGCATCCCACATCGTGGACCAAAACGCCACGGAGTAAAGAATAAATCAAGGGGCTGTCACAGAACAGCCCCTTGTTGTTTGTTCTATCGATAGGTCGTGGTCATACTAGAGCGCCAGTGCCCAACCTCTGTGGGAATGAGCTCTCGGTTCGCCAAGGGCAACCGGGCCTGTTGGCTCCTTCGCTCTACTGCTTATGGGGTTCTACGCGCTTGTTCGTTATAGTATTAGCCGCTTTGGTTACTTAAGGCTTAGTGCGACAACCCCTTTTCCTTACCTTCCAGAGAGCCACCCAAAGTGCCCCTCATTTTTTCTTACGCATATCATTAAGGGCCGTTCTCACATGGGCTGGCAGACTGTCTTCCAGCCAACTCCGCTGGGATGTGGCGGGATGGCGGCTGTAATTGTTACGCATTTCCGCTTGCGCCCTTTTTACTTCTTGCAGGAACTCACGGCTGCTAAGCCGACTGGCTCCTTGTGTCAGTACCAAGTTCTGTTCTGCTCGGTCTGACGTGCAAACTAATACCTGCTTCTTGGCGGCGGCCAGATCATAGGCTAAGCGCTCGATGACACTGTCGGCCGTCTGGTTTTCCGGAGTAAACATAACGCAAAGATGGGGAGTTACTTGTTCGGAAGAACCCTGATTATCCTTTACCAAATGGGCATCGAAGACTAGGAAGGACTGAATCTCCCAATAGCCAGCAATACTACTGAGTATTGTAATCATCTGCTGACGCACATACTCCAGCTCCCCAGGCTGTAAGAATCCGGCTTGTAACCATTGTTGGCTGACGTTATAGCCATCCACCAAGAGATAATTATGTCCTCGTAACATTCTGATCCCTTATTTATGCCATAGCTATTTCACAAACATGTAACACCTTCTGTAGGTCGATCAGGAGTATAAGCTCATCAGCCAGTTTCAATACTCCCTGTACATAACGGTTGCGGGAAGTACTGGTTAGGGGCGGTATGGGCGCAATGTCGGCTTTGCTAATCTCCCTAATCTCCTCTACCACGCCAGTGTAGTAACCCACAGGCAGAGCCGACTGTTTGGGAAGAATTAGATTGCGCTGCCCACCTTCATCCTCCCTCTGTTCCAGAAGCTCAAACATGTTGATCACAGGAAAATAATCCTCAGGCTGAGGGTTGGCCGCATCGGCGTCGGGTCGCAGTGCCTTACCCTTGATATAGGGAGGGGCATCCTCTACTGGCACCAGCTTAGGCGTACGCAGGATACGTTCGATTTCATCGATGCGGGCCGCAACCCGGATATCACCTACACGCATAAGACTGATGATCTCCTGTTCTTGTCCCAAGTCGCTGTCGGCTTTGCTGGCCGCCACTTCCCGCTGGGGCAAATGGCAATGCTCTACGATGGCGTCCATGTTCAGTAAAGTAACCATACCCATTTCGGTACGCTTGATGCCCCGATAGAAGTATTCTTCGCCTTCCGTGGTGCTAGGCATGGGCTCCACTTCTTCCCGTGAATAATTGATAATCTCAATGATATCACGAACCGCCAGAGCACAGAGGCGCCCGTTGTGGAAGATGACTACCATCTGCCACTCTTCTGGGATGGGTGGCTCCCCCTGCAGGTCCAGTTGGGGTGCCAAATGCAGAACAGGGATAACCTGATCGCGAAAGAGGCAAACACCCATGATGGAACTAGGCATTTGCGGAAGCGGCAGTAGCTCAGGTAGCGGCAAAATCTCCTGTATGGAACGAATCGGTAGCCCATAAAGGTTATCATAGATTTGGCATACCAGTTCGGAGCTATCAAACTTACCAATTTGCTCAGCGCCAGCTAAACTATGCAGGGCAACAGGCATATTAACTGACATCGGTTTTCTCCTCCTCAACAATAATGGCAGCCAGCTGGGCCAAGTCTAAGATAGCAACTTCCTGCCCTTTATATTCGGCATAACTCTGGACAAAGGGACCCGGTCTAGATCTTTTCTTCTTGTGCTTAATCTGCTCTTGGTCGGTGATAACCGCCAAGACCTTATCGACTATTAACCCTAAAGCAACCCCTTGGTGATTGACCACAATCACATGGGAGCGTTCACTTGTCTTAGCCAAAGATAAAAGGGTCCGCAAATCCAATAGAGGAATGATCTTGCCACGAAAATCAAAAACCCCTTGGATATATACGGCAGCATGAGGTACCTTCCTAGCTGTCACCTGTGCCAAGATTTCTTGCACAGCAGTCACGTCGAGGCCAAAAGGTTTGTTATCTAAACTAAAAAGGATTAGCTTCTCCACTACGAATCCCCTCTCCCTTGCATTGCTGGCAGTAGTGACAGTCGCGTTTATGAACTATTCGGCAAGCAAACTTAGTTTTCCTCTTCGGCTCCTCCATTTTGGGCAAAAAGGCGCGCTAAGATTGCAAGTAGCCCCGGCACCATGGTCCATAGGGCTGTTGGTCATACACAGCGCAACGAAGGTGCCAAGGAAAAGCAGCGACAACAGGCCCAGCTGCCCTTGGCGAACTGAGCTCATTCCGACCGAGGTTGGGCACAGGCGCTCTAGTATGACCACGGCCCTCCGAAACACGGGGAGTATAGTAAAGGGAGCTGTCGCAAGACAGCTCCCCCTTTTTGCTGTTTACTCTTCTTTTTGTACGACCCGTGCCAGGGCCACCACTTTGTCGTTTTCCTCTAAACGAATAAGGGTTACCCCTTTAGTGGTACGCCCCATCTGGGAAATTTCTTGTACCGGCATGCGGATGATTATGCCTTCCGCTGTAATCAACATCACATCATCCTCTTGACGCACCATCTTGATACCCACAACTTTACCGTTGCGCTTGCTGGGCCGGATGGTTTGAATTCCCTTGCCACCCCGGAACTGCCGACGATACTCGGAAATCGGGGTGCGCTTACCAAAACCATTTTCCGTAACAACCAGTAAATCGGCGTTTTCGCGCACGATATCCATATCGATCACTTGATCATTGTCGGCCAGATTAATGCCCCGTACACCCTGGGCCGTCCTACCCATGGGCCGAACGTCACTGGTGTGGAAACGAATAGCCAGACCATTGCGAGTGCTAATAATTGCCTCATCCCCATCGGTCACTAGCTTGGCTCCGATCAGCTGATCGTCTTCTCTCAGAGATATACCGATTAGACCATTGGCTCTTACAGAAGCATATTCCGTTAGGGCCGTCTTCTTAACCAGACCCTGTTCGGTAGCCAAGAAGAGATACTTATCCTCCTCGAACTTACGAATGGGGATAACGGCACTTATACGCTCATCGGCAGCCAAAGGAATGACATTAACGATAGGAATGCCACGGGCTTGACGGCTGGCTTCCGGTATTTCGTAGACCTTTGTTCGATAAACCAGACCGCGATTGGTGAGCACCAGTAAGTAATGATGAGTAGTGGTAATGAAAAGATGCTCAACAAAGTCTTCGTCTTTGGTTCCCATGGCGGTTATGCCGCGTCCACCCCTGCGTTGGCTGCGATAGGTGTCAACCGGTAGCCGCTTAATATAACCCTGATGGGTAATAGTTATAACCGTATCCTCATCGGCGACTAGATCTTCTATATCTAAGTCACCAACGGCAACAGTGATCTCCGTACGCCGCGGGTCGGCGTACTTTTCTTTTATAGCCAACAACTCTTGCCGGATAACATCTAGGAGCAGCTTTTCATCGGCCAGTACCGCCCTCAGGCGGGCAATGGTCTGCTGCAGCTCAGCATACTCGGCGTCGATTTTCTCCCGCTCTAATCCGGTCAAGCGCCGTAAGCGCATATCGAGTATAGCTTGGGCCTGTTTCTCACTTAAGCCAAAGTTCTGCATCAAACCGACCCGTGCTTCCTCATCATTTCGAGAGCGTCTAATGAGGGCTATTACCTCATCAATGTGGTCGAGGGCGATCTGATACCCTTCCAAGATGTGGGCCCGATCCTCCGCCTTTTGCAGTTCATAATGGGTACGCCGGGTTACAACTTGCTTTTGATGCTCCAAATAATAGTGGAGTATCTGCTTCAAATTGAGAACCTTAGGTTCCCCATCCACCAGCGCCAACATGATAACGCCAAAAGTGACTTGCATTTGACTGTGTTTATATAGCTGGTTTAACACCACATTGGGGTTAGCGTCACGGCGCAATTCAATAACAATCCGCACCGGATCTTCCCGGTCACTCTCGTCGTTTAGACCAGTAATACCGTCAATGCGCTTTTCTTTTACGGCCAACTCGGCAATGCGTTCAATTAACTTGGCCTTATTAACTTGATAAGGAATCTCGCTCACCACAATACGCTGTTTACCATTACTCTGCTTTTCAATGTGGGCTTTAGCCCGGATGCGGATAGATCCGCGCCCGGTTTTATAGGCAGAGCGAATTCCATCCTTACCCATAATGAAAGCACCGGTGGGGAAGTCGGGCCCCTTAATATAGGTCATCAGCTTATCTATGGAAATATCGGGATTATCAATAAGGGCAACCAACCCATCAATGACTTCGCCCAAATTGTGGGGAGGTATATTGGTAGCCATACCAACGGCAATACCTGAAGAACCGTTTACCAGTAGATTGGGAAAACGGGCCGGCAAAACCAGTGGTTCTTGAATGGTATCGTCGAAGTTGGGTCCAAAGTCGACGGTATTTTTCTCGATGTCTCGCAACATCTCCATAGCCAAAGGTGCCAGGCGAGCCTCTGTGTAGCGCATGGCTGCCGGCGAATCGCCGTCGATGGAACCCAAGTTGCCATGGCCATCGATGAGCAAATAACGAGAGTTAAAGTCTTGGGCCATGCGCACCATGGTGTCGTAAACTGCCCCCTCACCATGGGGATGGAACTTACCTAAAACCTCACCAACAATACGGGCCGATTTCTTGTAGGGTTTGTCGGGGGTAAACCCCAGCTCCCCCATGGCATAAAGAATACGGCGGTGGACCGGCTTTAAACCGTCCCGCACGTCGGGCAAGGCTCGTCCCACGATAACAGCCATGGCATAGCTGAGGTAGGACTTCTTCATCTCCTGATCTATGTCAACGGGCATGATCGTTCCATGATCAAATTCCAACAGATATCACCCCTTCTTTAGGTCCAACCCAACTAGATATCGAGATTAACCACGTATTTGGCGTTCTTCTCAATAAACTCTCGTCTCGGTTCCACCTTTTCTCCCATGAGAATTGTTATGGTATCGTCCGCCGACTGGGCATCCTCCATAGTAACTCTGAGCAAAACCCGATTCTCTGGATTCATGGTGGTTTCCCAGAGTTGGTCGGCGTTCATTTCACCAAGACCTTTATAGCGCTGGATGGTAACACCTTGCCGCCCCATCTCGTTCAAGACCCGCTCTAACTCATCATCGTTATAGGCATACACAGCCCGTTGCCCTTTCCGAACTTGATACAGAGGTGGTTGGGCAATGTAAAGATAGCCGGCTTCAATGAGGGGCCGCATATAACGGTAGAAGAAGGTGAGCAACAAGGTACGAATGTGGGAGCCGTCGATATCGGCGTCGGCCATGATAATCACCTTATGATAACGGGCTTTACTAATATCGAAATCTTCACCGATACCCGTTCCCATTGCCGTAATAATGGTTCTAATCTCCTCATGGCCCAAAATGCGATCCAAGCGGGCCTTCTCCACATTAATGATCTTACCGCCAATAGGTAGAATAGCCTGGAATTGTCGGCTTCTCCCCTGCTTAGCGGTACCCGAAGCCGAATCACCCTCCACCAGATATAGCTCACAAAGAGCCGGATCCGTTACGGTGCAGTCGGCCAACTTACCGGGCAAGGGGGTAATATTATCTAAAGCATTCTTGCGTCGCGTCAATTCACGGGCACGGCGGGCAGCTTCCCGCGCTTGGGCAGCGGTGGTAGCCTTTTCTATGATTCTCTTAGCAATGCTGGGGTTTTCCTGCAAGAAGGTGCTCAGTTGCTCCGCTACCACTGAGTCCGTTAAACTGCGCATTTCCGTATTGCCCAGGCGGGTTTTGGTCTGCCCTTCAAACTGGGGATCAGTGAGTTTTACACTGAGTACAGCAGTTAGTCCTTCCCGGATATCCTCACCGGCAAAACTATCCTGTCCACTCTTGAAGGCGTTGGTCTGGCGGGCATAATCGTTAATGGTGCGGGTAAGGGCCGTTTTTAACCCAATTTCATGGGTTCCGCCTTCGGTAGTGGCAATATTGTTGGCAAAGGATAGGATGTTCTCGCTATATCCAGTAGTCCATTGCAGGGCCACTTCCACTATCGCCGCATCGTATTGGTCTCGTAGATAGATGGGATCTTTCATCAGTGCATCTTTATTACGGTTTAGCCACTTAACAAAGGAGGAAATGCCCCCGCTATATTGGAATTCCTGCTTTTCCCCTATCCTCTGATCTTCCAGCTCAATCCGTATGCCCGCATTTAGAAAGGCCAGTTCGCGCAAACGGTTGGCTAAAATCTCGTTACTGAATTCCACCGTTTCAAAAATGGTGGCATCGGGTTTGAACTGGATAATAGTGCCGGTATCATCGGTATCACCAATACGTTCTACCGGCGTTTGAGGCACTCCCCTTTTATACTCCTGACGATAAATACCACCGTCGGTATGTACCTCGGCAATCAGCCACTCAGAAAGGGCGTTAACTACAGAAACGCCTACACCATGGAGACCACCAGATACCTTATAGCCTTCACCACCGAATTTACCGCCGGCATGGAGAACGGTAAGTACAACTTCTAGGGCACTTTTCCCCATCTTAGTTTGCACACCAACGGGAATACCACGGCCATTGTCGATAACCTTAATACTGCCGTCAGACAGAATAATCACCTGGATGTGATCGCAATAACCGGCCAACGCCTCATCGATACTATTATCTACCACCTCAAAAACCAGGTGATGTAAACCCCTATTCCCTGTGTCACCGATATACATACCCGGTCGGCGACGAACGGCCTCTAATCCTTCTAATACTTGTATTTGTGAGGCATCATAATTGTTCTTCTTCTCAGCCATAAACACTCACCCCTTACTGATCACTCCACAGTATTCCTCTGCTTAGAGACCGTTTGCGCAACGTGTCAGGTACTAAAGCAGAAAAGTACACACTATCGTCAGTTACGATGAAGGATTTGATTGCGTTATCAATTCTACCAGCAACAAAACCTTCTTCCCTAGCTGTACGCATAAACTCTCCGGTAGCTGGGCTGGCAATGGTGGAAATGGAAAAAATACCGATAACTTCTTTTGCAGGGATACACTTGTCCCGACCAATTGGTAAGAACATTTTTGTATCCCTCCTTTTAGTCAACTATACTTATTATACCATCTGTAATTTCGGCGATTAATAAAGACTTGTCCTGCCATCCGGTGAAAAGACTGGCTTCAGTGCCGGTAATTAGGGTTTGAATTCCCCGATCTACTAGACCAAGAAGGGCTTGTCGGCGGAAACTATCCAGTTCGGAAAGCACATCGTCTAACAAGAGAACAGGATAGTCACCCGTCATCTCCCGCATGAACTCCAGCTCAGCCATCTTTAAGGCTAAAACTGCTGAGCGTTGTTGCCCTTGCGAACCAAATTCCCTCACATCCACTCCATTAAGTAGACAAGCAAAGTCATCCCGATGGGGGCCGACCAAAGATTGCTTGCGGCGCAACTCCTGATGATACTGCTTTTCTAGTATTTCCCTAAAGACCTGGCCTACTTCTGCCTCATCGGTCCCCAACTCCAGTTGATACCCCCAAGGCCGATATACTAGATGAAGACTCTCCTCCCCCAAGGAAATGGCATAAAGGCTGGGCTGGGCTTGTTTGGCCATCGCCGTAAGAGCCCTCTGACGCAAAATAGTAAGCCTAGCCCCATATTTGACCAGCTGTTCATTCCAGGTTTCCAAAGCCACCCGATTAACATTCCTACCTTGGAAAGACTTGAGCAGATTATTGCGCTGGGTCAGAGCCCGATTGTATTGCTGCAGTGTATAAAGATAGACGGGACTAACTTGAGACACTTCCATATCGAGAAAGCGCCGCCGCAAGGCAGGTGGGCCTTTTAGAAGTTGGAGATCCTCGGGAGTGAACAATACCGAGTTGAGCACTCCCAGCAGGGCACTAAGCTTCTTCTCCACCACCCCGTTTACCCTTAGTTCCCGCCGCCGGTCGCTGCTGAGAGCAAAATCTAGCTCGACCTGTATGTTCCTTTTGCTAATAAGGGCATGCAAGAAAAACCCGGTAGTATCCCAACGGATTAGATCATATTGATTGCTAGTCCGATGAGATCTGCCGGTAGAGAGAAAATGGATGCTTTCTAAGAAGTTGGTTTTGCCTTGTGCATTGCGACCTACTAGTATGTTCAACCCCGGGTGCAAAAACAGCCGACAATGCTCATAGTTGCGAAAGTTGCGTAGAGTAAGCTCCACAATCCTCATAGCCGATTCAACCCAATACTATCTCTTGCCCGGCGATTGTAAGGCGATCACCGGCATAAAGCTTCCGTCCCCGCTTCTCCTCCCGCTGACCATTAACCAAAACCACGTTTTCCTGCAGGAAGATGCGGCTTTCTCCCCCACTAGCTATGTAATCCAACTTCTTCAACAGTTGGCCCAGGGTGATATACTCTCCCCTAATTGGCACGCAGATTTCCCCCATTGGCCTACCCCCCTATTAGGTAAGACGTACGGGCATCAATAGGCTGAAATAATCATCTTGACCGAGAGGCCGACAAATGCAAGGTCCGTAAGTGCCATGGAAGTCGATGACTACTTCTGGTGCTTGGGCGCTGCGTAGCACCTCAATAAAGGATCGGATGTTATACATGATCTCCAGATCTTCACCCTTATGCTGCACAGGTATGGTTTCATAATGGCGACCTAGTTCCATAGATTGGGCAGAAATGGCGATTTGGCCATCAGCAATATTAAACTTTACCGATCCGGAGGTGCCGGCCTTACAGACTAAAGATGCCCTCTCTATAGCCTGCCACAATTCTTCGGTACCTACTACAATTTGGGTTTGATATTGCTTGGGTATGAACTGCTGAATATCAGGGAATTTCCCTTCCAGCAACCGAGTAACCAAACGGGCCCCAGAAAACTCGAAAGAAGCGTAATTATCACCAATGCCGATTTGTAATAGCTCTGTATCGCCCAGTAGCTTCAAGAGATCGCGTATGGCCTTGCCCGGTACTATAGCCTGAGCTTCCTGCTCCGACCTCAGATAGGAAGACCAGCGGCAGGCCAATTTAAAACCATCCAGCGCCGTCAGACGCACATCATCCCGATTGAAGGAAAGAAGGGCGCCTGTTAACACTGGCCGTAACTCTTCATTGGAAATGGCAAAGCTGACTTGACGCAGCATGTCTTTAAAGAGGGGTTGGGGCAAGGTGTAAGTTTGGCGCAGTGAGAACTGGGGCAACTCGGGAAACTCTTCCACGGGCAAGGTCAAAATCTCCATATGTACGCTGCCACTTTGAAAACTGACGGCCGACCTACCAGCTGGCTGTCTTAGTACAACTCGCTCAGCAGGGCTTCGACGTACTGCTTCTGTCAGTATACGGGCGGGAATCAGGGCCTCTCCTGGTTCGCTGATAATGGCTTCACCTACGATGGAAATACTAAGTTCCAGATTATTACTGGTCAGGCGTACTTGGTTATTATCGGCCTGCAAAAAGATGCCAGCCAAAGAAGGGATAACAGGCTTAATGGGAACTATTTGGCCTACTGTCTGTAGCATCTGAAGAAAGAGACCTTTATCGATATCTATAATCATTTTTTATACCCCTTTCGTTCCCGGTTTGGGCATATTGGCTTAAGTACAAGAATAAGATAAATGATAGCCGTATTAGTCATATATGCTGTGAATGCTGTGGATAACTGCCCTCATGCTAGGTTCTCTCATCTCTCGGGCTGTGTCTTATTCTGTGGACTAATAACGTTGCTTGTCCACATTCTTAACAGCTTACCTTAGTTCCTTAGTAAGCTTTTCAATTAAAGCAGCCAGCTCCTTATCATTAGCCATTTCATTTTCTATCTTTTCGCAAGCATGCAAAACAGTGGTATGATCGCGGCCGCCAAAGGCCTCACCTAGGCGAGGTAAGGAGTGTTCCGTCAGCTGGCGGCAAAGATACATGGCGATTTGTCGTGGATAAGCCACTGTGCGGGTGCGCTTTTTGGCCTTCATATCACTCGGTCGAATACCAAAGTGCTGGGCAACTAAGTTCTGAATGGCCTCGATGGTGATTTCCCTTTTAAACTCTCCAGCCAGCGTATCCTTCAGGACTTCATCTACCAGATCGGTCGTAATGGGGCGCGAAGTGAAAGAAGCATAGGCATAAATACGCGTTAGCGCTCCCTCCAGCTCCCGAATATTGCTATTTATCCGGTTGGCCAGATGCAGTAACACGTCGTTATCTACCTTTAGATTCTCTTGTTCCGCCTTCTTGCGTAAAATAGCTGTCCTTGTCTCTAGATCGGGCTGTTGTATGTCTGTAATTAAACCCCATTCAAAACGGGAACGGAGCCTTTCTTCCAGGGTCGCTATTTCACGGGGTGGGCGGTCGCTGGAGAGTATTATCTGTTTGTTGGCTTCATGTAGGGCGTTAAAAGTGTGGAAAAACTCCTCTTGGGTCTGTTCTTTTCCGGCGAGAAACTGAATATCGTCAACCATGAGTATGTCCACATTACGATAGCGGTTACGGAATTCTTCGCTGCGCTTGTACTGAATAGCGCTGATGAACTGGTTGGTAAATTTCTCGCAGGATAGATAAACGACCGTCAAGTGTGGATAGTGTTCTCGCACGTAATGCCCGATGGCATGTAAGAGATGGGTTTTACCCAAACCTACACCACCGTAAATAAAGAGAGGATTATAAGCTTTAGCCGGTGCTTCTGCCACTGCCAAGGATGCGGCATGAGCAAAACGGTTACTTTCACCAATAACAAAGGAGCTAAAAGTATATTTAGGATTTAGGTTGAGTTCAGGACAATCATCACCATCGTGCTTTTCTGCTGGTAAAGTAACCTGTTCTATTTCATCTTCTAAGGATTCTAAGTTTTCATGGGGCAAAACGAAGCGAATATTAAGGGATCTACCAGATGTGGCCCGTAGGCAATCGGTGATTATGGATGAATATTGGTTTTGCAGCCAATCACGGTTGAATGCATTGGCAACCCGCAAAACCAGCGTATCTTGTTGTAGCGCTACCGGTTCTAAGGAAAGAATCCATGTCTCAAAACTTGGTTTACTTAATTGGGATTCCAGAGAGTTAAGCGCTGCCTCCCAGATTATTTGGTAGTCGGTTTTGCTAACCAATTGTTGATACCCCCTCGCCTCGTTTGACAGTTTTCAACAAGTCGTACATAAATTCTACCACAAACGCCATATAATTTGTGAATAACTTCTGGAATTACCCACAAAAAGTCCACAAAAGCTGTGGATAAATGTCTGATGGCACGAATATTGTCAGATTGGGTATTGTCCAGAACTGATACGATTAAACGTTCGCCCACGTTATAAACAACCTTGTCCACAAGCTGTGGATAACTTAGTGGATAAAAGACATAAAAAAGTAGTCTTGTTACCATTTTGTTACCTAAACAGGCCCAAATCTACTACCTTTTCCACAAAGAGATGTCATTATGGCCCCATTTTATGTGAAATTGACACATGTTATGTGAACTAACAGGGTTGTAGATAGAGTTATCCACAACTGTGTACAACCAGTTTATCCAAACCCGCAGGTAGCAGCGGGAATCACATTGATTCCTGGTTCCCTATTTGCTATAATGGCTGGGATACTGCAGGGTTTTGTTCTGAGAAAGGGGTGTATCGCTGTGAAACGAACTTTTCAGCCCAATAACCGGGTACGTAAGAAAGTACATGGCTTTCGCAAGCGTATGAGCACGGCAAGCGGACGCAAGGTCCTAAAAGCAAGGCGTGCGCGAGGGAGAAAAGTGCTATCTGCTTAAGGCCGCGACTGCGTGGCCTTTTTTTCGCATGGACGCCAGGGGATTGTGGTATAATTTACTAAGAATGTGGCGATTGGGAGGCTAAAGTATGCGCAAGGAAGAACGCCTGACCAAGCGCAGTGACTTTAGCGCTGTCTATCAAGAGGGCAAATCGGTAGCTGATAGATTTTTGGTTTTGTACTATTTACCGCGATCGATTTCAGGCGTGAAGCTCGGCATATCGGTGAGCCGTAAGGTAGCGGGAAGTGTGGGGCGCAATCGCTTAAAACGCTTGGTACGAGAAGCTTGGCGCGCCCAGAGTCGACAGGTTAAGCCCGGTTATCATTTGGTAGTAATCGTGCGGGTTGCGGCACGGGATGCGAGTTATGCTCAAATTGTCCAATCGTTGGCCAAGCTGACCCAGAAAGCAGGTTTGTGGCAGGATGAGTAGATTGTTAACCAAAGGGTTGATTGGGATGGTAGGTTTATATAGGCGTTTTCTATCTCCTATTCTCGGCCCTAACTGTCGATTTCGCCCTACGTGTTCCGAGTATATGATTCAAGCCTTGGAGAAGTATGGATTAGGCAAAGGACTTTTGTTGGGGATAAGGCGGATACTCCGCTGTCATCCGTTGCACCCGGGCGGCTATGATCCATTAGTTTAGGGTATGAGGAGGGAGTTTAATTGGCTTTTCTAACCAATTTAATGAGCGTCATTCTAAATTCCTTAGCTGAAGCTACCGGAAGCTATGGATTGGCCATTATTGGGATGGCTTTAGTAGTGATGCTTATAACTTTTCCCTTGAACTTACAGCAAATGCAGTTTTCTTATAAGATGAAGTTGGTTGCTCCTAAGGTAGAGGAGATAAAAAAGAAGTACAAGGATCCCGATAAGGTTAATGAAGAGACATTAGCTCTTTGGAAAGAATATGGGATAAACCCTGCAGCCGGTTGTTTTCCTATCTTAATACAGTTTCCCATCATTATAGCCATGTTTAGTGCCTTAAGACAGCCGGAGATATTTAGTTCGGCTCCCTCCTTTTTGGGTCTAAGTCTTGTTTTGCCTGATGCCCAGCAGACCTTCTGGATGCTTATACGGCAGAATCCTGGATATTTGGTGGTGCCAATTCTTTCTGTCTTAACAACTGTTATCCAGCAACAGCAGATAAGCCAGGGTAGTGGCCAAGATGCGGCCATGATGCGCTCCATGAACCTCATTTTGCCCATTTTCATGGGATGGATCACCATTAGCTACCCGGTGGCTGTAGGACTTTATTGGGTATCCCGCAACGTTTTTACTATCATACAACATCACCTCGTTACCCGCTTCTTAGAGCGCCAGTATAGCTTGAAGGAGGGAGGGCTACCAGATGCAAAGCGTGGTAAAGCAAGGTAAGACAGTGGAGGAAGCCATAGCTTTAGCTCTAGCAGAACTAGGAGTTAGCTCGGAACAGGTAGAAACAGAGATACTGGAGGAACCGAGCAAAGGATTTTTTGGTATTTTAGGGGGAAAATTGGCCAAAGTTAAGGTTACTGTAAAACCGGATCCGTTACAGAGACTGGTCGACTTTCTAACAGGCGTCTGTGAACGTATGGGGGCCCGGGTGCGTGTAGATGTGAAGGTAACCGATGAAGTTATCAAGGCGGATTTGGAAGGGCAAGGCCTAGGGTTAGTAATTGGAAAGCATGGTCAAACCCTGGATTCGCTGCAGTACTTGGCCAATGTGGTATATAATCGCAACACGGAAGCGCGGCAACGGGTAGTGCTTGATGCCGGCGGTTATCGGGCAAGGCGAGAAGAAGCCTTGTTGCGCTTGGCTACTTGGTTAGCGGAAAAGGCAAAGCGTACGGGGCGGCGGATTATGTTGGAGCCCATGTGCGCCCATGAGCGGCGTATTATCCATACAGCTTTGCAACACGATAGCCAAATAGTTACCTATAGCGAAGGGGAAGAACCCTACCGGAAGGTAGTTATTGCGCTGAAGTAGATGCTGAGCCAGAAACCCGGGCAGCAAGGGCTGCCACGGGTTTTTCTTTTACTAGGGACGCTAGGGTATAATATAGTATCACAGCCGGGAGGTGGATTAAAATGGAGCAGACAACCATCGCAGCTATCGCTACGGCTCCGGGAGAAAGCGGGATTGGTATTGTACGCATGAGTGGTCCGGAATCTCTCGCCACTCTACAGCGGGTCTTCCGTACTACCCGGGGACGGGAGAAGAAGAGCTTTGCTGCTCGCCACCTATATTTGGGTTATGTCGTAGATGAAAAGGAACAGATGCTAGACCAGGTGCTAGTTACATATATGCCGGGGCCTAATTCATACACGGGCGAAGATGTGGTGGAAATAAACAGTCATGGCGGCGCCTTGATTACGCGGGAGATATTAGCTCTTCTACTACGCCTGGGGGTACGTTTAGCCGAACCAGGTGAGTTTACCCAGCGGGCCTTCCTCAATGGCAAACTGGATTTAATGCAAGCGGAAGCCGTGATTGATCTTATTCAGGCTAAGTCTAAGACGGCACTGGAACAGGCGGGCCGCCTACTGCGGGGTGAGCTTTCGGAGCGGGTCTTGGCTATTCGCGAGCAGATCATGGGGTTGTTGGCCACGGCCGCAGCCAGCATTGACTTTCCAGAACATGATATTCCTGAAATCACTAGTAGACGCATGTTAGAAGGCCTAGAGGAGGCTATCCATCAGGTAGAGCTCTTACTCAGCACCAGTTTTGCCGGAAGAGTACTACGGGAGGGGCTGCAGGTAGCCATCGTGGGGCGCCCTAACGTGGGTAAGTCTTCGCTTTTGAATGCCCTGGTGGGAAAGGAAAGGGCTATTGTGACCGACATTGCTGGTACCACCCGCGATGTTATTGAAGAGTATTTCTCTGTTGCAGGCATTCCTATTCGCCTTTTGGACACAGCCGGGTTAAGGGAGACAGAAGATCCGGTGGAGCGCATAGGGGTGTCTTTGGCTCAGCAGACCATGCAAGAAGCTGATTTGGTGCTGGTAGTAATTGACCAGAGTCGACCTTTGGAGCGGGAAGACTTGACTACCTTGGCGGCGGTGAAGGAACAGCGGCGGTTTGTGGTGCTGAATAAAAGAGATTTACCTTTGGGGTTATCGGCTGCCGATGAAGAGCGTCTGGCACAGGAGAGGGTATTTAGAGTAGCTGCCATCAGCGGCGAGGGGTTGGATGAGCTGCGGGCGGCCATAGCCGACCTGGTGCTTCAGGGCATATTACAACCGGACAGTCCCTTTGTAGCCAACGTTAGGCAGGAGCAGTTGTTGCGAGAAGCCCTGGGTAGCCTTAGAGCAGCAGAGCAAACGGTGGCTTCCGGCTGGCCTTTGGATATGGTGCAAATCGATTTGCAGGCAGCCGCCGATCGTCTAGGTGAAATGGTGGGTCTTAAGGCTAGTCCGGGCTTGGCGCAGGAGATATTTAGTCGTTTTTGCATCGGCAAATAGCGGAGGGATGCAAGACAATGGGTTTTGTGGCAGGCAATTACGATGTGATCGTTGTGGGAGCTGGACACGCGGGCTGTGAAGCGGGTCTGGCTGCTGCCCGTTTAGGTTTCCGAGTATTGATGCTGACTTCCAGTTTGGATAGTGTGGCTCTTATGCCTTGTAATCCATCGGTCGGGGGTCCAGCTAAGGGTCATATTGTGCGAGAGATCGATGCCTTAGGCGGTGAAATGGGGCGGGCAGTGGATGCCTGCTGCATACAGGTACGCATGTTAAACACCAGCAAGGGACCAGCGGTGCAGGCACTGCGGGCCCAGGTAGATAAGCAACGCTATCAAAGCCGGATGCGGCAAGTCTTGGCCAGTCAAGAGGGCTTAAGTTTACGACAGGCGATGGTGGATGAGTTGTTGGTGGAAGACGGTCAAGTGAGGGGAGTAAAAACACAGACGGGTACCGTCTTTTTGGCCCCCTGTGTTATTCTTACCACCGGCACTTACCTACGCGGGCGGATAATAATCGGGGAGACCAGTTTTGCCAGCGGCCCCAACGGCCTGCAGCCTGCTCTAGCTCTTACGGCTAGTCTGCAGAAGCTGGGTATCCGCATGGGCCGGTTTAAGACAGGTACCCCGCCGCGGGTAAGCGGTAAGACCGTTAATACCAGGCTTATGTTGGAGCAACCGGGCGATGACCTGCCGGAGGGTTTTTCTGGGCTCCTTAACTGCTATGGGAAACAGTTGTCTTGCTGGTTGACCTATACCAACGCTGAGACACATCGCATTTTCCTGGAGAACCTGCACCGAGCACCGCTCTATAGTGGAGAGATTGAAGGAGTGGGACCCCGCTATTGTCCCTCCTTGGAAGATAAGGTTGTGCGCTTTCGAGACAAGGAAAGACATCAGATTTTTGTGGAACCGGAAGGTTATGACACCGATGAGATGTATGTGCAGGGCTTCTCCACCAGTATGCCGGAGGACGTGCAGTATACTGCTTTACGCACCATCCCGGGGCTGGAAAGGGCAGAGATTCTGCGGCCAGGTTATGCTATTGAGTATGACTATATTGACCCCACACAATTGAAGTTATCGCTGGAGTTTAAGGCCATTAGAGGGCTGTTTTCCGCTGGTCAGATAAATGGGTCGTCGGGTTATGAAGAGGCGGCTGCCCAGGGGTTAATGGCCGGTATTAATGCGGCCCAATTCTTAAGGAGACGGGAACCGCTGATCCTGAAGCGCTCAGAGGCCTATATTGGAGTATTGATCGATGATTTGGTCACCAAGGGTGTGAGCGAGCCATATCGAATGCTCACGTCGGCGGCCGAATATCGCTTGCTCTTGCGTCATGATAATGCGGATGTTCGCTTGCGGGAAAAGGGCTGGCAGGTGGGCCTGGTTGGGGAAGAGGCCATCAGAGAACACCGGGAACTGGTGCGCCAGATGGAGGAGCTGAAAGAGCTGCTGGAGAGCACTGTGGTGCCGCCTAGCCCGGAAGTCAATGAGGTGCTAATAGCGGCAGGTACTTCTCCTCTGACACAGGGAGCGTCTTTAGCCCAGTTATTGCGGCGGCCCGAGGTGAACTTAGAGGCTCTCTTGCCCTTTGCTCCAGAAGCAGTGGCAGCCGCCTCAGCTACCCTCCGTCAACGGGTGGAGATTGAGGTCAAATATGCCGGGTACATCCAGAAACAGATTGAGAGTGTGGAGCGCTTCTTGCGTTTGGAGGAAAAGCGGATTCCCGAAGACTTTGACTACAGCAGGCTATTGGGCTTGTCTATGGAAGCGCGGGAGAAACTGGCTCGACATCGTCCCCAATCGGTGGGACAAGCCAGTCGAATTCTGGGTGTTACGCCGGCCGACATCAGTGTACTTCTGGTGGCCCTCAAGGCCCATAAGTAGGGGGAATAGGTTGTGAGTGAAAGCAATGGGTGGTTGCGAGCACAAGCGGAGCGGCTAGGGGTTTCTTTGTCTAGTACAGCTTTAGACCAGTTGTCCCATTACAGTCGGCTTTTGCAGGAGTGGAATGAAAGGATCAATCTAACCCGCATCACTGGTCTGCAAGAGATTTATGAACTGCACTTCCTGGATTCTCTGTCGGTGGCTTTAGCAGTGGATATGGCCTCGGTAGAAAGTGTGATAGATGTGGGTACCGGTGCAGGTTTCCCTGGTCTAGTTCTAGCCATAGCCTTTCCTAACACGCAAGTTGTACTATTGGATTCCATTAACAAGAAGACCCGTTTTCTGCAGATGGCAGTGAACGAGCTGGGCTTGGCAAAGCAGGTTGGCGTGGTCTGCGAGCGGGCAGAAGTGGTAGGACATGACCCCCATTTCCGCGAACAGTACGATTTAGTAGTGGCTCGCGCCGTGGCTCGGCTGGCAACTCTGGCGGAGTATTGTATGCCTTTGGTGCGGGTGGGCGGATGTTTTGTGGCTCAGAAAGGTCCGGAGATGGCAGAGGAGTTGGCGGAAGCGGGGCCGGGCTTGGCGCTTCTGGGGGGAGATAGGGGCAAGACCTGCGAATGGCGATTGCCTTCTGGTGCAGCCCGCACCTTGGTGCGGGTAGACAAGTACAGTTCCACTCCCAGCAAGTTTCCGCGTCGTCCCGGGTTGGCGGAGAAACGCCCCTTGCTCTAAGCATATTTGGCTGTAGCGGGAAGGAGAGACGCCCTTGCAAGCAGAATAAGAGAGAGAAGGGGTGATGGCTGTGCGTTGGTTTGGAGGAAACTCAGGGCCAGGGGAGCAAATCATCAGCATTCCATTAGAAGATATAAAAGTAAATCCTTATCAGCCGCGGAGACAGTTTGATGAGGCTAAATTACAAGAATTGGCAGATTCCATACGCCAGATGGGTGTGATTCAGCCCATCATCGTACGACGTTTAGGAAGTGTTTATGAGCTTATTGCCGGGGAGCGGCGCTGGCGGGCGGCCAAGTTGGCCAAGCAGCAGACTATTCCGGCTATAGTTAAAGAATATACGGATCGAGAAGTGGCACAAGCTGCCTTGATTGAGAATCTGCAGCGGGAAGATCTCAACCCGCTGGAAGAAGCAGCGGCATATCAGCAGCTGATTGATGAGTTTGATATACGACAAGAAGATTTGGCCCTGCGGCTGGGAAAGAGTCAGTCAACCATAGCCAATAAAATACGGCTATTAGGCTTGACTTCACCGGTTAAGAATTTGCTGGCGGCGGGGAAGCTCAATGAGAGACAGGCCCGTGCCTTGCTACGGGTGAAGGAGGCAGAGGCGCAGCTACGGTTGGCCGAGTTGGCCATTGCTCAGAACCTCAACGTTAAGCAAACGGAAGATATAATCGAGCAATATTTGGCAGGCAGCAGTGCGGAGGAAGTAGCGGCTACGGCCCATAAACCCGTCCGCCGTTTTGTTCCAAAAGATGTGCGTATATTCCTCAATACTGTGCGCGATGCTGCAAGATTGATGAAAGAGGCCGGTATCAAGGCGGAGGTTATGGAGCAGGACGAGGAAGATTACCTAACGGTGACGGTCCGTATTGCCAAACGTTAGGCTGGTCAAAGCTAGTTTACATAATGTATAATAGGAAGCACGCTCTACGGAGCAGTGCTTTTTGTTTTGACTAAGAAAAAGGAGGTGAGAGCAATGCGCCGGTTTAAAGGAATTGATCTGCTGTTGATCATCACGTTAATCACAGTACTTGTCATGCCTTGGAGACCTGGCTATAGGGTAGTTCGCACCCTTAGCCGTTGGCGGCCTCTGGGTGAGGGAGAGGTGCTGCGGAGCGAGAACTTCGAACTGTTGTATACGAACGACCGGGAGGAGGCCCAGTTTGTTCTGGAGCTATTGGAACAGGGGTTAGTGGATTTGCAGGCATGGTTATCCGATCGGACTCCCAAACCGATTAGGGTGAGACTGCATGAATCGCAGCAATCGTTACAGGTAGCTTTGGGGGCCGGCGACTATGCTCCCACCCTTGGAGCCTATTATCTTGGTAGGTTGGAGCTTCTGGGGTCCCAGGCTTGGCAGCCCCATTTGAATCGGGATGATGCTTTGACCCATTATAGTCTGCTTGGCCCAGTAGTGCATGAGCTAGCCCACTTGTTGCTTGATTATCAGGCAGTGGCGGCTTATCCCGTTTGGTTTAGCGAGGGCATGGCCCAGTACTGGGAAATGCGCCTGCGTGGTTATGTCTGGCAGGAAGGCGGAGATGATTGGCGCCAACAACCCCACAGCTTGAGGCAACTGTCCCGTGAGTTTTCGGCTTTGCCGGAGAACGTGGTGTATCAAGAGTCTTTAAGCTTGGTTAGGTTTCTATATGAACAGCTGGGAGATGGGGGGATGGCGCGTTTTTTGCAGTTAATGGAGCAAGGACAGCCCTTTTTCTCCGCGTTGGAAGCGGTTTATGGTGCGCCGCTGTTGGTTCTTGAAGCCGATTGGAAGGCCTGGTTAATGAGCAATTAACCAGGCCTTTTCTTTCGCTTTGGCAGGAGTAAAAGCGGTGAAGAGAGAAGTAAGCAGGGACAACTGGGTAGGTGCGATTATGACATAAGGAGTGAAGAGTGGTGGCCAAGGTATTAGCCATTACCAATCAAAAGGGAGGAGTCGGCAAGACCACTACCTGCGTCAACTTAGGGGCTTGCTTGGCCCAGGAGGGAAAGAAGGTCTTAGTTGTTGACGTGGATCCCCAAGGGAATACCACCAGCGGTTTAGGCATTGCCCGGCGTCGGTTGCGGCGATGTATCTATCATGTCTTGATCGATGGGCTGCCAGTGGAGGCGGTAATTCAGCCCACAGAGGTTACGGGGCTGGAGCTGGTGCCGGCTACTATTCAGTTGGCGGGTGCCGAGATTGAACTGGTGCCGGCCATATCGCGGGAGACCAAGTTGAAAGAGGCTTTGGAACCCGTATTGGCCTTTTATGACTATGTTCTAGTTGATTGTCCGCCCTCCTTGGGACTTATCACTTTAAATGCGCTTACGGCTGCCCATGGGGTGCTGGTCCCTGTGCAGTGTGAGTACTATGCATTAGAAGGATTGGGGCAATTGCTAAACACCATTCAGTTGGTGCAACGGCATTTGAACCCCAAGTTGGAGGTGTTCGGGGCACTGCTGACCATGTATGACTCCCGTACCAACTTATCGCAGCAGGTGGTGGAGGAAGTGCAGAACTACTTTGGAGAAAAGGTCTTTGCCACCATTATTCCCCGCAATGTGCGCTTGAGTGAGGCGCCCAGCTTTGGGCAGCCGATTATAATTTACGATCCCAAGTCTAGGGGAGCTGAAGTTTACTCGGAGTTGGCTAAGGAGGTAATTGCTCGTGGCTAGATCGCGTTTAGGTAGGGGGTTAGAGGCCTTAATACCAGTTGACCCCGGAACGGAAACGGCTAAGGATGTAACTACAGTGCCTTTGCGTTTGATTGATCCTAATCCGTATCAGCCTCGTCGTGAATTTGAGCAGGAGACTTTACTAGAGTTGGCCGAATCCATAAGGCTGCACGGTATACTGCAGCCCGTTATAGTCCGACCCAAGGGGAAACGTTATCAGCTATTGGCCGGCGAACGGCGTTGTCGGGCGGCCCAATTGGCGGGGCTGGAGGATATTCCAGCCTTGGTCAAGGAGTTAAGCGATCGGGAGATGATGGAGCTCTCCATCGTGGAGAACTTGCAGCGGGAGGATTTGAATCCCCTAGATGAAGCCCGGGGTTATGAACAGCTGATGAAACAGCTGGGGCTGACGCAGGAGGAGGTGGCCCAAAGGGTAGGCCGTAGTCGTCCCCATGTGGCCAATACGCTGCGGCTATTGCAGCTACCCCAGGCTTTGCAGGAGCTTGTTTCACGTGAAACAATTTCTGCTGGTCATGGGCGCGCCCTTTTGGCCGTGGCGGATCCGGCTTTGCAACTTAGTCTAGCAGAAATGGTGATCGAGCAGGGATTGAACGTGCGACAGACGGAGGAGTTGGTTAAGCGCCACTTGGCAGGACAGGCTGCTTCTGTTTCACGTGAAACAAAGAAAAAACGCCCAGCGGAAATCGAAGACTTGGAGCGGCGACTGGCGTCCACCTTGGGAACTCAAGTGCGACTACTGCCAGGGCGTAAGCGGGGTAAGATTGAAATCATCTACTATGACAATGAAGAACTGGAACGTCTTTTGGAGTTGCTCTTGCAGCAGTGATTGGCAGGAGGTATTAAAGTGTTAGGCACCATAGTAAATGCGGCAGCAATTTGTGCAGGTACCTTGTTGGGCGTGCTCTTGCGTTCCGGTATTCCCAATAAGTACAAGGAGACCAGTGGCATTGCCATAGGGTTAGCCATTGTGCTTATTGGCCTTAAGGGTGCATGGGAAACCAACAATAGCCTTATCTTGATTGCGTCCCTAGTGCTGGGTGGCCTTGTGGGGGAAGCGCTACGAATTGAGGACCGTCTGCAGCGCTTCGGGCAAAGGGCGGAACGCCTTCTGGGCAAGGGGGGAAATGTGGGAGAGGCGTTTGTCACGGCTACTCTAGTCTATTGTGTGGGGGCCATGGCCATTATGGGATCGCTGCAAAGCGGCCTAACGGGAAACCACGAAACCCTTTTTGCCAAGTCTTTGCTGGACGGCATCTCCAGCATATTCTTTGCCTCCACTCTGGGTATGGGGGTAGCACTATCGGCTTTATCGGTTCTCGTCTACCAGGGGGCTATAACACTTGGAGCCCAATGGATATCGGTGTTAATTAGTGAAGCGATGATTACCGAGATGAGTGCGGTGGGCGGCATCTTGGTAGTCGCCATCGGTTTGAACATTTTAGAGATGAAGAAGATCCGCGTAGGCAATCTTCTGCCCTCCATACTGATCGCAGCTCTGTTAGCCAGATTCTAAGAGAGCCGGGGGAAATGCTAGGACTACCTAGTGTCTCCCTCGGCTCTTGCTATATCCTGTATGCTGCAATGGCATTAGCTTATGCTAATGACGAGCAGGAGTGAGCTGGATGCCGCTGAGAAAGTAATAATCGATAGCCGGACTCATATGGTAATTATGGGGGTGATGCACGCTAGTGGATCACCCTTTTCTTTGCTAGAAGCAGGAGTTTAATGCTCTAGACAGAAGATTAACAATATGGAATTTATACGGAAGGAGGACAAAAGGTTGCGAATTACGGATCATCCCATTTTGCAGTTTGAGAAGGGGCCCAAGGTGACTTTTACCTTTGACGGCCAGCAACTGGAGGGCTATGAGGGAGAACCGATTGCTGCAGCCTTGCATGCCGCTGGTATCAGAACCTTAAGCCATAGTCATGTGAAGAAAAGGCCACGGGGCTTTTTTTGTGCCATAGGTGCCTGTTCATCCTGCTTAATGACGGTGGACGGGGTACCCAATGTACGCGTTTGTGTTGAAAAGCTGCGGGCAGGCATGCGCGTGGAAACTCAACAAGGGAAGGGAGTGTTGAGATGATTAACACGCAGATCGCAGTAATTGGTGGTGGTCCCGCCGGTCTGCGGGCCGCTGTGGCGGCAGCCCAGCTCGGTGCCCAAGTCTTGTTGTTGGACGAATCCGACCACCTGGGGGGGCAGTTGATTAAGCAAACCCACAAGTTCTTTGGCTCCCAACAGCAGTTTGCTGGCAGTCGGGGGATAGCAATCGCCAAAAAGCTGGAGGCCGCAGCCCGCAGCCAAGAAAACATAGCAATTCTGCAGGAAGCTACAGTTTTAGGCATTTACGAAGACGGCGTATTGTTGGCGGAGCATAAGGGCCGGGTTATCAAGGTGCGGGCCCAACGGATTATCGTGGCTGTTGGTGCCTGTGAGCGGATGTTGGCGTTCCCCAATAACGATCTGCCCGGAGTTTATGGAGCGGGGGCGGTGCAGACCTTAATGAATGTGCACGGAGTCAGACCAGGGCGCCGTGTGCTCATGGTCGGAGCCGGCAATATCGGACTCATTGTTACCTATCAGCTGCTGCAGGCGGGAGTGGAGGTGGCGGCAATCGTAGAAGCGGCTCCCACCATCGGGGGCTACCTAGTACATGCGGCTAAGGTCCGTCGGGCCGGCGTACCCATCTACACTAGCCACACCATTAAAGAGGCCCATGGAGAAGAGGCGGTGGAAGGGGCGACCATATGGCAGCTGGATGCCAACCGGCAACCTGTTGCCGGTACGGAACGGCACTTTGCCGTAGATGTCATCTGTTTAGCGGTGGGGCTGTCGCCACTCAGCGACCTGTTGTGGCAGGCTGGGTGTCAGATGAAGTATGTGCCTGAGTTGGGTGGAACTGTGGCGGTGCGCGATGCCCACCTCTGCACCAGTAATCCCCGCATCTATGTGGCCGGCGATGTGGCGGGAGTGGAAGAGGCCAGCAGTGCTATGGTGGAAGGTCAACTAGCCGGTCTTAGTGCCGCTTTGAGCTTAGGGCTAGGGGGTAAAGAGGCGCAGGAGCAACTGGCAGAAGCTAAGGCCCAGCTGTCGGCTCTACGTGCTGGGCCAGTAGGCGAGAAGATTCGCGCTGGTCTGGCCTGGGTAGAGAAAGGGGTGACTGCTGATGCTTAAGAGTACAGGGATTCCGACGGTTGCCGATCTGGCAGAAGTCCTACCAACGGAAGAAAGGTTGGCTAAAGGGCCAGTGGCTATTATTGAGTGTTTTCAACGTATACCATGCAATCCTTGTGCCACCGCCTGTCGGCAAGATGCAATACGGCCCTTTGCTGACATAAACGATAGGCCACAGATCGATTGGGACCAATGCAATGGCTGTGCACTCTGTGTGGCCAACTGTCCGGGCCTAGCCATCTTTGTGGTAGATATGACCTATAGCGAAACTGAGGCCCTGCTGAAGTTGCCCTATGAGCTTTTACCATTGCCCCAGCCGGGAGAAGTGGTTACCGCCCTCAATAGAGCTGGTGAGCCGGTGGGTAAGGGCCGAGTGATTAGGGTGCAGAACCCGCCCACCTTTGAACGCACAGCTATTGTTCATCTGGCGGTGCCCAGGGAGTTGGCCCAGGAAGTGCGTAATATAATGGTGGAGGGTGAAACGGATGGGACCCGATGAGAAGACAATTATCTGCCGCTGTGAGGATCTGACCCTGAAACGCTTGCGTGAGCTAATCGCTTCAGGTTACACGACGGTGGATGAGATAAAACGCATATCGAGAGCCGGAATGGGGCCCTGCCAGGGTCGTACCTGCCGTGCCCTAATTGAGCGAGAAATAGCGGCTATGACCGGCGTGCCCATCAGAGAGCAGAAGCCCGCCAAATATAGGCAGCCCAGTAGGCCGGTTACCTTTGCCGCCATCTTAGGAGGTGAGCCCCGTGAAGAAGACTGCTGATGCGGTAATCATTGGTGGAGGTGTTAACGGTGTTTCTATTGCCTATAATCTGGCCAAGCGGGGGCTTACCAATATCTGTGTGTTGGAGCGAAATTTCTTGGCCAGTGGAGCCACCGGCCGCTGTGGGGCTGGAGTGCGGGCCCAATGGGGTACGGAGATGAACCTACGTATGTCCATGGCCAGTGTGCGTATGTTTGAGAACATGAATGAAGAACTGGACTACGACGATGACATTGAGTTTAACCAGGGTGGCTATCTGCTGCTAGCCTATACGGAAGCCGGCTGGGAGCAATTCAAAAAGAATGTGGCCCTGCAAAAGGCCCACGGCTTACAGGTAGAACTGTTGACACCGGCGGAGGCCAAGGAAGTTGTACCCCATTTGAACACGGAGCAGCTGTTGGGCGCCACCTATTGCCCCACCGATGGCCATTGCAATCCCTTTAAAGTAACCGACGCCTATGCCAAGGCAGCACGCCGCTTAGGAGTCGAGATCTATACCAATACGACGGTCACCGGTATTGAGCGGGATGGCGACCGCATCCAAGGGGTGCATACCGACCGGGGCTATGTTTCTACCCCCGTAGTAGTCAACGCGGCAGGAGGTTGGTCGCAGGATGTGGCTGCTATGGTGGGCCTCGAGATTCCTACCCACTCGGAGCGGCATCAGATTCTTATTACTGAGCCGGTGGAACCTATGCAGCGCCCCATGGTAATGTCTTTCCATCATAACCTCTACTGCCAGCAAACTCCCCATGGCAGCTTCATCATGGGGTTAGGGGATCCGACGGAGAAGCCAGGCTATAATATGGAAGCTAGTTGGCAGTTCCTGGAGGAAATGGCTGAGAAAATAACCTGGCTGCTGCCACCCCTACGGCATATCCGGGTGGTGCGCCAGTGGGCGGGACTTTACAATATGACGCCCGATAGAACCCCCATTCTGGGGCCGGTGGAGGAGGTACCCGGCTTCTATCTGGCCTGCGGCTTTAGCGGCCATGGTTTTATGATCGCCCCCATGGTGGGGGTGCTGTTGGCCCAGAGTATCCTCGGACAGAAAACGGAGATTCCCATCGAGCCCATGAGTCTAGGCCGCTTTGCCCGTGGCGAGTTGTTCAGAGAACCTTCGGTGGTATAGGCCTTGAAAAGCATTAGGGGCTGTCTCACGACAGCCCCTGTTTCGTTATGCACCTGCGGGCCATGGCCATACTAGAGCGCAGCCCAGCTCTGTCGGAATGAGCTCGGCTCCCAAGGCAATTGGCCCCTTGTCTCTGCTTTTCCTTGCCTCCCTCACTCTCCCAATTATTGGGTCCAGCGCGCTGTGCGTATATCTGCGGCCCCAATAGCAATAGCTTCCTGGTTCGGATGCTAGAGACCCTAGTGCGACGGCACCCTTAATGTGCCTCCTATTTGGGTCTCATCATACCGTTGCTCTTGTCGATATAGTAATCTCCTTTGATTAAGAGTTCGGAAATGGGCACCACCTCATAGCCCTCTTGTCGACAGTACTCCAATATGGGTCGCAGGGCGGCCGGTGTATGCTCCCCGTTATTATGGAAGAGAACGATGGCACCGGGAGCTATCTTACTGGTTACCCGCTGTACGATTTCCTCTGGTGTAGTGGGACGCCAGTCCAGGGAATCGATGCTCCACTGGATAGTGTAGTAGCCCAACTCTTCTAAGGTATCTAAGAGCAGGTTGTTGTACTCGCCGAAGGGTGGGCGAAATAGTTTAGCTTCTTGCTGGGTGATCTCCTTAATCAGCTGGTGGGTGGTTAGTATTTCTTGGCGGATTTGCTCTTTGGAAAGCTGGGCCATGTGCGGATGAGTGGCACTATGATTGCCAATTTCATGGCCAGCAGCAGCGATGCGGGCTGCCACCTCCGGGTATCTTTCTAGCCAGAAGGCCACCAGGAAAAAGGTGGTTTTCACATCGTACTCGTCGAGAATGGTCAGTAACTCATCGGTACGATCGGCGCCCCAGGCCGCATCGAAGCTGATGGCAATACGCTTTTCATCAGTTTGCACACAGTATATAGGGACCTTACGGTTGAAGTTGAGCAACGTGCTGATCACTTGCCCCGCTTGCTCCGGTGAGTAGAAGCGGCTGGCGGTAAAACCCACGGCCAGTACTAATATCAGACTGGTGAGGAGAAGGATTTTGCGTCTAGGAATAAAGAACATCATAGAGCTTGCACCCCCTATTCGCTATTAAGATATGGGGGCGGGCCAAGTTCTATGTTAGCCCAAGCCTAAAAGTTTAATAATAAAGGGGATGGTAAAGAGGCTAAAGAGGGTGGTTACGAGAGTCAGGGAGGAAACCAGTTCCGGTTCGGCATCAAACTCCACGGCTAACATGGTGGTTACCACGGCTGTAGGAGACGCAGCGGCTAGTACGAAGACCTGGTGACTGAGGCTATCAAAATGCAGTAGTCGAGCCAAGAGATTGGCGACGAGGGGAGCCAACCCCAGCTTAAAGCAGGCGCCCATGCTGAGGAGCAGCCAGCGATGGCTAAAGAACATATCAGCCAGTTGAATGCCAAGCAGGAGTAGAAAGATGGGAATCGAGGTCTGGCACAGGAGAGCAACGGTTTGCGCCAACCATTGGGGTAAAGGCAAGCGCGAGAACCGTAGAATGAGGGCCAAGAGGGCAGCATAGGCGGTCGGCATCTGCACCACTTTACCAAGGGCTGCTTTAGCACCCAAAGTGCCGCGGGCGGCGAAGTAGACGGCCAAGGTGAACATCAGCATTTGGTGGACCACCATGATCACCGCCCCCCGTTCTAACCCTTCGCTACCACAAACCGCTGCAACAATGGGTAAGCTATAGTTCCCCACGTTCATAAACACGGCCCCCAATTGCAGGGCGCCGACTAGCTGCAGCGGGCAGCGTAACACATGGCATAGCCCGGTCAAAACCCAAGAGAGGGTTACTATCAGCAAGACGGTCCCAAAGGATAGCTTGGCCAGCTGGGGGCCGGTTAGGTTGGAATGGTAGAGGGAGTTAAATATGAGGGCTGGGCTTAAGAGATATAGGGTGAGGCGGGCTAGTGGCTTGGCCTCGACCTTGAGTGCGTGTCGAGCTAGGGCGCCCGCCGCAATTAGCAGTACGAGGGGAAGCAGCAGCGCGACTAGCATTATGGTCTACCTCGGCGCTGGGAGCGTAAGGCGGCCCGCACAACAGTGGTGGCAATGGCCAAACCACCGGCTATGGCTCCTGCGGCCAAAAGGGCTTGAGTAATGAAACTGAGTCCGCCCAGGTAGTCGCCCACCACGAAGGCCTGCATGGCTGAGTAGATAGTTACCCCCGGAACCAAAGGCACGATGCCGGGTGTAAGAAATACGGTGGCTGGTTCATGCCAGAGGCGGGCGATTATTTCCCCGGAAATACCCACGGCAAATGCCCCTAAGGCGGTGCGCCCCACGATTTCCAAGCCCATAGCACCAGCTAACATCCATCCCATCCAGCCGAGGGCGCCGGTGAGACCGGCCAAAGCTATGCGCCTTTTGGGGGCACGAAAAATAACGCTCCAGGCTGTGGAGGCGATAAAGGCGATCAAAAACTGTCCGGCTACATGGGGTATACTCATCTAATCCACCACCCTAGTATGGCACCCACACCGGCAGCGAGGGCTGCAGCGGTAAAGAGAGCCTCGTTGGTTCTAACTATGCCTGAAAGCAAATCCCCGGCCAGTACGTCGCGTACTCCGGATGTAAGCAAGACTCCGGGTACCAGGCTCATAATGGCGCCGAGGATTATGCGGTCATAGGGCATCCCTGGTAGCAAAAGGGTGAGGGTAAGGGCGCCTAATCCGGCCAAAAAGCCGGAGAGAAAATCGGTCAGCAATGAGGCGATACCTTGTCGACGTAGAAAGGTGGAAAACTGGAAGACTAGCCAGGCCACTAGCGCTGTTGATGGCAGCTCCCAATCTCTAGCTCCAAAAAGCGTGGCAAAGGCGGTTCCTCCCAGGGCAGCCGCCCACGGGCCAAGGGCCACCAAATTGTTTTCCGTGTCTGCTTCGATGCATTGCAGACGTTGTAGAACAACCAAGGGATCGTTCTCCCGCCCTGTGAGGGAGCGGGAAAGGGTGTTGATGGCAGCGACTCGGCCTAAGTTGGTGGAACGCTTCCTAATGCGGCGAACCCGGGTGCCCACTTGTCCGTAGGCGTGGGCAGAAAGGTGAATTGCGGTGGGAGTAGCAATGCAATCCACATCGGAGGCTCCGCAAGCCGAAAGTAAATGGTATATGGTGCTCTCAACCCGGTAAATCTCGGCCCCGCTACCGAGTAGCAGATCGCCCGCATAAAGACCCAGTGCCAATAGCTGTTCCATCTTTTCCGGCAAGACTCTCCACCTCCCAGCGCCATATGCGCCTGTATAGATAAGTTCTATTGCTATACACTAGGATAGTATACCAAAACCGACAAGCTGGCTAGTCTTGCCAAGACCTTGGGGAGGGAGCGCAGTGAATGGCCCCGTTCATACATATGTGTTTGTGGAACAGGCTAATCCTCTGCAGCAGAAATTGATTGAGATCGTGGCCAGTGAGGCAGAAGAGCTAGTCAGGATTAGGGATGGGCGCTACACGCGTAGCCAAGATGTAGAGAGGTTGTTACGCCCGGCTCTTCTGCAGTTGGGTTTCCACCACGGAGTAACCAGTCAGCAGGTGCCTGGGCTGTTTGCCCCCGATTCAGACTTTGAGATTGACTTCTATCACCCGGGATGGAAAGTGGCTGTGGAAGTGGAAAAGGGCAAACACTTTAATGTCTGGCGTGATGTTTGCAAATTCGTGGAGTCGGAGCTGATCGAGCACGCTGTGCTTCTAATACCTTATGAGAAAAGTGGAGGTAAAGGCCGGCGCGATAATCTGCTGGTAAGCACGGCCGATAGCCTGTCCAACATCCGCCGCTTGTATTTGGCTCTAAAAAGTTTTCTTTTAATCGGTTACTAGTGGGTTAGGTGAAAACTTTCATGTATAATATGACTGGTAAGGCAATGGTATTGTCATATTGCCAATGTCGGCGAGGGGAGGTGAAGGCCGTGGCCTATAAGATTAGTCATGATTGCATCGCCTGCGGTGCTTGCCAGCCCGAATGCCCTGTAGATGCAATTTCTGAAGGTGATATTTACGTCATTGATCCGGATAAGTGCATCGATTGTGGGGCTTGCGCTGCTGTTTGCCCCGTTGGTGCTCCCAACCCAGCTTAAAAAACATAAAGCTACAAGAGCCCACCGCAAGGTTGGGCTCTTTACTTATGCTCAGAAATGCGAGTTTGTAACCTAATAGAATTCAAGGTTCGGACCTTTATTTTCTCAATAGATCTATTGACAATGGCAAGGATATGCGCTTATATTAAAGCAGGAGGTGTTTGCTATGTCAGAAGAGCAAATGCTGGTGTTACGGATGCTGGAAGAAGGCAAGATCACGGCTGATGAAGCGGTAGGGTTGTTGGAAGCTCTGGCTCAGAGCAGAACAGCTGACAAAACCCCATCCACACTGCACAGAGCTGTGCAGGAGGAAGAACGTAGAGCGCGGCAGGCAGTAAGAGAGGAAGTAGCCCGTGCGCGGGAAATTGCTCGTGCAGCTCGGGTCGAGGCCGAAAAAGTAAAAAGTGAAGCACAGCGTCTGTGGCCGGAGAAGACTTGGCGGGCTCTAGGCGGGCTACTGGGTGGCAGAAGGGAGTTTTCCTTTGAGCGCCATATGGAAGGGGAGTTTTCGGAGGAGAGCCCTCGGATCCATCTGCAGAACACCAATGGCCGAATTGAGTTGGGGCGCAGCCCTGATCAGCGCTGGCATTTAAGCCTGCAATTAAAGGTGCGGGCTGACGATGAAGCTAATGCCAAGGCTATAGCTGATAGGCTGGTGCGCGTAGACAGTGCAGGAGGTCATCTAACCGTAGAAGCACGGCGCCTGTTTGGTCAAAACGCCAGCGTGAGTATGGAGTTGCTAGCGCCCGAGCGCCAGTACAGCGAGATATGTCTGGCTTCCACCAACGGTAGCATTCAGCTGGCCAATTTGGCTGCTACTATGATGGTGCTGAAAACGGTAAACGGTAAAGTAGCTGGAGAAAAGCTGCAAGCTGAGGACTTGCAAACCAGCTCGGTTAACGGAGCGGTGACGATTGAGGGTGTAATCGAAAGAGGGCAGGCTCAAGCCGCCAATGGTGGGATCAATGTGGAGATCACTAGCGCCAGCGATTGCCAGCTGGATCTGCGCACGATCAATGGTTCTATTAAGGTCGAGCTGCCGCATGGGGCTGCCATCGGCTACCGCATTGATGCAGCTACCACCGCCGGTAGCATCAAGCATAACTTGCCCGACCTGCTAGTGCACGAAGAGCAGAAACGGCCGGGACAGCGCGTGCTGGTGGCCGAGTCGCCAGATTTTGCCGATAAGGAATGGCAACAGACCGTAAAGGCCCGCACAGTCAGTGGGGCGATTAAGATCAATGTGTAGTGGGGAGGTAAGACCGGATGTCGGAAGCGAGAATGCGGATTCTAAAACTGTTGGAGCAGGGGCGTATCAACTCGGAAGAGGCCCTGGCCCTGCTCAAGGCACTGGAAGGGACGTCGGTGCCCCCGGAGGTTCCAGAGGTTGGACCTATCCCGGTGCCGGTGATGAGGGAAAGCCCATCATTGTTGGAAGAACTGGGGCAGGAACTGCGGGAGATCGGAGAGGAAATCACCAGTGAGGTAGAGGATGCCCTACAAGAGGTGAGATCGGCTATTAGTCAGGAGTTGGGAGAGGGGCAGAGCCTAGCCGACTGGCTGCAGGGGTTTTTGGGCGGCCACTGGGGCACCCATTACACCTGGGAAGAACAGCGGACCGTTGCCATTCCCGATACGGTAGAGAGATTACACTTGGACATTAGTAGCAAGAACGGTAACCTACGGTTGCGGGCCAGTGATGATGAACATATCGCGGTGCAGTTACGTTTTCGAGTTCAAGCCGATAGTGAGGCAGAGGCCCGGCAGTTGGTGGAGCAATATTTGCTGCAAAACGAGGAACAGAAAGATGGGGAACTGCAGTTGGCCTGGCGAGTGAGCGAAGAAATCCGCGGCTCCGTCTCCTTTGACATTGCCATCCCTCGTCGGTTGCTGACCCAGATGGATCTAGTGAGCAAGAACGGTTCTATTTCCGTGGAAGAGGTTTGTGGTGCCGGTAGGGCTGTGACCAAGAACGGCTCCATCAAGGTACGAGGGCAATCCCATGATGATTGGCAATTGGAGACCAAGAACGGCAGCATAACGGTTACGGCTCAAGTTGGTTCCCTCTTAGCAACTAGCAAGAATGGCTCGATTCGCGGGGTTCTGGAACCCACCAGCGATGGCACCATTACTCTAACTACCACCAATGGTTCGGTGCAAGTTGAGCTGGCTACGGGAGACGCCAGGGGGTACCAGCTGGACCTGCAGACACGAAGCGGCCGTGTAAGTGTTGATTTGCCAGCCCTTGTGGCTAGTGTAGAGGATAAGCAACACTATAAGGCATCTACGGAAAACTGGCAGCAGGCGGCCATCAAAACGCAGGTGATGGCTGCTAGCAAGAACGGCAGCATTAGCGTGCTTTCCCGTGCCTAAGTGAGAATTGCCGTTAAGAAGGGTTGTCCTAGGAAGATCTCAGATAGCGGTTGGGTGCTAGGGCTCTTGTTTGCCCACTGCCCTCCAGACCATAAAAGGGGCTGTCGCAAAACAGCCCCTTGTTGTTTGTTCTACCGATGGCCGTGGTCACACTAGAGCGCCTGTGCCCACCCTCGGTCGGAATGAGCTGTTCAAGGGCAGCTGGGCCTGTTGTCGCTGCTTTCCCTTGGCTCCTTCGTTCTACTGATTGTTGGGCCCAACGCGCCGTGCGTATGACCAACGGCCCCATAGCAGTATCCGCACGGGGTACTTGAAAACCTTAGTGCGACTGCACTTTATGCGCCTGCGGAGGCATCGGACCTTAGTGTCTTACGAGGGTGAAAGCGGCGCGGGTCTCGCCCACCACATCGCGCCGATGGTTATAGATGATGGGGTTGTGGAATTCCTTCAAGTTCTCCAAGTCGGCCGGGGTCAAGAACCCTATTTGTCTCAAAGCATCGATGATGGCGGGTCCGGTAGCCCGGCCGTTACCGTCCTCGATTTTGACGGCTATACCGATACCTTGTCCTAGAATACCAACGCAATAGACCCCTTCGGCTCCGCTCTTAGCCACTAAGCGACCGTTGAGATGGGTCATAAGGCCAGTGCAGAGACGTCCAGTGCCAGCGACTAACAGTGGATGGGCGGTCATGGCCCGGGTAATGCGTTGGGCGGCTTGGGCATTGGCCGAATCTAGACTCTCAGGGTTAGCGAGCCGCGCCCAGGCAAGGGCCATGTTATACACCGGCAGGCCGAAGACGGGAACGCCACAGCCATCTACACCGATGGCAATATCTTTGGCTTCCATGCCAGCGAAGGTAGCCATACTTTGTAGCATGGCTTGTTGCACCGGGTGTTCAATGCTCAGATAACTGGCCACATCCCAACCCATGTGTTGGGCGAGTGCCAGCATGCCGGAATGCTTGCCGGAGCAGTTGCAATGGACCTCGCTGGGTTCTTGTCCACTGCGCACCAACTTATCGGCTGCTTCTTTGTTAAAGGGTAGATGGCGACCACATTGCAGGGCAGAAGCTGTGAGCCCAATTTTCTCCAAGATACCCAGCACTGTTTCCACATGGATTTGCTCCGCTGCGTGGGAGGCACAGAATACGGCCAATTCTTGCTCGGTAAAGCCGAAGTGATCTGCAGCGCCACTGGTAATAATGGGAATGGCCTGGATCGGCTTAGAGGCCGAGCGAATAAATGTAATCTTTCCTTGCGGGTCGCCTACCGAATAGAGTAGACGACCGGTATAATCCACAACAGCCAGGTCGCCCCGGTGTATGCTCTCCACCAGATCACCGCGTACTATTTCAACCAATTTTTCGGACATTTACTGGGTCCCCTTTCTTACATGTCTTCTCTTGTGATTATATACATAGTCTGGTGGCTTAGTCATTACTACATCTACCATTTGACGTGAGAGGTATTTGACGATAGTATATAGCCAATCTTATAGTAAGAAAGTGCATATTTATAATTAAGGGAAGTCTTTGGCGTATAGGGATCCGTGTCTTGGGCAAAAATGGTATCAGGGCGTTAGGTTTGACTTGCTGAGACTAGTTAAACTATAATGTCCTGGCAGAAGCAAGAAGGGAGGATCCTGTATGTTAGGATCGAAAAAGCTCCTGCACTTTGCCCTTTTGGCTATTGTTGGCTGCGTACTGGTCTTAGTTATGAGCTTCTTTGTCGACCGTGTGCCCTATGCTCAGCTGGCAGCCTCGAATATTGGTCAATTGACACCGAGCCAGACTCTACAACGGCTCATGTTCGCTAAGCGGATAACCGTGATGGTGGACGGCAAAGAGAGGAGTGTTTGGACGAGTGCTCGCACGGTAGGCGATGCGGTCCGGTTCGCAGGTGTGACACTGGGCCCATTGGACCGGGTGGAGCCCGATCCCGCTAGTCCGCTAGTAGACGATATGCGGGTAAAGGTGGTCCGGGTAACCCATGAATTGCTACGAGAGGAGGAAGTGGTTCCTTATCGCACTATTCGGGTAGCCTCGCGATCTTTGAATCGGGGGGAGATCAGGGAAATACAACCGGGCATCAACGGTAAGGTTATTAAAACCTATCAAGTAATAAAAGAAAATGGGCAAGAGCAGGAACGTAAACTCATAGACACGGTAACGGTAGTAGAAAAGCAGGACAGAATGATCGAAGAGGGCACCATTGCCACCATCTCGCGAGGTGGTCAGACATTGCGCTACAGCAAGGTGCTCACAGTAGAAGCAACTGCTTATACCGCTGATATCGACCCGGTTACGGGTAAACCCGACGACGCTTGGGGTGGTATGACCGCTTCTGGCAAGCCGGCTGTTGCGGGCCTGACTATAGCCGCCGACCTTAGAGTTCTTCCTATGAACACCAGAGTATATGTGGAAGGTTTAGATGCGGTAGGAAAGAAGTACTCGGGTATCTATCAGGTGATGGATACGGGTGGCGCAATAAAAGGCAACAAGATAGACATTTTTATGGAAACCTATGAAGAAATGAAGAAGTTTGGTCGACGGAAAATGAAAGTATATGTCTTAGAGTAACTACTGACGGGTGTTCGCACTAGGATCTCACATGTCCCAAGCGACCACCGCCAGCGGATACCGTAAAGAAAGAAGGGCTGTCTTGCGACAGCCCTTCTCTTTTACCACCTATTCACCGACAGCTTTGTTCAGGTCGGCAATGAGGGCATCCACATCGATGCCGTGAGCCATAGCCCCTTGTTCAATAGACTCAAAACGGGCAGCGGCGCACCCGAGGCAACCTAAGCCATGCTTGAAGAAAATGGGCACAGTCTCTGGATATTTCTCAACAACTTCTTGAATTCCCATGGTCTTGGTGATCTTCATTATGTAACCTCCTTGTTTCAAACTAAGAACCGTTCATGCCCAGTATACCACACCCGCTGGCTACAAAATCACGCGTGTAAAATATCTAGAATTTCCTCGATGGTGTCTTCATGGAAATGGCCCTGATTGTAGGCGATACGAACTTTGCGCTTCTCTTCTTCGTCTGGCAGGTTAAGGGCCTGGACGACGGCGGCTGGACGTTCCACCCAGCGTCCAATTTCTTCGAAGTTCTTGTTGTAGAAAATGAAAGTCGGTATCCGTTCCACGCCCAGCTGGTTGGCCAACTCCCGCTGTTCCTCCCAACCGAAACAACGTACTTCCAGGCAACGGGACGCTTCCGCCAACTTCACCAACACAGGTAGGTTGATACGGCAATCGCCACACCAGTCTTCGCTGAAGGCAGCTACGTAGATGGGGCAGGTCAAACGGGCGAGGGTACTATGATCTTCCGCCTCCAATTTCACCTGCTTGTAACTGGCCATAAAACCCTCCCGTCGGCTGTCAGTCATTTTGTCCAGGTATGCGGAAAAAGTAATGCCCTGGTCAAATATCTCCCGGTCCATTCTTTATACACCTCACTTTGGTTTTGTTCAGTCGTCATGCAGGTAATTATACCCTGCCCAGTTCTGCCTTATTTAGTAGCCGGCCTGTTTATCGACCACGTTGATCAGAGGCTGGTGGGCTTGATAGCGGCGTAAGTTTTCTAGGAAAATGTCCAGCACATTGTCGTCATAGTTGGGCATATGCCCCGCCATATGGGGGGTGACGATCACGTTGGGCATATCCCATAGGGGGCTGGCTGGGTCGAGGGGCTCTTGACAGAACACGTCAAGACCTGCACCAGCAATGGTTCCATTCTGTAGAGCGGCGATGAGAGCTGGTTCATCGACTACCGGCCCGCGAGCAATGTTGATTAGGATGGAGGTGGGTTTACATAAGGCAAGCTCAGGAGCACCGATGAGGTGCCGAGTTTCCGGTGTCAACGGCGTGGCCAGTACCACGTAATCACACAGGGGTAGTAGCTGGTGCAGTTTATCATTGCCCCAGACCTCATCGGCCCATTGGTCGGGTTCCGGATTGCGCCGCAGGGCTAGAACGCGCATGCCAAAGGCTTTAGCCCGCTGACCAATGGCCTGCCCTATACTACCATAGCCGATGATGCCTATGGTCTTATTGGCCAGCAGTTGGGGGCTGACCCTAATCCATTCATGTTTCTGCTGGGCTTGCTGCATAGCCGGAAACTGGCGAGCCAGTGCCAGCATCAGTAGAAACACATGCTCAGCAATGGTGGTTCCATGAATGCCACGGGCATTGATCAGTTGCACCGGATGGGCCAACAGTTCGGGACTCAAGAGACGATCGACGCCGGCAGAGGAGACCTGTATAAAAGCCAAATGGGGGCACTGGGGTAAAAGCTCGGCCGAAAAGTTGCTGCCCCAGATCACGTTGGCCGTAGGCATATGGGCGGCGATTTCCGCCTCATCGTGGGTGACGACGATCTCTGCCTGCGGTACCGCTGCTCTAATGGTGGCAATATGCTGCTCTGAGGCGCGATGGGTAATAAGAATTTTCATAAGTCAAGCTCCTTTCTCTTGTCTCTTGGCACATTCACTGGCAAATTACTAGTCCTAGTTTCTCCAGGAAACGGAAGTAGTTAAGGGCAAAGTAGGGATCGCTAACGCCCGTCTCCATCTGTACCAACCGATCAATCTCGGCAATGTTGCGATTGCCATCGGCCCAATAGACCAGATAGGTGGCACTGCGGGCCACTTCCTTGTGGTTACTTATTAGCTTGTCAAAGGCCTGCCTATCGGCGGGAGATAGGGCCTCCAGCTTGCCTCGCATACTGATAGGACCACGGAAGAGACGACGGGGCACCAATTGCAGTTCAGGGTCAGAGATTGGCGCCGGTTCCGCCACCCTTTGGACGCCTAACTCCCGCAAATGGTGCTGCCAGAGGGAATGGGTGAGCTGCTTTAGGAATTGGTTCTCTGCCGTTAGTGGCTCGGCAAACAGAGCCTGCTCCTCTGGGGTTAAGAAGCGCTTGATACTGTTTAGTTCAGCACTGCGACGCTCAAGTTTATATTGCACCCGTTGCCAAGTGGTTTGCAACTCGGCCTCTGAAAAGGCCCTAAGCTGCTGTTCTGCGCTGGCGTTGAGTAGGCGCTGCAATTGCTGTAAGTAGCGCCCACGGCTTTCCGAAAGGAGCCATCTGGCTTCCTTCAGTCCCATGTTGGCCAGGAGATAGACATAGGTGGCTGTCATACAGCCTACGCGATAAAGCATAGCTGGATCCACCTTATCTAAGGTATCCTCGCTGGTGTGATAGTATTTGTCAGGCCACTGAATCAACATAGGGCAGGGTATGCCCACGGTCGGGTCGGAAAGGATGTAGTGGTCGCTGCCACCGGAAAAGGGCGCAATCGCATGTTTAAAGAGGGCATAGGATGAGGTGCCGGCCAGATTCTTGCTCTCGGCGGCCACTTCCTCCATGATGGCGGCCAACAGATCTCCCACAAAGGAACCGGCCGCTTCTGGCGGATACTCTAGTACTAGAGGTCCCTTGCAAAGGTCTTGGTTTTCACCCACCATATCTAGATTAATTCCGGCTAACATTTGGGGCATACGTTCCTCATTGGTTGCCAAATAGGCATAGGTACCTGTCATTTCCGGGATTAATAGAATACGGATAGAACGTCGGGGCAGGGGCAACTCCCCTGAGGTAATCAGCTGGTTAAGGGTGCGGGCCGCTTCTAGAGCTACTCCCACGCCGGAGGCGTTATCATTGGCGGAAGCCTTGGGATGACAGAGATGGGCAGTGATTACTATTTCTTCCTCGGCTTGGCCAGGGATGAGACCTGTCACATTCTCGATCTGACCCTGGTAAAGGGACGCCCGAACGAAAGCCCTTACTTTGGGGTATGCAGGTTTACTGGGATCTTGCGCATGTTCTTCCCGCAGGCGGCGGCAGATCAGGCGCAGACGGTCACCGACCTTAGGAGAGAGCACAAAACCGAAACACCGCTTTTCCTTCCCCGTCCACCAAAAAGAAGTATATTGTAAAGCATCGGGAATGTCGTAGCGATGCCGAATGGGAGCAAATTCTACCATGCGGTCGCTGATAATACCGATGGCGCCCTTTTCTTCGATGGCCCAGGATCGAACCTTGTTGATATCTCCGTCGGTGAACACGATGGCGCCGCGGAGATCCAACTGCTCATAGGGTTCCGGGCTGTCGCCTCGATCCAGCAAAACTACGGGGGCTTCCACTCCCTCTTCAGGGGTGCTGATACTGCGTTGAATCAGAGAGAATGCGTTATCGGCAAAGCTGGCTAGACGTTCTTGAGCTGGACTGATGAGATCCAAGGTCGCCTCTTCGCAGTTCCACTCTTCCATCATCAATTGGGTCCAATAGGTGGTCTGGCCATCGGCCGGGTAGGAGAGAATCTCCGCCGTTATGCCCTGCTCCCGGAGCATCTTTTGGCAGTACTCGGCAGCAGCCCGAAAGCCGGGGCTGGCCTGAATACGGTGATGTTGAGCAACTTCGGCCACGTGGGCAAAAGCCCTATTACCAGAAAACTCGTTCTTAACTTTGGCTAGTATGTTCTGCAACCTACTTCACCCTCTTTTTTGTTCTAATGTTTCTTTCGCGTCGGTGCCAGCTATTCCTGCTCAAAATGCAGGGATTGGGGGCCAGTGAGTAGAACGTTATATGATATTCATGCTCATGTTAGAGAGGCGGGGAACCATGAACGCCATTATCACTGATGGGTTGACTAAGACTTTCGTCAGTAAGATAGGTCCGACTTGTGCGGTTAAGGACCTGTCTCTGATGATTAAGGCCAATAGTATTTATGGTCTGATTGGCCATAACGGGGCCGGTAAAACTACCACCTTTATGCTCCTCAACACCCTTTTGGCACCTTCGAAAGGTTCCGGTTGGATATTGGGGTTAGATCTGCTTAAGGACCAGAAACGCATTCGGCGGCTGACGGGCCTATTGACGGAGAATCTGCGCCTCTATGACGAATTGACGGTGGAGGAGACGCTGCGTTTCTTTGCTGACCTTTATGGCGTTAGCCGCAACATAGGTGAGCTCCTGCAACGCTTCGAATTAGACGAGTGGCGCCGCCAGCAGGTAGGACGTCTTTCCACCGGCATGCGCAAGAAGGTGGCCATCCTCTCCGCCTGCATTCACAATCCACGGCTGCTCTTTCTGGATGAGCCCTTTTCGGGCCTGGATCCGCTGGCTATGCAGAGCCTGCGAGATTTTATCCACTACTTGCTGCAATATAACGAGATGACGGTGATAATCGCTTCCCACAATCTGCGGGAGTTGGCGGACCTTTGTCAGGAAGTGGGCATTATGAAAGAAGGCAGGATGGTCATCTCCGGCACATTGGAGAAGATAAAAGAGAAATACGGATTTTATGACTACATCGAGCTGCGGGTTGATGCCCAGCCCCAGGGGTTGGAGGGACTAATAACTACTCCGGCTCCCGGCGTTATTTCGGTGCTAAACAGGCCGGAAAACCTTCAGAGAGTATTGGCAGCCCTGACGGAACAACAGATTGCGGTGCTGGATATGCAAAAGCAGGGGGCAGCTCTAGAAGATGTCTATCAACGGGTCTATCAGGAGGTTGCCCAATGAAGGGTTATGTGCTGCTGAAAAAAGATATTCGCACCGTGCTAAGAAATCGGCGAGAATTGCTTTGGATGATCATTGTGCCTCTGATTCTGTTGGCTGCCAACTTCTATCTACAAGATCAGTCGCTGGAGGTAAAGGTGGCCTTAGTAGGCAATCCGGCCTATCTGCCCACCTTAGAGCAGCGGGTACAAGAAGCGGCAGCCAGCAATATTAAGCTTGTCATCTGGCCGCTAAGCGAGCCGGAGGCGGCTAAACGGCTGCAAGCAGGAGCCATTCATGCCTATCTGGTCTTGCAGTCGCGGGAAGTTACCATGTATGCCAACCTGACGGAAACAGAAGGTACTGTGGCGCAAGCTATCTTTACCGAAATAGTGCGAGACAGTAATCAACTGCGGGCCATGGAGACTTTGGCAGATTTGGTTGCTGACCCGGAGAGCATCCTTCTGCCCATTTCCTGGCAAGTGGTGGAGGTTAGTCAACCGGTTACTTCTATGGGGCAATTGGTCTATTCTTCCCTCTTTGTCATTATGGGGGTTATGACGGCCATGAGCCTAGGTCAGCAGAGTATCAGCATGGAGCGCCACAAAAACACCTTAATCTCTCTGCGCAAATCGCCGTTGACCGATCGTCAGATTGTCTGGGCTAAGGTAGGGGCGGGTTTGTTTAGCGCCCTATTGCCCTTGCTGGCCATTGTGGTGCTGACTGGCGTTATCTTACCAGCGCCCTTTGTCACCGACCCTCAGTTTTACCTCATTATAGTTAGCATTTGCTTTAACTCGGTGGCCTTAGGGGTGCTCATCGGTTCCTACGTGCGCGGGAGCAATGAGGGGAACGGCTTACGCTTTCTGTTGACACTGCCGGCCATGTTCCTGGCTGCCGTGCCAGTGGTGCTACCCCTGTGGCTAGAGCGTGTAAGTAGTATCGTGCCAACCCTCATTTCGGCCCAAATCGTACGGGGGTATTTTGCCGCCGGTAATGAGCCGGCTTTTGGACCCATTGCTTATCTAATACTAACCGGTCTGGTGAGTGTTCATCTGGCAGCCAGATATTTAGGACGAGAAGAATAAGGAAAGCTGGGATGAATATGAGGCAGGGAGAGCAAGTGACCGCCGCTCGAGCGGTCATTTTTAGCAACGGTTCCTATGCAGATCTGGCGGGCGTTGCTCGGCGATTGCAGGACGACGATTACCTGGTCTGTGCCGATGGAGCTCTTAAGCACCTGCATCGCCTGGGCCGTTGGCCTCACCTTTTGGTAGGGGACTTCGATTCCATTGATTTAGACCTGCTGCAAGCCGCCAGGGAGCAAGGGGTTGAGCTGTTAACCTTTGACCGTGAGAAGGACTATACCGACACCGAGCTGGCTTGGCAGGTCATCAAAGCTCGTGGTCACCGCCAACTGCTGGTGGTGGGGGGCTGGGGAAGTCGTTTGGACCATTCTCTAGCCAACCTATTGCTTTTCGCTCCTTTTGCGCAGCAGGGATTCCGTATTTCTTTTACCGATGGAACCACCGACGCCTATTTTGTAAGCGACAAAGTAACGCTCCGACCAGAGAGTAATCAACTGGTTTCAATCATGGCCTTTGCTCCCGTGGCCCGAGGGGTTACGGCCAAAGGTTTTCATTGGCCGCTCACTGATGCTACTTTGAGCTGGGGCCAAGGTCTGGGAATTAGCAACATTCCCGTGGCCACCGAATGCTCTATAGAAGTGGAAGAGGGACTATTGTTAGTTGTAGTCACTCCTAGAGACTAGAGGAGGGAAAGGGTTTGGTAAGTATCGATGTGGCCTTTGTCTTAGAACTAGTACCGGACGACTTAACGGGCAAAACCACGGTGGTTATCGATGTGTTGCGGGCCACCAGTACCATTTTGGCGGCCTTGGCAGGAGGGGCACCCCATATTGTTCCCGTGGCTACTCTTGAAGAAGCGCAGGTGCTGGCGGCCAAGTATGGGGAGCGGGGCGGCTGTTACTTAGGTGGTGAGCGTAATAGATTACGGCCTCCCGGCTTTGATTTTGGTAATTCACCGCGGGAATATCTGCAGTTGCCAGAAGCCAAGCCCATCGTATTTACCACCACCAATGGCACCCGAGCACTGCAACGGGTTGCCAGTAGTAAGCAAATCCTAATTGCCAGCATGGCTAACGGGAGTGCGGTGGCGGAGAGACTGTTGGCGTCGGCCTCCGACGTTTTGCTAGTCTGTTCTGGCACTCTTGGTAAGATAGCGGCGGAAGACGTGCTGTGCGCCGGGTTGATTATCGCGGAAGTAGAGAAGCGCGCCCCGGTGGTGCAGTTGACCGATGGAGCGCGCATCGCCTTGGCCAGCTATCGACAAGCGGCCTGCAACTTGGAACAATTCTTCCTGCAGACCACCAGCGGGCAGGGATTGAGTCAGTTGGGGCTTAAGGAAGATGTGTTGCATGCCGCCCGCAGCAACTATAGCTCCCTAGTCCCCTCCTATGCGGATGGGTATATCAGCGTCTAGGGCGGAAGAGATTGGGGAAGAGGATCTCCCACCAAGGTCGGTCCTCGCCGGGGTCGAACCAGCTACCACCGTGCACGGAACAGCCCTGGTCTGGCGCATATTCCTGCAAGAAGTATTCTTGGGTGCGGGTCTCCTCGGGACAACGGAAGGTGGCCTTTTCGCCTGATGCGGTGCAAATCTCCTCTTTGACGATACCTTCCGGCATTGGGGGTTCCGGCGTATTGGGCAGAATTTGCTGGGCCTTACCCATGAAACGACCCCAAATGGCTCCGGCCAGAGTACCACCGCCCAAGTTGTTGCCCGGCACGATAGATTGCTCGTAGTCATCGGCGCCAATATAGACAACGGTCACCAAATCGGGTGTGTAACCAGCCAACCAAGCACTATTAACCCGGCCGACACTGTTGCCGGTGGTGCCTGTTTTCGCGGCAACTCGGGGATCGCTGCACCAGTTGCGGACAGGGGTCCCCGTACCAGTGCGGATTACGTCCTTTAGGGCATTGGTTATCAGCCAGGTGATGCGTTCGTCGAGCACGGGCACGGGGTTCTTAGGGGAGTTGCTTTCCCAGACCCGATTATTGGGGTCTTGAATGCTGCGGATCAACAGCGGTTCAACCCGTTGCCCTTGGTTGGCAAAGGTGGCGAAGGCTACAGCCAGCTCTAGGGGCGATATATCCACGGTCCCTAGGGCTAGAGATAAAACAGCATCCTTGGCTTGAAGAGGAATACCTAGGCTCTTGGCTAGCTCTACTACCGGGGTAGGTCCCACATCCCGCATAACCTTAGCGGCTATCACGTTGTCGGATACGGCAATAGCTTCCCGCACAGTTAGCTCCCGATCATGATAGCGGCCGCCAAAGTCTTTGGGTTCCCAGGGCTCCTTCTGCCCCGGAATGGTGAAGGACTCATGGGCGCAGAGAATAGGGGTGGCTAAGGTGACCTTGCCCTGCCGCAAAGCCTCCGCATACATGATAGGTTTGAACGTAGACCCGGGTGGTCGTTTGGCATAGACCCGATTAAAGGTGCTTTCTCGATAGTTCTTGCCACCAACCATGGCCTTGATTTCCCCCGTCTTGGGATCGAGGGCCACTAGAGCCACGTCGGCGATGGGTTTTCCTTCCACATCTAGGCGCAACAGGCCCTGTCTAGTGAGATAGTCGAGGCCCTCCTTCACAGCCGCTTCGGCGGCTGCCTGCAGTTCGCGATTAATGGTGGTTTGTATAGTAAGGCCTCCCTTGTAAGCATATTGGGCCCCATTGAGATAACGGTTGCTCAAGTGCTGGACTATAACACCCCGCACGTAACCGGCCGAAATGTTCTGGGGTTCAGGTTGTACAGGCCTTACTTCATCCTCGCGCTCAAACACCGCATCGGCTTCTTCGGGTGTCAGTTTTCCGGTAGCAACCATACGGTTGAGCACTACCCGCTGTCTCTTGCGGGCGGTCTCAAAATCGTTGATGGGAGAGTAGACTTCGGGCACCCGGATGATGCCGGCCAACATGGTAGATTGGGCTAGAGTGAGATCGGCCGCATCCTTTCCATAATAAAAGCGGGCCGCATTCTGAATGCCATATAACCCGTGACCGTAATAAATCTGATTGACGTAAAGCTCCAAAATCTCATCTTTGGTTAGGTGTTGCTCCAGTTGCAGAGCCAGGATAGCCTCCATAATTTTCCGGCTATATTTCTTCTCTAAGGTTAAATATAAATTACGGGCCAGCTGTTGTGTTATGGTGCTGGCACCTTGGGCCTTGGAGCGGGTCTGAATGTTGACCAAAATGGCTTTGCCCAGACGAATAAAATCAATGCCCCGATGTTGATAAAAACGGCTATCTTCTACGGCAATCACCGCATCCAAGAATTCAGGGGCGATTTCCGATAAGGGTACCGGCCGGCGATTCTCCACATAGATGCTGGTCAGTAGCTGCCCATCGTCGGCCAGTATGTTGGTTGTACGCTCCGGAGTCTTAAGTTCGAAGGGCCAGAAGACCACATAAGTGGCCAACAGAATTAGAGCAATGGCCACTAAAGCCGCTCCAGTAAAGAGGGCCCGCTTGAGAAAACGTTTTATGGGGCTTGTCTGTTCACGAGGTAGTTCTTTCTCTTTAGCAATAGGCAAGGCGATCAGTTCCTTTACCTGATAGTTTGAGATGCCGTTGTGAGGCGGCAACGATCCGCTTGTACCTTTAATTATGGGCAGGCAATGGAAAAACATACAAGGGGTGATACCGATGAGTTTTGAACAAACGGCCCAGTCCTTCGAGCACGCTCTTAGTGCTTGCTGGGAAAAGCTCCGTATGCAGGCCCGGGCCTTAACCGGCAATTGGCAAGAAGCGGAGGATTTGGTGCAAGAAGCGCTGATGAAAGCCTATAGCGCCTGGCCCCGTTTTCGGGGAGAGGCTGCTTTTGCCACCTGGGTGCAGCGCATTATGGCTAACGTATACAGAGATTACTGCCAACGTAACTCCCGGTTGTATCAGGTATCCCTCGATGACAATTGGGCCGAGCTGCACCAGACCGAGGCCAGTCTTAGCGTGGGCAACGATGTTTTGCGTCGCCTAGAATTGCAAGATCTACGCCGCTCGCTAGAGCAGGCCCTAGCCCGTCTGCCCGAGATTTACCGCAACTTGCTTATTCTAAAGTATATCAAAAGCCTGTCCTATGAAGAACTTGCCCAGGCCTTCGAGTGCTCCATCGAGTCAGTTCGCTGCCGCCTGTACCGGGCCAGGCAAGCATTGCGCCAACAGTTGGTTGACCTTCCTATCTAATTAGGAAAAGAAGGGGTTGCCGCAAAACAGCCTCCTTTTCTTTGCATTCCGTAGGGCTGTGGCAAAACCAGGGCATCCAGCCAAGGACAACCGGGCCATCTGTCGTTACCGGGATTGCCCCAGAGCATAATAAAAACCAAAGGGGCTGTCTTGCGACAGCCCCCAAGATGTGTTAGCCGTTAATGAACTTGTCGATGCGATCGAGACCTTCCTTGATCTTCTCCATGGAAGTGGCATAGGATAGACGCATGTAACCGGCGGCACCGAAAGCAGCACCCGGAACAACAGCCACATGGGCCTTATCCAACAGGACGGCAGCAAGATGCAGATCATCTTTGATCACTTCGCCGCCAATGGTCTTGCCAATCAGCTCTTGTACGTTGGCCATAACATAGAAGGCACCCAGCGGCTTACGGCAAGAGAGACCCTTAATCTGATTGACCCGCTCCACCATAAACTCGCGGCGTTTGGCGAACTCGGCCACCATGGCACGAACAGGTTCCATAGAGCCGTTGAGCGCAGCCACACTAGCCTTCTGGGCAATAGAGTTGGGGTTGGAAGTGGCATGGCTCTGCATGCTGCTCATGGCCTTAGCGATATCCACATGGGAGGCGGTATAACCAATACGCCAACCAGTCATCGCAAAGGCTTTGGACATACCATTAACGACAACGGTGTAGTCCTTAATCTTAGGCTCAACGCTGGCGATGCTGTAGTGCTTGGCGCCGTCGTATACCAGCTCTTCGTAGATCTCATCGGCAATAACAAAGAGGTTATGTTTAAGGCAGAAATCGGCGATAGCCTTAAGCTCGTCTTCCCCGTAGACCATACCAGTGGGGTTGCTGGGGCTGTTAAGCATGAGAACCTTGGTCCGCTCGGTAACAACAGCTTCCAGATCTGCTACCTGCACTTTGAAATCGTTCTCTTCTTTGGTTTCCACAAATACGGGGGTGGCGCCGGCCAGTTTAACCATTTCGGTGTAGCTGACCCAATAGGGCACAGGGATGATAACCTCATCGCCTTCCTCTACCAGCACTTGGAGAGCATTGTAGAGGGAGTGTTTGGCACCGTTGGAAACCACAATCTGATCGGGGGTGTACTCTAGACCATTGTCTCGTTTAAACTTGGCACAAATGGCGGCTTTGAGCTCGGCTATACCGGCGGCAGCGGTGTAACGGGTGAAACCACTGTTGATGGCATCGATACCGGCCTGGCGAATGTGCTCAGGCGTGTCAAAATCGGGCTCGCCAACGCCAAAACTGATTACGTCGATGCCTTGTGCCACCATCTGCTTGGCTTTAGCGTCAATGGCTAAAGTAACAGAAGGGCTAATCTGTTTGGCACGGGTCGACAAGCGCTCTTTCATGACAGTCACTCCTTTTAAATTTTGCTTGTTGGAGATTACGCGCAGCACTTGTGTATATTGTATTCTACTTTAGTTTATATCACCAGTTGACAAGAAGTGCAACGGCAGGGGTGGCTGTAGGCCCGTTTTTCCAGAATAATCGGCTATGGTGCTGGGAAACCTAAGGGAAGCGTTAAATAACGCAGGCTATGGTGGCTTGCATCGCCCACATGTCAGTGATATACTATCGCAAATAAACTGCTAAATGCGATGAACAAGAAATTGCTTCTATCAGGCGCAGTTGAAGAGACACGGTGGTAGGTGGGAACCGTGGCGCTGAGAAGTATTCCGCTTGGGAGCAGACCAGGTAGACTGGGACCGGGACAGCCGTTATCTGTGCAGAGCTGGGCCCATTTTGGGTCAATCAGGGTGGTACCGCGGTTTTCCCGTCCCTCACTTTTAGTGAGGGACTTTGTTTTTTTGCAGCGAAGTAACAAAGTAAGTAAGGGGAGGAAGGTATATGTTAGATCCTAAGTTTATTCGTGCCAATCCGGAAAAGGTGCGACAGGCCATAATCAACAAGGGTGTGGATGCTGATCTGGATGTATTCTTGCGTTTGGATGAGCGGCGACGCACCATCTTAGCTGAGGTGGAGCAGCTTAAGAATCGCCGTAATCAGGCCTCACAACAGGTGGCTCAGCTAAAGAAAGCTAAGCAAGACGCCAGCAGTCTGATCGAAGAAACCCGAGCTCTGGGGCAACGCATAAAAGAGCTGGATGAGGAGCTGCGCCAAGTGGAAGCCGACTTGGAGGCAGAATTACTATCGCTACCCAACATGCCCCATGAAAGCGTACCTGTTGGACCCGATGAAACGGCCAATGTTTTTGTGCGTAGTCATGGGGAGCCGACGAAGTTTGATTTTACGCCCAAGCCTCACTGGGAGTTGGCCACCGATTTGGACATCATCGACTGGGAGCGGGGTGCCAAAGTAACCGGTAGCCGTTTTATTGCCTACAAGGGGTTGGGGGCCAAACTGCATCGGGCTGTAATCAACTTCATGCTGGACGTCCATACCCAACAGCATGGGTATAGAGAAGTCTCACCACCTTACATAATTAACCGCACCAGCATGACGGGTACGGGCCAGCTGCCTAAGTTTGAAGACGATGCCTTTAAGCTAACGGATACCGACTATTTCCTCAATCCGACGGCAGAAGTGCCGGTAACGAACCTGCACCGGGACGAGATTTTGGAGGCCGACCAGCTACCTATTTACTATGTGGCCTACTGCCCTTCCTTCCGGCGGGAAGCCGGATCGGCTGGGCGAGATACCCGTGGTGTGATCCGCATGCATCAATTCCATAAGGTGGAGCTGGTGAAGATTACGCGGCCAGAAACCAGCTATGAAGAAATGGAAAAGCTGTTAAACGATGCGGAGCACATTCTGCAGCTCTTGGGCTTGCCTTACCGAGTGATGAAAATGTGTACTGGTGATTTGGGCTTTACCGCCAGCATGAAGTATGATCCGGAGGTCTGGATGCCCAGTTACGACCGCTATGTGGAAATTTCTTCTGTGAGCAACTTCGAAGATTTCCAAGCGCGGCGTATCAATATTCGTTATCGTCCGGAACCGAAAGCACGGCCCGAATTTGTACATACTATGAATGGTTCGGGGCTCGCTGTTGACCGTACTGTAGCCGCAATTTTAGAGAACTACCAGACGGCGGAAGGCGAAGTAATCGTGCCCGAAGTCTTGCGGCCGTATATGGGTGTAGAGCGTATTACCCGGCCTACCAGATGATGCAATTGACTTACGGCCGAAAATTATGCTAAACTTGACGTTGCTCGATGATGCGGAGAGATGGCCGAGTGGTTTATGGCGCTGGTCTTGAAAACCAGTGATCCCGCAAGGGACCGGGGGTTCGAATCCCTCTCTCTCCGCCAGCAAAGTCTCTTTTCGGGCTAGCGGCAGTAAATGGTGGTTGCGCAGCCCGGTGAAGACGTGTTACAATAGATAGGCGATGCGGAGAGGTGGCCGAGTAGGTCGAAGGCGGCCGCCTGCTAAGCGGTTACACGGCCCAAAGCCGTGTCGCGGGTTCGAATCCCGCCCTCTCCGCCATTTTTTATGCGCCCGTAGCTCAGCTGGATAGAGTAACGGACTACGAATCCGGTGGTCGCAGGTTCGAATCCTGCCGGGCGCGCCATTTTATGCATCCGTAGCTCAGTGGATAGAGCAGCGGTTTCCTAAACCGCGTGTCGGGGGTTCGATTCCCTCCGGGTGCGCCATTAGCAATCAAGGTAAGTGCGCTGGGAGGCGCACTGTCTGTCTTTGCAGATAGACTTAAAGGGTTGTGGTTGGCGATGCAAGAACTCCATGAGAGTTTTATGCAGATAGCACTGGCGGAAGCGCGGAAGGCCTATGAGTTGGGGGAGACCCCGGTGGGGGCCGTCATTGTACGCGACGGTGCTATTATCGCTAAAGCCCACAATTTGCGGGAAACAGAGCGCGATGCCACGGCCCATGCCGAGATGCTGGCCATTCGCCAAGCCAACCGAGTTTTAGGCGGCTGGCGGCTCACCAGGTGTACGCTTTACGTTACCTTGGAGCCCTGCCCTATGTGCGCAGGAGCCATTGTGCAGGCCCGCATACCCCATTTGGTATATGCGGCCCCTGATAAGAAGGCTGGTGCCTGCGGTAGCTTGCTGGATCTGGTGCGGGATGAACGGTTGAACCACCGGGTGGAAGTTACCTCAGGGGTTTTGGCTGAGGAAAGCAGTCAGCTGTTACGTCGCTTTTTTGCGGAGTTAAGAGAAAAATAGGGAGAGATGGCCGAGTGGTTTAAGGCGCCCGCCTCGAAAGCGGGTGAGCAGCGATCCTGCTCCGTGAGTTCGAATCTCACTCTCTCCGCCAGTTAAGCAAGAAATAACGGATGCTTGTACTAGCATCCGTTTTTTGTTGCTTCATTTGGCGCATTCCTCATAATACTCGGGTTTGAGCAAAGTCTTCTTTATACGTTCTTTGGCATGATGCAGTGCCAAATCGATATCAACACAATCAACCCCGAACAGTTTGATCAGAGAATGGCCGGAAGAAACAAAGGTTATATCGGCAAAGGCTTCTCTTATCTTGTCGGCGTTGATAATGCCTAGACTATTGTACATCTCAATGGCCTTTAACTCGTTGGCACAAGCCGTGTTGTGTATTCTGGAGAACAGCTCTCGCACCTTGGGGCTGATATCCTTGTGTGGCAGCAGATACAAGTTGAGCAAGCGTCGAGTTTTTGACTCCAGGTGGCCTCCATCTATGATGTAATCGATTAACATATTGAAGGCTTCCACCGGTGTCATGCCTTGGGGCACGTGGGTAAAGAAGGCGGTAGATTAGCGTTGTCCCTGTCTACGATGTACTGGAAAAACTGGACCATCATATCTTCTTTGCTCTGGAAATAGTAGGTGATGGTATTGGTGTGTAGATGGCACCTTTCGGAGATCTTGGCGTAGGTTAGGCTCTTCCTGCCTTCCTCTAGCAGAAGAGCTTCTATGGCATTAAACACCAGTTCTTTGCGCGATGTATCATTAGTCACCTAGAACACCCCTTTCCCAAAGTGATTTCCCTTGATTGATAGATATATCGGTAAAGGTTACAAAAGTGTGTCATTTTTGAAAGAAAAACTAGATTAAGTAATGCTTATCAGAATTCTCGGATGGCTTACGAGATAGTTAGCATGCTATGTTATTCGTCGGGAGAGTAGGAATTCCTTGCAGTGGTAATGGAAGTTGGGCATAAACATCGATGAGATGTTTCGTTTATTGCCACAAAAAACAAAGGAGGATACGTATGAAGCGGTTTTTGGCAGTCCTGTTAGTTTCACTTATGCTCATCAGTGCGCTTGTCGGATGTACCCCATCAACCCCTGAGCCTCAGCCTAGCGGCGACAAGATTATGCGGTTAGGTGGAGACTACGGCACGGATGGCCATATCGATGCGATGAAATCCACCTATCCACGAGTGGCCACCCCCTACAGCTTTATCTGTGAACCCCTTATTGGCCAGCGGCCTTTTACGTACGAAATGTACCCACTGCTCGTGAAGGATTTCCCAACTGTTAGTGAAGACGGCTTGACCTACACCTTTGAACTTAAAGAAGGCATTCTCTTCCATGATGGTGTTGAGCTCACCAGTGAAGACGTAGAGTATACCTTCAATACCTTCTTCAATCCAGCCACCAACTGTCTCAACACTTGGATGATTGACTTCATCTTGGGCGCCAAAGAAATGATGGATGGCAAGGCCGATTCTTTGGCAGGCTTCAAGGTCATTGACAAGTACAAATTCTCCATCACGCTAGAGAGCCCCTATGCTGCCTTTGTTCATGCTCTGGCCAACGAATACTTAGGTATTGTGCCTAAGCACGCCCGCGAAGCAGCCGGCGATCGTTGGGGTATTGATACACTTGTTGGTACGGGTCCCTTTATCTTAGAGTCCTTCGATCCAGAGACCAAGATCGTTATGAAGCCTAACCCCAACTATAACCATAACGTCTACAATGGACGTACCCTAAAGCCCAATGTGGATGGTTTCGAGTTCTACAACATGGATGAGAACACCAGATATCTAGAGTTTGAGGCAGGTAACATCGACTATTGTGGTCTTGGCTTGACCATGGCTCAACAGTATCTGTCTAACCCAGACTTCGCAGATAACGTAAAGATTCAGAACTCCCTCTCGCAAGTCTTCTTCGTCATGAACAATGGCAAAAAGCCCTTCGATAACCCCAAGGTGCGCGAAGCTGTTGCCTATGCCTTTGACAATGACAAGATTTCCAGAGAGTTCTTCAAGGGTCTGTGGCCGGCTGTTAACACCATTCTACCGGAAGGTGTTCCTGGCTATGATCCCAATCTACCAGGTTTTGAGTACAACCCAGAGAAGGCTAAAGCTTTACTAGCTGAAGCTGGTTATCCGGATGGTATCGAGTTTGAGATGACTTGTGTGGGTACCGGCACCTTCTATCAGGTTTACCAGATCATGCAACAGGACTTTGCCGCCTGCAATATGACGGCCAAGATCGATCAGGTGGAAAGCGGCGTTTGGTTTGACAAGCGCACCACCGGTAACGTGCAGTCCTTCTTAGGCGACTGGGGTCCTAGCTTCCCGAACGCCGACACATTTATGTACGGATTCTTCCACAGCTCGGCTGCCGATTTCCTCTCCACCGGACATCGCAACCCCGAGTTTGACCGCAAGGTTATGCAGATCATTTTCCAAGATCCCTATGCCTCACTGGATCCCCGCATGACGGTGGGTGAGATTATTGCCGAACCAATCCGTATTCAGCGCACTCTGACCTCGGAAAAGGAGATCCTGTTGCGGGTTTTAGAGTTGATGGACGAATGCGGCTTGGAACGTTCCTATTTTAACCGTTACCCCCATGAGTTCTCGGGTGGCCAGCGGCAACGCATTGGTATCGCTCGGGCCTTATCGGTCAACCCCAAGCTAATTGTGTGTGATGAGCCGGTTTCGGCCCTGGACGTGTCAATTCAGGCGCAGATTATTAACCTCTTGCGACGGATACAAGAGCACTATGAACTGTCGCTCGTTTTCGTTTCCCATGATCTGGCGGTTGTGCACCATATCTCGGATCGGGTGGCTGTCATGTACTTGGGAAAAATCGTTGAACTCGGCGACAAGAAGGATGTTTACCGCAATCCTTTGCATCCTTATACAAAGGCACTCCTGTCTTCGGTGCCTAAGATAAGCGGTGACAAGGGTGAGCGCATCAGGTTAGAAGGCGATATGCCCAGCCCAGTAAATCCACCCTCTGGTTGTGCCTTCCATACCCGCTGCCCAGTCTGTCAAAAACGCTGTGGGGAAGAGGAGCCTAAACTGCGGGAAGTGGAGCCGGGCCATTGGGTATCGTGTCTCTTGGTTTAGCTTCGGCAGCGTTAAGGAGGTGCGCGCTTTATGTCTACAAGAAGGTGCAGGCAATGGTTAGGTCTGGTGGCTGTAATAGTCATGTCTGCCATGATCGCGGCCTGTTCCTCGTTGTCTGGAGGGGGCGCAAAGGCGGGCGAGTTACCCTTTCTGGAAGACAAGGAACTGCGCGAGAAGATTGGGCGGGAATGCCAAGCCTATTTTGACTCCAAGGGTTTTATGGGCATGGCAGTAGCGGTTGTTAAAGATGGAAAGATCGCCTACTTTAACTACGGCCGTACCCATAAAGACGGCAAGCCGATTGATGAGAACACGCTGTTTGAAATTGCTTCGCTGACTAAAACCTTCACTGGCACAATACTGGCCGATCTATCGTTGCAGGGAATAGTTTCTCTGGATACACCGGTGAAAGAGTTTTTTCCCGGGTGTAAAGCCGGTGAGTATGATGGTGTGGAGATGACCTTGAAGCATCTGGCCACCCATAGCTCCGCCTTGCCCCGTGATCCGGTTGTACTCAATCCCATGAACCCCTTTGCCGACTTTAGCCGTGAGGATATGAATGAGTTCATGCGGCTAAATGCGCTACGCTGGGCCCCCGGGACCCGCTATGAGTATTCCAACTTAGGTATGGGGGTCCTAGGGGAGTGTTTGTCTGATGCCTACGGAAAGCCCTATGACGCCATGCTGAAAGAGCTGATCTGTGATAAGTTGGGCATGTCGTCTACCACAGTTTTTCCCGATGAGACTCTGCAGGCTCGCAAGGCTGGACCCCATCTGGCCAGTGGCACGCCTGGAAAGGAATGGGACTTCGACGCCTTGCAGGCGGCAGGCGGTATTAAGAGTACGGCCCGCGACATGATCCGCTTCTTGGCGGCCAATTTAGGTGCTATGTCGGTGGATGAGCGTTTGTCTGCAGCTATGGCTTTGGCCCAGCAAACCCATTTCTCCGGCGGAAGGACTGTGGGTCTAGGTTGGCATATCGGCAACACCACCTACGGAAAGATCTACGACCATAACGGATTGGTCGGAGGATACTGTTCTACCACTATTTTCTGCCCGCAGTCAAAGGCTGGAGTGGTTGTATTAGCTAACAATGCTGGTTCAGTGGACACATTAGCCTCCGCGATAATGAGTATTCTTAGCTCTCGGTAGCCTGAAGTTGAATGTAGGGAGGATATGTATGTTTAATGCGAACTTAATGGACAGCTTTATCATCAAGGAAATGGAAAGGCAGAACATCCCAGGCTTATCGATCACCTTTTCCGACGGAAACGGGATAGTCTACGATAAGGCCTACGGTTATAGAGATGGAAAAAGGGAAAAGCCGGTGGATGGCGATACAATAATGGGCGTTGCATCTCTATCGAAGGCGGTGACGGCCACCTGTATTGCGCTGCTGGAGCATGAAGGCAAGTTGAGCATGGATGATCCGGTTACCCGCTTCTTCCCCCGTTTTAAGATACCGGGAACACCCAAGGATGCGGTGCTTATTAAGCATCTCTTGAGTCATACCACCGGGTTGCCGTTGTTACCTACCCTCACCCACTGTATGGCTAGGCATACCGAACGCGATCCGGGAGAGAAACGGACGGTAGACCAGCTTGATAGTCTAATCAAAGTCGATACAGTAGAAGACATTATAGACTATATAATGGAAGGCGATTACCAAGTGTTGGGGCAACCTGGGGAGTATACCAGCTACTCCAACGATTGTTACGCCATACTCTCGTCCATTGTGGACCAGGCAGCTGATATGAGCATTGAAGAGTATATGGAAAAAAAGGTCTTTCAGCCTCTAGGTATGACCCGTACAGCCTTAGGCTATCACCGTCTTAAAGATTTCGATAACGTAACCCAGGTCTTTACTAAAGAGGAAAATGGAGAAGTCACCGCTTCGGACAATTGGCAAATGGCTCCTCCCTACCGTGGTTGTGGCTGGATTATTTCTTCGAGCCACGATATGTATAAGTACTACAAGATGCTATCGCAAAATGGAGTATTTGAGGGCCGACGTATCTTGCCTGAGAGCGTAGTGGATAGGCTGCTGGGCAATGATTTCCCCACTCTGAAGACCAGTGTCTATGCCTATGGTCTGGCGAAAGTCCGTTGTCGCGGGGAAGTGCTGTTTTCCCATGCCGGGGGCTTAAAAGGAGTCTCCTCCGCAGGGGCATTCTTCAAAGATCGGGGGATTGCGGGTACAGTTTTGACCAACGTGGGTAACGTGGACGCTGTACGCATTCTCATGGGAGCTTTCAATATTGCCCAAGGTCATAACCCTGAAGAGCATACTCATAACTTCGTAATCTCCCAGAGGCCGCCGCAGGAACCTTGGATCTATGAAGGTTTCTATGGGGCGCGGGAGCATGGTATGCCAATTTATGCTTATCCCTATAAGGTGGCGAGAGAGAAGGGCGGATTGGTGCTCACTTTTGCTGAAGGAGAAAAGCGGCCCCTAGTCTACTGTGGAGAGAATTACTTCCTGGCTCCCCGAGAAGGTGGCAACCCATTACGGGATTGCATGCTGATAAGATTCTACATTCGCAATGATAAAGCTTGGGCTATGCAGACGGGCAATAGAATGTACCAAAGGCTTTAGCTAGCCGCTAGCTTGAAAGGGAGGATAAGACCACATGAAGGTATTTATCAGCGCGGATATTGAAGGTATCGCCAGTACGACGGAATGGAAGGAAACCTTTACGCAGGAACCGATGGCAGCTCCCCATGTTAAGCAAATGACGCGGGAAGTATTGGCGGCCTGTGAAGGTGCCTTTGCCGGCGGGGCAACTGAAGTCTATGTGAAAGATGCCCATGGTTCCGGGCTAAACCTAGACCCGGCCCAAATGCCAAAAAATGTAGTACTACTGCGTAACACGTCGGGCCATCCTTACCTCATGGTTGAAGGAGTAGATAAAACCTTTGACTGTGCCATGTTTGTTGGTTATCATTCGGCCGCTGGCAAGATGGGTAATCCTCTGTCTCACACGCTCACTGGCAGGCCTGCTTGGATCAAGATTAACGGTCGTTTTGCTTCCGAGTTCATGATTTATAGCTGGGCTTGTGCTTTGGAAGGAGTGCCTACTGTACTGCTCTCTGGAGACAAAATGCTCTGTGAGGACGAAAACGAACTACATCCCAGTCTGTTGACGGTGCCAACCAAAGACGGAAGTGGTAGCCTAACAAGAAACTATTCACCGGATCTGGTGGTTGAGAATATCCGTAACGCGGCAGAAAAGGCCGTACGGCAAGACTTGCAAGCAGCGAAGATCAAACTGCCCGAACACTTTAAGGTCGAGATTTTCTTCAAAGAGCACACCTATGCCGAAAAGGTCTCATATTTCCCAGGAGTCAAAAGGGAGACGGCCAACATAGTAACCTTTGAGAGCCCGTGCTACTATGAGGTGTTGCGAACATTAAAGTGGATAGTGTAGGCCTGCGCTTCCTGGTTGGTCGCGGTAGAGACTGTGGAGCGGAGGAAAGATAATGTACGATTGGGCCAAGCTTGATTTGCATGTTGCTCAGGAGCTTAAGCGGCAAGAGGTGCCGGGTGCAGCAATTTGTGTCAGCGACGATAGCGGAGTGCTGTATAGCCGGGGATTCGGCTACCGGGACTGTGATGGAAAAGAAAAGGCAACGGCAGACACTATTTTTGGTATAGCGTCATTGAGCAAATCCATTACTTGTCTGGCGGCTGCCTTGTTGGAGCATGAAGGTAAACTCAGTTTTGACGATCCGGTAGCGAAGTACTTACCTGACTTCCGCATTCCAGGAACTCCCCAGGAAGCAGTGTTGGTGCACCATTTGGCCAATCACACTGCCGGGATCCCACCGCTACCAACCTTAGATTGGTCTTTGGCCTGGCATACTCCCACGGAGCCCTGGAGGGCAGAGATACAGGAACGATATAAGGCCGAGTCCACGACCAAGGTGGAGCATATAGACGACATCATCTCCTTCATTGCGCAAGGGGATAACTTCCGCGTTCTCGGACCTCCAGGGCGATATATGAGCTACTTAAACGAAGGTTACGCACTGCTGTCGAGTGTAATAGATAAAGCGGCAGGAGAGCCGTTAGAAACCTATGCAGACCGGCGTATCTTCCAACCCTTAGGAATGGAACGCACCAGTTTTGATCTGAACGCTCTATTGCCGAAAGGTAATGTTACAAGCCTCTTCACTAAAGATAAGAATGGCGTTATCCATTGTACAAACAACTGGGATAACGCCCCGCCTTACCGAGGCTGTGGCTGGATCAAGTCAACGGCAATGGATATGAACAAGTATTTCATGGCGTTGTCTTGCCGGGGGGTTTACGGCGGCAAACGGATCTTCCCTGAAAGCTGTGTAGAACGGCTTGTTGGCAGGGCTTTCGCAGAGACAAAAAGGGGTACTTACTGCTACGGATTGTATAAGCGCTTGTTTGAAGATGTGGCTATTTGCGAGCATGACGGTGGGTTAACCGGAGTCTCTGCTATCGGATGTTTTATTAAGGATGGCGCCTTTGCTGTTACAGTCTTGACAAATCTCAGCGACATAGATTGTTCGCCTTTGACCAATGCGGCCCTCAATATGAGGCTAGGATTGCCGCTAGAACAAAAGCACGACTCGGTACATGAAGTTTGGTCCGGTAAGCCTGAGAATCCGGCGATTTATACTGGGGTCTATAGCTCTCAGGAGGCCGACGAAGAGCTTCGCATTGCGCTAAACGCCAATGGTGTATTGGTTGCCCAAAATGATAAGCACTGCGAACCACTTTTGTTCTGTGGTGGGAGTGTCTTCACTTCATCCGGATCTGGCGAAGTTCTTCCGCCGGGATTAGTATTGGAGTTTCATGCCTACAATGGTACCTGCAACAAGGTAAGTGTTGGCACTCGTATCTGGCAAAAGGCTTAAACTGTCGTAATCCTAGTTTTGTAACAGCAAATGACATTTGACAGATTGTGATTTTGACGCTATACTCAGTAAGTGCATAAGTCAATACTTGTTGGAGGGGTGGCCGAGATGGTCTAAGGCGCTCGACTGGAAATCGAGTACACGGTCAAAAACCGTGTCGCGGGTTCGAATCCCGCCTCCTCCGCCATCTTAATGAGAACAAAGGCTTTTCGGCGCTTGCCGAAAAGCCTTTTTGATCTGAAAATGGGTCAGGTAAGGGGCCTCCGGAGAGCAATTAGAAGTAGGTGTATGACGATGAACGCGGAACGCCGCAGGCTAAGGGCTTTGCGGTTTTTTCTTTTCATTGGTTAACGAAATAACAGCCAACAAAAGGGCCAAGCCAATGCCTGCAGTTGCCACCAGCAGCAGGTGCTGACTTGATTGTTGCAGTAGTATGGCTCCTAGGCGGGTACCAATAATGGCGCCCAGGGTATGCAGTAAGCCTAGAACGAATAAGGCTGCTCAGCAGCATTGTGGCATTGAGCACACCAATGGTCGCCAGATCATGGCCCCGGTCAACTAGATGGAAATTCAGTAGTGCCAAGACCTGACCATAGCCCCATGTGGCCAGCAGGTCACTGCAAAGGATCAGCGGCAAAACATCGCCCCCTCTAGACGCCATAGGCTGTGTTATAGATATATGGGGCGAGTTCTCTTGGTATGTGTGAGCACACGACACCCGTTGCAGTCAGCAGAAGATGAGGTGTGCAGGGGACAAAAAGAGGCTTTTCGAAAGCCCCTCTTCCATGGTTAACCCTGTGGGTTTAGCCTTACTTCCGTATCCAGGTATATACGAGATCCAGTGGCGCCCCTTTGGCCTTGGTATTTCCCCCGGTAAGGGTTTTGGGCTTCCTGGTCCAGTTGGGCAAAGACCAGCTGCCCTACACGGCGCCCGGCCCGCAGCTCGATGGCAGTGCGGTTGGCGTTGAAGAGTTCTAAAGTAATCTCACCTTCAAAGCCCGGGTCGACCCAGCCCGCATTCTGTATAAAGAGGCCGAGGCGACCGATGGAGCTGCGACCTTCAACAAAGGCGGTTAGATTATTGGGGAGGGAGAAGTACTCCATGGTTGTTGCCAAAACGAAATGGCCGGGCATGAGAACATAGCGGTCGGTGGTTATGGTTTTATAGCTGATCCTTTTGTCTAAGACAAGTATTCCCTCACTGGTATCTTCTACTATGCTGAAGGTGTTACCCAAACGTATATCCACACTGGCCGGCTGGATCTGGGAATCTTCTAAAGGACTGATGGTCAACTCCCCTTGCCTTAATAGCTCTCTAATCGACTTGTCCGATAAGACCATATAGCTCCTCTCCTTTCGCGCTTGCCCGGGTTCTTAGCTGGCACTTCCTTATTGTACCATAGGTATCTTCCTAGAATCAGCAGCAAGCTGCTCGGTTAGAATTCGGTACTAGTTCCACGGGTTACCCGACGCCTCTTTTCGGGTAGTTGGGCTAAGATAATGGCGGCGAACATGATGAGACAGCCGACGGCCTCCCGCGAGGAAACCTGTTCGTGCAGAATAACCATGCCCGCCAGCAGGGCAAAGGCCGACTCCAGAGATAGTAGGAGAGAAGCAATGGTGGGTTCCGTTCGCTTCTGCGCGATTATTTGCAGCGTATAGGCCACTCCACAGGATAAGATGCCCGCATAGGCAATGGGCAGCCAACAGGCCTTGATGTCTGACCAGTTGACGGTCTCAAAAGCTAACATGAAGGGCAGCGAGAGAACTCCGCAGACAAGAAACTGCAAGCACGACATCTTTACCCCGTCGGTTTGGGGAGAAAAATGGTCAATGACCAATATGTGGGCCGTAAAGGCGAAGGCCGAGGCCAAGACCAGCAGGTCACCACTGTTAATAGCAAACCCTTCCTGCACCGAGAGTAAATAGAGCCCTAGAGTAGCCAAGCCTACACACAGCCACAGCAAGGGGCGGATCTTTCGCTTCAGAAAGAGCCCACACAGGGGAACAAAGACTATATACAAGGCCGTAATAAAGCCCGCCTTGCCAGCAGTGGTATAGACTAGGCCGTACTGCTGCAAGGAACTGGCCACGAACAATATGATTCCGCACAAGGAACCGCCGATCAGCAGGTTCCTTTTTTCTCTGGCCATCTGCGCGGGGCTTGACTCGCCCTGTCCCTTCTGCTGCCTATTCATCAGCACAATTACCGGCACCAGAGCCAGTGCACCCAGCAGAGTGCGGATACCGTTAAAGGTAAATGGCCCCACATACTCCATGCCTGTTCTTTGGGCTACAAAAGCGGCCCCCCAAATAAGTGCGGCCAGCAGCAACATCGCCTCACCCTGCCACTTCTTCCTCATGCTCATCCCCCAGTCTTTTCATCCTCTGTTAGAGCAATGCTCGCCATTTGGGTCGCGAACTATTATACCATAGGCGTTCACCACGCCGCTTTCCGCAATGCCACTTGTCTATCTTTGAGTACAAAGGTTTGCTGCTTGTCTTGCCAGCTTGTTGGTGTAGCCACAATGACACACCACCATTCTATACTGCATACAATATTGGGAAAGCAGCTACTTGAGAAAGGAGGGAAAAGACATGGCCAGACGGAGATACAGGGTTGAGCGTAGGCCCGTCCCCGGTCTAAACCTGGTCCAGAATCCAAGCTTCAAGCAGGACTTTGCCGAGTGGCAGATCTTTGGTGACGTGGAAATCATCAGCCATCCCACCTATGAAGGGAACCTTCTGGTGGAAATGGGGCCGGAACAGGCTGCCCTTTGGCAGGACATTCCTCTGTTTGGGGTAAGAGGCTACCCTCTGCTCCTAAGCTTCAACCTCAGAAGTTCCCAGGTGACCGAGCTGGTCCCCCCACCGCGCCTGATTGTGGAGGTAATTTGGCTAGATAGTTTCCAACGGATTATTGGTTACGGTGCCCGTCTCTTCATTAACCCTAAGGCGGTGACTGATCTGGACAGCGAACGGGTGACTCATTTCCATATTGTGGACCCTTCCCCGGCACAGGCGGCCTTTGCTCGCTTGGTATTTACCAAACAGGAAGGCAATGAAGCCAGCTTCATTCAACTGGATCAGATAGTTTTGGCCCCTGTTCTCAGTGGCAACCTGGTAAACAACCCGGGTTTTGAAATAGGCTTGACTTCTTGGACAACAGAGACCTTTGCCCCCAGCTACTTCTTCCGGCTTGAGGGTATAGGGGCAGCGGTAGCCAATGCCGATAATGCGGTGCTGCAGCAGGATGTGGACATCTCCCGTCATCCTCGGGGCTCCACCTATCTGCTAGGTGTTGGATACCACTCGCCTGCCTTGGCGGCTGTAACGGTGCAAGTATTATGGTTGGATCGGAATGATACGGTTATCGGCGAACCCGGTTTACAACTCATTGTTCCTAATCTCACCCTGCTGACGCAAGGTGGATATCTGACCTATCTTGGGGTCACCAGTCCTGCCCCTCGTGGAGCAGTGCGTGCCAGAATCATCTTCTTCACTGCCGAACCACTGCATATTGATCAGGTCATCTTCATCCGGGTAGCCTCTACTAACTTAATTCTCAACCCCGGTTTTGAAAACGGTTTGACCTCCTGGACCTTCGATGATGTGGATACTCCATCGGCAGACGATTCCTATGAAGGTACCCAATATGCGGAAATGGACGATGGCTCTTTCCTATTTCAAGATGTTCCCCTCCGCTACGCTGAGAATCACTGCTTCCTGTTGAGCTTTGCTTTCCGAGCCCGTAACGGTTTGAGTAATCTCACGGCCCAAGTTATCTGGCTGGATAGAAACGGTAACGAAATCGGTCTGGGGTTAAGTGCCATCTTACAGAGTAATCATGAGAGCAACGGCATCACCACCATTAAGTGGTTGGTTTACGCTGGCGTAACGGAGCCTGCTCCTCGAGGCGCCGTGGCCGCGCGTGTGCAATTCGGCTGCCCTGACGATGATGCTGAAACCACCCCAGAATTGGATATAGATAACGTGATTTTCTGCCGCTTGACCTAATTTGCTATGATAAGGGGCTGTTTTGCGACAGCCCTTTTTATCTTTTCCAGCAGGGATAATGATACGGCTACAGAAATAAAACACAAGGGGAAACCCGTTCCAAGTGATAAGAATCAAGAGGGAGGCCTTACTATGGAGTACGTAGTGTCGGAGAGGATTGCCAAGACGTATGAGCGGCTAAAAGGTTTAGAGGCGGTACAGCGGGGGATGGAGTTCATTCAGGCTGATGAGCAGAACACCTTGGAGGATCAGCTGGATCTGGTTGTCATTGAGGCGCCCACCTTTGAGGAGTGGGATAGAGCTAGGGCTTTTGCCGATAAGCTGGCGGCCTTAGGTCTGGAGGACGTACAGGTGGATCGCCATGGCAATGCCTTCGGCGTGCGGCGGGGCAAAGGTAACACAGGTAAGGCCATTGTCATAGAGGGCCATCTGGACACGGTCTTCCCTAAAGGCACAGTCGCCGGTCGCCCAGAACCAAGGGATGGGGTTTACCACTGCCCTGGCATGGCCGATGACACTAGAGGTTTGGCGGCCGTACTATCGGTTCTACGCGCCTTCAACCACAGCCAGATTGAAACCGAGCATGACCTCATCTTCATGGGCACATCCCGTGAGGAGGGCATGGGTGGTTTTGGTGGCATGAAGGATTTTCTTGCTGACCATGACAATATCATCGGGTGTATCAATATCGATGGCGCCAGCATTGACACCATTACCTACGAGGCAACGGGAATGAAGACCTTTGCCGTCAACTTCTACGGCATTGGTGGCCACGCCTATGGGGCCTTTGGCAAGGTGGCCAATCCGCTACATGCGGCGGCCCGGGCGGTAGCCAAAATTGCTGATCTGGAAGTGCCCGTATCGCCCAAGACTACTTACGCCGTCAGCAACTTCCACGCTGGTAACGATGCGGCTATACATGCCATCGTTCCCAAAGCCACCATCAAGATGAACATGCGCTCCGACTGCCAAGTGGAGCTCGATATCCTGTACGGGAAAGTTCTGCAGTGCATCAAAGAGGCCTGCGCCGAAGAAACCGCCCGCTGGGGGATGGACACCATCACCTACGACATTGAAACCTATGTGGACGTAAAGGCCGGCACCCAACCGGCAGACGCTCCGATAGTGCAGGCCACCTATGCCTTGATTAAAGACATGGGTATGGAGCCCACACTGGGGCACGGAGGTAACACCAACGCCAATCCGCCCATTGCCAAGGGCATTCCAGCCGTCTGTGTTGGCGGTGGTGGCAACGCGGGCATGGTGCATACCACCAAAGAATGGTGGGACTCTACCAATGCCTACAAGGGGCCGCAGATCATCTTCCTTCTGGCCACAATGATGGCCGGCATTGCCGGGGTTAGCGAGTCCATACTTTAAGTAGCTCTTGAATCGGAGCAAAGAGGCGTGTCGCCACTCGGTGGCGACACGCTTTTTTGCAGGAGACATAGAATGGCTAATAGAGATCGGTAAAATAGCATGGAGGGAGAAGGTTGCGCAAACGCTGGCAACGGTGGTGTTTGGTGGGTTTGGTCTTGTTGGCTGTGGTCTTAGTCGGATGGGGCTTTCGCCAGAAGCATCAATACTATCTTCGTATAGAAAACACCCAGAGGGAATCCTTAGCCCGCTGGCTCCGTGAGCAGTCGGGCTGGCTAACAACCATGGATCAGCAGCTCACCCAGGTCCTACTGGGCCCAGAAGAGGTTATGAGAAGCGAAGCACTGCAGGGTGCCGTAACTGCGGCACAGAGAGCCTACGGCCAACTGGCTGTAGCACCATTCACAGCGCCGTGGCGCAATGATTACATGCTTAATACGATGCTTCATCACCCTTGGGGACCAATTATCGACTATCTTGCCTATGTCAGCCAATTACAGGGTATCCTGCCCCACGGAACGCGAGCATCTCTGCATGAGCTGCGCCAATGGGCTCTTGCCACCAAAGAGCGGACAGAGGCTCTCTTGGACTTGGTTTATGGTCGCGACTGGCAACAGGTGAAGGATACCCCGCTGGTGCAAGAAGCCTTTGATAGCTGGCTCGAGCAAATGGCGTTACAAGAGGCGGGGGAACAGGATGAGGGTTATCAAGCCCATCGGCGGGGGCGGGCGAAACCACCACAGAGCTGGCCGGGACTATGGTATAGTGGCGAAGCCAGAATCACCGAAGCTGAGGCGCTGGCACGGGCGCAGGAGTTCCTGCAAAACGCCGACTTGGTGGCCAAGGAAGAGCCAAAGATTAAGGTGCACAGAGGCAGGAAAACTGACGGGAACTTGTGGCGAGTTGATTTCGCAATTCGGTCCCCAGCTGTGGATTTGACTGTGTTGGTTAGTGAAATTGGAGGGCATGTGGTGGAAGTAGAGGCCTCTCTACCTAGGCCCGATTTAGACCTTCTAGCCCAGTTATCTCGGACTCTGGCCTTGGCCTGGGGCCAAACGGAGGGTGAGGAGATTATCCCCTACCGTTACCACCAGGACGCGACTTCTTATAGTATGGAGTTTGTAGTGCTGCGACAGAATGTGCCCTTACAAAGTCGCCAGCTTTGGTCCTACTGTTCTCAGTTCGCTGACGGCGGTATGGCTACGGCCATTAGGCTGCAATGTGATCTATATTACGATAAGTATCCCCTTCCACTGAACTTCGCAGCCTCCCTCAGCGCCGATGATATAATCGATAGCTTAGACCCAGCCCTTGTTGTGAATGAAACGCCCCATCTCACGGTTGTAGATGGGCGAGGTTATGAGGAAAGGTTGGCCTATGCCATTCCTTTAGCGAATATGCCGGGGGTAGACTACGCCTATTTTGATGCGGAGACGGGAGTTATTTTGGGTAGGGAACCGCGCGCTACAGAAAGAGGGCAATGGCAGTACACCCAAGAGTGGCTTGATTGGCAGCGCTAGTGTTTGCGGCATAATTGGTTAGGGGCTCTTCGCCAGCAGGCGAACAGCCCCGTTGTTACTATTTGCTTAGTATGCGCTGGTGGCGATCCTCCTTGTGACGCGGTTGCTTGATGACAAGGGTTCCTCCTTATACCGCACCACGACTGCCGGTCTGCCTAAAGCGGCGCGGTAGGTAATGGTCCAGCAGGTCATATAGTTAGTCTTGTTGACCAAGTTTACCCACCCCTGTCCCCTCTAGGAGGACTCACTAGATCTTTCCACCCACGGTACGTCAAAACTGGGCAGGGATGAGAAGATTAGCCGGCGAAGTCATGGGAAGGTTAGGGAATATAATCTGTAAGGATAAAAGGGGAAATGATAAATATGGTTATAGGGAAGATAAACAAGCCAGGGAGGGGAGAAGTATGAGAGCGTTGCTTGTCACACTGGGGAAGATGTTGCAGGGTTTTTACCAGGCGGTAACCCGATTCCCGCTAACGGTCATCTGCTTGTTCAGCAGCACAGCATTGACTTGTTATATGATCTCTCTTCACCGCACCCCCGATTTGATTCTGCAGAAGCTAATGTTTGTCTTCTTGCTGGGAGCCTTCATTGGTGTTACGGCCCAGTTCGCCTGTGAACGCTATCGGTATAGGAGTGGCCAGCGTTTGGCTGTCTATGGTCTGGCCATTATACTGACATTGCTCTATTATCTCAGCATCGCCAGCGTGTCGGCCATTGACTACGTGGTAACTGCCAGGACTATGGTGGCCGTGTTCGCCATGCTTTGTGTTTACATTTGGCTGCCTTCCTCTGGTGGTGAGAACGACTTTGATACGGTGGCTTTAGTTCACTTCAAGTCGGCTTTAACGTCTTTTCTCTATGCGGCTGTGCTCTCGGTGGGCTTGGCCGTATTACTGGGGGCCATTGATCTCCTGCTTTTCCCTGTAGATAGGGATGCCTTCGGCTATATGTTGGCTATCGTCTGGATTTCTTTTGCTACTCTCAGTTATTTGGCCCGTCTACCCCATTTCCACTCCTATACCGGGTACATGGCGGAAGATGGCCAGTTCCCGTCGGTGTTGGCGATTCTGGTTTCCCAAATCGCCATTCCTCTCATGTTCGCCTATACTCTGGTTCTGTTTTCCTATTTCATCAAGATCGGGCTCAGTGGTGCGTGGCCGGTGGGTCAGTTGGGGCCTATGATCTTGGCCTACTCGGCGGTCGGCCTACTATTGTTTGTACTAGCCAGTTGTCTGAGCAACAGGATAGCCTGGTTGTACAAGCTGATCTTCCCCAAGGTGTTGATCCCTATCGTGGGGATGCAACTGATGTCGGTTGCCATTCGGTTGCGGGCTTATGGGGTGACCGAGTCTCGCTATTATGTGGCTCTGTTCGGGGTTTTCTCCCTCCTGATAGGTCTAATCCTAACGATACGGCCGCAGACCAAGAACGGTATCATAGCTCTGCTGGCGGCCGCCTTTGCCATCGTTTCCGTGGTCCCACCCATCGATGCCTTCACCATATCGCGTAACAGCCAGATTCAGCGTTTGGAGCGGATGTTGCAAGGCGCCGGGGTATTAGTTGCGGACCAGTTGCAGGCAAAGCCCGATACAGACTTGCAAGTTCGTCGGGAAACGACCAATATCTTACAGTATTTGGAGCGCCGTGGCTATCTAGCCTATGTCAACTGGCTGCCAGACGACTTTAGTACCTATAGAGACATGCAAAAGGTACTGGGCTTTGAACCCGCCTACGGGTATACCCCCGAACTGGGTGAGTTTTTCCACATCAGCCTGAACCCGCAAGAACCTCTAGCGGTTGCTGGTTACGATGTTCTGTTACAGGCCGTCTCTTATCGTCAACAGCCGGAGCAAGTTCAGGATTTTCGCGTGGGTAATGCGGATTACAGATTGTTGGTGCGACGGCTGTCGCCGTTGGAAACGAGGGTGTCAGTGTTGAATGGGCGGGGCGAGGAATTGGTGGCTACTGGTCTGCAAGAGTTTGCTATGGCCTTGAAGGATGGAGGCCTAACCGTGAGGGAAACGCTCAGTGCCCAGCAGTTGACGCTGGAAGCCATCGGTGAGCAATGTCGGCTACGCATCGTCTTTCAGCACATTAATGGCAATCTGGGCGGGAGTGAAGGCGAAGGCATAGACTACAACATGTATATTCTAGTTGCAGTAGGGCCCTAGCTATAGAACTCAAGGGCTGTCGCATAGTCTCTGCGACAGCCCTTTTTCACTCTTCAGCGATGCTCGTTTCAAACCGAGGTGGCGATGTAAAGTGTCGCTTAACAAAGCAGGCCTCCGCTGCGCGTAACAGGGCCTTTTTGCGTTTTTCCGGGAAACCTTTGGGTGGCACCAGCTGCATCTTGATTACGCTGGCCAGCCGGGTGTCTGGATCCCGTTCCACATCCATAATGATCTTTAACCCCTCAGTGGGTAGCTCGTGATTCTCACAGTAACCGGCCGCATTAAGGCCGGCACAGGCTCCAAGGGAGGCCAAGAACAGCTGAAAAGGCGAAGGTGTTTCTTCACTTCCGGTTTTGATAACCAGATTGTCAAAATGCACCTCCGCATGGTACGGGGTAATCTCTATTCTAGCTGTAGGCATAAGCACTCCCCCCTTTGTGTAGCATAACCAATTTCATGGACAAATATGGTATTATGGCGGGGAAAGGAAAAGGAGGGTCTACATGTTGAAACGTTCTTCTTTCTTGTTGTTGATACTGGTGGCTACGCTTATTATGGCAAGTTGTAGCCCCGTCAATGCACCGGAGCCCAGTGATGGGCCGACAACAGACCCTATTGTTACACCCGTTGAGCCCGAGCCCACGCCGGAACTGGCTGCGGCCTTTATGGCAATGATTGATAATCATAGTGGGGCCCGCCCCCAATACGGTTTGGATAAAGCGGATATTGTCTACGAGTTCGTCTGTGAAACGGGCATTACCCGGTTTCTGGCCGCCTTTTATTGGCAAAATCCGGTGCGTGTAGGCCCCATCCGCAGCATCCGTTATTATTACCTGCAGGTGGCCAAGCCCTATGATCTACCTTTGGTGCATGTGGGCGGCAATATGGATGCCATGGAGTTGCGCAAACCCTTAGGCATTAAGAGCATATGTGCCATTACTAATGCGGGGTCCACCTTCTTTGTGGATCGGCAGCGCAAGAGCCCCCATGCCACCTTTACCACCAGCGAAGCGGTGTTAGCATTAGCCAGCAAACGCGGTTATCAACCCCATGGTCTACCTGCGCTGCCTACTGGTGAATGGCCCGAAGCCCAGGATGTGGAGGAGCTGCATATTAGATATAGTTCCAAATACGAGGTTTCTTGGGTTTATGATGAGGAAAGCCAGTGCTATAACCGAATGCTAAATGGTGCGGCCCATCTGACGGCGGAGCAGGAAGCCATTCGTGCCCATAACATTATCATCATTGAAGCACCGGTTAAGACGGTGGAGGTACCGGTAGACGGTATTCAGAGTGAGATCAATATCATCGGGCAAGGGGAAGCTTTGTTCTTGCGGGACGGGAAGTTACTGAGCGGTACCTGGCATAAGGATAAGCCAGAAGCCCACTTTAGATACCTACTAGATGATGGCAGCGAACTGACCTATACCCAGGGGAAAGTGTGGGTGCAACAAGTACATTCATTAAGCCGTGATATTGTTTACAAATAGATGCAAACGGGCTGCCGCCTTAGGCGGGCGGTAGCCCTCTATTTTCTATGGCCTTTGAATATGCACTATTTGTGTAGTTGACAAGGTAGACATCTTCGCAGATTATTATTAGCATAGATGCACACCGCATAATGCGGGAAGGAGATGTTAGAATGAAAGTCATGGTCGTTGGAGCCGGGAAACTGGGGCTCAAACTGGCCGAATCCTTATTAAATACCAATGTGGATGTCACTTTGGTAGATACCAATGCGAGAGTCATTGAACGTGTAAATGATCATCTAGATGTGTTGACAGTTAACGCCAATGGCATTGAATTAGAAGTGTTGAAAGAGCTAAATATAGAGACTTATGACCTATTAACTGCCTGTACTGGTAGCGACGAAACTAACGTCCTCATCTGTAGCCTCGCCAAGAAACTGGGTTGCAAGCGTACGATCGCGCGTATCCGCAACCCCGAATATACGAAGCAGCTCAGGTTTATTAAGGCTGAAATGGGTATAGATCATATAGTCAACCCTGACCTGGCAACTGCCAATGAGATATCTCGCTATCTGTCCCGCAGCTACACTGTGTACTCAGAGGATTTTGCTAAAGGCAGAGTGTCCATGATCGACTTCAACGTCAGTCAAGTGGAGGGCTTTGTAGGTAAGCAACTAAAGGATTTGGGTTTAGAAGACCTACTCATTGTGGCTGTCTCTCGCGACGGGGAAATGATCATTCCCCATGGTCATACCGAGTTGCTAGAGAATGACATTGTCCATGTAATGGGAGAGAGCAAGAGAATAAGCCAACTGAGTGAGCGCTTAGGTCTTTCCAATAGCAAGAAGCGGGTAAAGAAGGTCATGATTTTTGGCGGGGGCAAGGTAGGTCTATATCTGGCCCGACAACTGCGCCTAGCCAACGTGGCTGTTACCATCGTGGAGCAAGACAAGGCCCGCTGCGAGTATTTGGCGGAGCACCTGGACGATGCTCTCATAATCCACGGAGATGGCACCGACATTAACTTGCTGGAGGAAGAAGACCTGCAGTCTATGGATGCCTTCGTTGGTGCCAGCGGCTTTGATGAGCAGAACCTCCTAATGTGCCTATTGGCCAAGCAGGCCGGCGTGGGTAAGACAATTGCTAAGATTAGTCGTCCCAACTATGTGCAGGTAATTGACAAGCTGGGCGTGGATGTGGCTTTAAACCCAACAAATATTACAGCTAGTCACATTCTGAGGTTTATCCGTGGTGGACGGGTTGTCTCGGTTTCTCTTTTGCTCGGAGGAGAGGCTGAAGTGACGGAACTTATCGTGGGTGATAATCCAGCCGTGATTGGCAAGTCTCTGGCTGAGCTGGGGCTTCCGAAGGGTATTATTATTGGCGCCATCGTCCATGGCGGACAGGTGATCATTCCCAATGGTTCCACAGTCATTAACCCTTTAGACAGGCTCATCATTTTCTGCTTGACCAAAGATGTGGAAGCCCTTGATGTCTTTATGAAACCGAGCCGTAGAGGAGGCGTGCGGCATGAACTACGGAATAGTAGCAAAGGTTTTGGGGGATTTATTAAGGCTTGAAGCCGCATCTATGCTCCCATCGCTGTTCATAGCCCTGTATTATCAGCAGCATGACACTACTGCATTTTTCTGGAGTATTGCAATAACTGGCGGTATTGGCTGGCTGCTCAGCCGGTTTTCTCCAGGCTCCCAGAAGATCAGGGCGCATGAGGGGCTGGCTATTGTGGCTTGCGGCTGGTTACTGGTGTCGCTATTCGGCGCCTTGCCCTTTATTCTCTCTGATAGCGTTCCTACCATAGCCGACGCCATTTTTGAGACCGTTTCTGGTTTCACTACCACTGGAGCTACGGCCCTCAAAGATGTGGAAGTATTACCGCGGGGGATAGTTTTCTGGCGCTCTTTTACCCACTGGATGGGCGGAATGGGCATTCTTGTTTTTACGGTGGCGCTACTACCTACTCTGGGAGTTGGCGGATTTCAGCTGTATAAGGCCGAAACTACAGGGCCGGTGGCTGGCAAGATTACGCCTAGAATAAAAGACACGGCCAAAGTCTTGTATGTTACCTATAGCATTATTACTCTGGTGCAGGTCGTTTTGTTATGCCTAGGGGGAATGAGCCTTTTTGATTCGCTGGTGCATACCTTCGGATCTGTTGGCACGGGAGGCTTTTCTTCTCGCAACAAAAGCATGGGCGCCTTCAATAGCATTTACTTGCAGCTGGTAGTTGGCGTCTTTATGGTTATCTGCGGTGCCAACTTCTCTCTATATGTGGATGCCGCCAGAGGAAAGTGGAAGCAGCTTATCAATAACGAGGAGTTTCGCTTGTATCTAGGTATCATAACTGTGGCCACAGTTCTCATTGGTCTAAATATCGCTGGCGCTTATGAGCATTTTGGCCTCGCCCTTAAGGATGCCTTTTTTCAAGTTGGCTCTATTATTACGACCACTGGTTATTCCACTGTTGACTTTGACTTGTGGCCGGCGTTTAGCAAAGGGATATTGGTTCTGCTCATGTTGATTGGCGGCAGTGCGGGGTCTACAGCAGGTGGTATTAAAGTCATCCGCGTGCTCTCGCTGTCTAAGCTGATTAAGCGGGAAGTGGCCAAGATCTTTCATCCCCGTGCTTATGTGCCCGTAAAGGTTGACAAAAAGGTGGTGTCTGATGATACTCTCATCAGCATCACTAGTTTTCTGGTTCTATATCTGCTACTCTTAACGCTTGGCACCATCGTTATCTCCTTAGAAGGAGTGGATCTGGAAACGGCCCTGACCAGCGTTATTACCACGTTGAGCAACGTGGGCCCCGGCTTGCGTTTAGTAGGTCCGGCACAAAATTTCTCTTTCTATAGCAGTGCCAGCAAGCTATTGTTCTCGCTGTTCATGCTCATGGGCAGGCTGGAGCTCTTTACCATGGTTGCTCTCCTAAGCCCACGGGACTGGCGGCAGACTACAGTATAGATAAATATAGATATCTGAAAACAGGGGGCTGTCGCAAGACAGCCCCCTGTTTTCTTTGAGGTACCCCTTAGCCGTGGTCATATTAGAGTGCCTGCCAAGAGCAACGACGACCGCGTTGATTGGGCCTTAGTAGCCTGCAACGAACGCATATGGGCAACTTCTTCAGTACACTCTCAAGTTCCTAGCCCTTTGTCGGGCTGCTTTGCCCATTGGGCCAATGACCCCATGGAGTTGCCAGCTTTGATACGACGTCGCTTTTATTGCCGGCGAGTTTAGCGTTTTTTCAGCTCAGCTATTAGGGCCTGAACAATGTCTATTACATCGCCAATGAGGCTGTAATGGGCAATGCGGTGAATAGGGGCATCGGGATCTTTATTGATTGCGACGATTGTCTCTGCCCCACTCATCCCGGCTGTATGCTGTACGGCGCCTGAGATGCCACAGGCGATGTAGAGCTTGGGAGATACGGTCTTGCCCGTCTGCCCAATCTGGTGGCTGTAGCTAATCCAGCCGGCGTCCACCACGGGGCGAGTGGCACCCACCACACCTCCCAGCAGTTGGGCCAGCTCTGCAATAAGCTTCATATTGGCGGCGCTACCTATACCTTTACCTGCGGCCACTACGATTTCGGCGGCGGTCAGGTCTACTTGATCCCCTTGCAGCTGTATTACTTCCAATACTCGGGTTTTCGATGTCTGTGGGATTTCCACAGGAGGTACAATCACTTGCCCTTGGCGATCTGCATCGGGTGGTAGGGCCTTCATAACTCCTGGGCGCACGGTGGCCATTTGGGGCCTGCGTTGCGGGCAGGTAATGGTAGCCATCAGATTGCCGCCGAAGGCGGGCCGCGTCTGTAGCAGCAGGCGTTTCTCAGTGTCTATTGCCAACTGGGTACAATCGGCGGTTAATCCCGTATTCAGACGGGAAGCCAGCCGTGGGGCCAAAGAACGACCGTAAGTGGTGGCCCCCATAAGCAAGATTTCTGGTCTATACATACGTATTATCTGTTCCATGACAGCAGCATAGATCTCATCGTTGTAAAGCGCCAAGCGAGCATCATCCACCAGATAGACCAGATCGGCTCCGTACTTGATGCAGTCGCTGGCTGCCGACGAAGTGGATGCTCCCAGCAGAGCGACGGCCACCGGAACTCCTAGTTGGTGGGCTAGACGTCGGGCTTCTCCCAGCAGCTCAAAGGTCACTGGTTTAACCTGCCCTCCACTTAACTCGGCCCACACAAGGATGCCTCTATGGTCTGTCATAGTATTAGCGACTGGCTGTGCACCTTCTAGTTCAATGGCCTCTAAGGGGCAAGCACTAATACAGGAGCCGCAAAGGGTGCAGCGGTCACCTATGGTGGCCACATCCATCTCCAATTGTATTTGACCGAAAGGACAAGCCTCCACACATTGGCCACAGGCTACGCACCTATTCTGGTCAACTCTAATGCTGATCATTGCTTAAACCCCCTTCCCTTGGCCCCAGTAGTCCCAAGGATGACAGGCGTTCCACCAGTTGGCTGGCCTGCTGGCTGGCGTCTCCTTCAAACCTCTCGCTTTGCCGCTGGTGTTCTGGAACAAAGGTGGATGTCACCTGAGTAGGCGAGCCCTGCAAACCAATGTGGTTGGGGTCGGCATCCACATCGGCGGCGGTCCAAAGAGTTACCGGTTGTGACAGAGCCCTTCTTAACCCGGCTATGGAAGGTAATCGCGGCAGGTTGATATCCTTCACCACTGTGATTAGGGCAGGGAGTTGTAGTTCTACCGTTTCATAGCCCGCATCCGTTAAGCGCAGACACTGTATTCTCTGGCCGTCAATTTCCTTTATCTGCTGTACGTTGGTCAAGTGCGGTACGCCTAGCTTTTCTGCCAAGCTGGGGCCAACCTGGGCCGTATCACCATCGATGGCCTGTTTGCCGCAGATAATGAGGTCAAAGGTGCCTAAGCGGTTAATGCCTTTGGCCAGAGCGTAGGCGGTGGCCAGGGTATCGGCACCGGCAAACTTGCGATCAGTGAGTAGGATGGCCCTATCGGCGCCTAGTGCTAATGTGGCCTTGAGTAGGTCGGCTACACTAGGTATACCCATGCTGATAGTTGTAACTTCTCCCCCCAAGGTTTCCTTCAACCTCAGAGCTTCTTCCAGGGCGTAGCTGTCATAGGGGTTGAGCATACTGGCCACGCCCTCTCTGATGATAGTGCCAGTTTCCCGGTTAAGTCGGACTTGAGTGCTGGCCGGAACTTGTTTGACACAGACGATAATCTTCACCCTATTCACCTCCGCCCGCGGGAAAGACATTGCCCGGGTTCAGTCGATTCTGCGGGTCAAAGAGCTTCTTAATGGCACGGAACTTCTCTATACCTTCCTGGCCATACATTTCTTGCAAGAAGGCGGTCTTGAGCTTACCGATGCCGTGCTCGGCCGAAACGGTGCCGCCCATGGCCACGATGGCACGGGCCCATTTAAGATAGAGCTCCCTGCCCATTTGATACTCGTCTAGGCTGCGCGGCAGTATATTAACATGAATATGGTTATTACCAATGTGGCCGAACATGACGGCCTCCAGCCCGCTGGCTGCTATGTCTCCATTGTAGAGTTCAACTACCTGCGTTAGTTCTCGGTCTGGCACGGCCATATCGGTACCCAGTTTGGTAATACGGGGTTCAGTTTGGCGCCTTTGATCAATGAGCATGTTCACGCTTTCCGGTGTGGCATGACGAAAGAACTTGAGTTGCTCCAAGTCATAAGGGGTGGTTGCCACCCATGTGTCCTGTTCGTCACCACCGCAGGCCCTAATCACTTCACCCAATTGCAAGGCCACCTGACTCAACTCGGCATCGCTGGCACCATGCCATTCCAAGTAGATGGCTGTGTGGTATTGGGGCCGCAGCTCTTGCAGCTGTTTGAAGGCCGGGTTGTGCTCCCTTTGCTTGCGTAGAAGGTCGAGGGCCTTACAGTTGAAATACTCGATGGCCACCGGCCGAGGCAGGTGAGGGACTTGCAGGTCAGGTATTAACTCTCCTCGTGCCACCCGTACCAGTTGCAATGCTGCCGCTTCCGAGGGCAGGAAGGCGGTTACTCCCCAGATGGCCCTAGGAGTGGGCAGGAGCCTAAGTTCGGCTTCCACCACTATTCCTAAGGTGCCTTCTGAGCCGATAAACAGGTCGATTAGATCCATATCTTGCTTTAGGTAGTAGCCAGAGGCATTTTTTACCGCCGGCATAGAGAGCTCGGGTATTTGCCCCGTGATTGTATATCCTTCCTCGGTCTGCACTGTGAAACGACCCTTTTGCACCAGTTGCTGCCCTCGGCGGAGGGTAAGGGTGTGTCCATTCATGAGCACCACCCTCATGGCCTCCACATAATTGCGGGTAGGTCCATAAAAGAAGGTGAGGGCGCCGGACGCGTTGCAGGCAATCATCCCGCCGATGGAGGCTGAAGTCTCTGTTGGATCAGGTGGAAAGAAGTGGGGCCCTTGCTGTTGTAGCTGGTTGAGGGCGGCAAGGGATTCAGGCGTCCACGTGGCGGTAGGAAAACTCAGTTCTTGCAAGGCTTGGCGCAGGTGGGTAAGTAACACCCCCGGCTCCACAGTTAGAAAGAAGGTATTGCTGGCCGCATCGTAGCGTAAGCCTTTAATATTGTTAAGGCGGCTCAAGTTCATGATGTGGCCCCTTCGCGGCACGGCCCCACCGGCCAGTCCCGTTCTTGCCCCCTGGATAGTCAGAGGTATCTGTTGTTGATTGATGTGGGCCACGATCTCTTTCACTTCCCCAATGGTGCGGGGAAAGGAGATGGACTCGGCTTGACCCACACTGCGTGATTCGTCTCGCAGGTACTCTTGGAATTCGTTGTTTTTGATGTTCAGGATGAGTTCATTCATGGCTATCCCTCCCATCATTTAGCATAGCACTGGTTTTTAGCGCAAAGTTTGCACAAACGGGGTAAAAGTTTGCGAATAATGGGGTTCGCTCTATAATAGAGGGCAGGAGGGGATAGAGGATGGGAGAGCTAAACCGGGTAGGCTATTGCCTTAGTCACAATCACGATCTGAACTGGCATATGGGCGGTTATCATCTTCACGATTACTACGAAATCAACTTCGTCTTGACCGATCAGGTAGACTTCTTTGTTGCTGAACGGGTATATCGGGCACAGGCGCGGGCCCTCTTTGTGTTTAATGATCAGGATTTGCACCGCAGTGTTTCCCCGCCTCATGTGCCCCACGAACGCTACGTGCTCTATTTTGACCCCCAAAGGGTAACCGATTGGTCAACAGAGCAGACCAATCTGCTGGACTGTTTTATCAATCGGGACCGCGGCTTTTCCCATTGCATCCAATTGGCGGAGGAGCAAGCTCAGACCTTGTTGAGCCTCTTTCGCCGTTTGGAGCGTTATGGTGAAAGCCGAGATTATGGTGCCGATGTCTATGCCCAGATGGCCCTGGTAGAAATGTTGATTTACATTAATAAGCTGTTTCGTTCCACGCCCGTGTCTAGCCCACAGCGGTTGGAGAAGAGACTGAAACGAGTGTTGCCGATCATCAAGTATATCCATCAAAATCTGGCCAACGACTTATCCCTTGACCGTTTGAGCCGCACCTTCTACCTTAACAAGTATCACTTGGGGCAACTATTTAGGGATGCCACCGGCTTTACTGTAACCGAATACATTATCCATCGGCGTATTCTGAAGGCTAGGGAGTTGCTCAAGACCGATATGACTGTACAACAGGTGGGTGCCTTGGTGGGCTATAAAAACACCTCCCACTTTATCCGCACCTTTAAGAAGTTGGTAGGAGTATCGCCGAAACAGTATCAGTTAAACAAGATACCCAGTCGTGGCCAGGTGGAGATTGGGGAATAGAAGGGAGTGGGCACAGGCGCTCTAGTATGGCCAACGGCCTATCAGTGGAACTGAAGAAAGGGCTGTTCTGCGACAGCCCTTTTCTTAGCCGTTAAGGACAACATTGCACATAATCTCCATGCCTATGCGGATTGCATCTTCATTAAACTGCACTTTCGGATTGTGTAAGGGGTAGGCCGGCTGCCCCTCTGGTACGCGGGCACCAAGCCAGAAGAGAACTCCAGGAGCCTTTTCTGCATAATAGGCAAAGTCTTCACCCACCATACTGGCCAGTGGATTAACAATAATATTCTCTTGTCCAATAACGGGAGCGGCGGCCGCCATCAGATCCGCTATTGCTGCTTCGTGGTTGAAGACCCCTGGGTAGCCATAAATATATTCGTATTCATAAGTGGCCCCATAGGCGGCGGTGATGCCTTGCACGATCTGCTCAATGCGTTTCTTTAGTAACTCGCGGGTCTCCTTTGTTAAGCTGCGCAGGGAGAGTTGCAGTTCGGCCCGCTCCGCTATAATGTTGCGAACTGTACCAGCATGGAAGGTCCCCACGGTAACTACACCCGCCTGCTGGGCCGCTAGATTACGGCTGGTGATGGTCTGGAGAGCCCCTACAATTTCGGCAGCAATCACGATGGCGTCGATGGCCCCCTCGGGATGGGCCCCGTGCCCACCCTTGCCAATCACTGTGACGATGGCCCCGTCCGAGTTGGATGTGCAATAGCCGGGGGTAAAGCTAATTTGACCTGTGGGCAACTCGGGCTGCACATGCAGGGCGAAGATCTTCTCCACACCCTCCATTACGCCAGCCTCCACCAAAGGACGGGCTCCGCTGTACCCGCCTTCTTCCGCCGGTTGGAAAATGAACTTCACGGTGCCAGGCACTCGCTCCCGCTGGGCGGCCAAGAGAGAGGCCACCCCCAGCAGAATACTCACATGCATGTCATGGCCGCAGGCATGCATTTTGCCAGGAACTTGGGAACAAAACTCTAGGCGAGTCTCTTCCTGCACCGGCAGGGCATCCATATCGGCCCGCAGGGCAATGGTGCGTCCGGGGCGTCCGCCCACCAAGGTGCCTACTACGGCTGTGGAGTTGGGATAGCGGGTAACCTCAACTCCAGCTTGCTCCAGCACACTGGCTACCAGCTGAGAGGTTTGCACTTCCTCATAGGCGATTTCCGGATGCATGTGCAATTGGCGTCGCCAGGCCACCACTTGCGGTAATAACTGTTCAATAGTCAAAGTTTGCTTCTCCTTTCTTACAGGAATAGGGCCAGGCAGGTGCCTGGCCCTTACCATTTCAACTACTTGCTGTATTAGTAGACTGGACGCTTATAGACCTGCTTACCCTCGATGTAGGTTTCGAGGATAACGCTGGTGTAGGTAAAGGGCTCGCCACTGAGGACGAGGAAGTCGGCGTCTTTTCCTACTTCTAGAGAACCAACCCGATCGGCGATGCCGATGGATTCGGCTGGATTAATGGTCATCATGCGCAGGGTCTCTTCCACTGTCAGGCCATACTTCATAGCTACGCCACCGTAGGCATGGAAGTAGCGGCTGTCGAGGAAGGGATGGTCGGTAATAAGACTTACCTTGACCCCCGCCTTATGCAAGATGGCTGGGTTGGCGTCGCAGTAGTTGGCTAATTCCACTTTGCCACGCGACGAGAGGCCAGGCCCCACGTGGGCCTGCACCTGATGCTCCGCCAGAAAATCGGCAATCAAGTGCCCGTCGGTGCAATGCTCAATGCTATACTTGATTCCCAGTTCTTCGCAGAGGCGAACCGCCGTGACAATATCGTCGTGGCGATGGGCATGAACCCGGAATGGCATCTCGCCTTTAATTACCTTATAACCGGGCTCCAAAGTAAGATCGATATCGAAGGGCTTATCTTCTGCCAAGGCCGCATCCTTCTTCTGTGCGTACTCAGCGGCCTTCTGGAAATACTCGCGGATCTTGGCTGCTATGCCCATGCGGGTGAGCTTATGACTCCGTTTGGGATTCTCACCCAAGGCACCCTTTAAAGCCGTGGGGTTCTTAATCACCATATCATCAACAATGGTGCCGGCCGTCTTGCAGGCAAAGCCTAGGCCCCCGATGGGGTTGCCCGAACCGGGTACAATTTGTACGCTGGTAATACCACCTTCGCGGGCGCTGGCGAAGCTGCGTTGCAGAGGATTGGTGGCATCGAGGGCGTTAACATGGGCCATGATGGAAGCCGTCATCTCATTGCCATCATAGGCCGGCTTGCCTTCGCCATCACCCCAAATACCCACATGGGAATGGGCATCCACGAAGCCTGGTAAAACTACCTTGCCGGTTAAGTCCAGGACTTGGCAATCGGCAGGGGCCGACACCTGCTGGTCGATGGCAGCTATTTTGCCCTGATCGTCGATTAACATCATGCCGTTTTCTAAAACAGCCCCATTAACCGGATAGATCTTTGCACCTTTCACTAGTAGCATCTAGCACACCTCCCTCTCGTATACGACTTCACCATCGATGATGGTAACATCGGCGTGGGTAGTGAAGTCCAGCGGGTCCCCGGACCAGATAACTAGGTCCGCATCCTTACCTACTTCTAGGGATCCGACCCGGTCATCAATGCCCACATGCTCGGCGGAGGCCAAGGTAATGGCGCGTAGAGCAGTGTCCCTGTCCATGCCCCAGCCCACGGCTAGACCGGCTGTCAGCGGTAGCCACTGGCCAGCCAACACGGCGTGGTCGGTGGTGAAGCAGAAGCGGACGCCAGCCCGGGCTAGTGCCACAGGAGTGCGAAAATCTCGGTCACGGTTTTCCACCTTGGAGCCATAATGCATGGTGGGGCCTACGGCGCAATGGACATCGCGTGCTTTGAGGAAATCAACCAGAAGATGGCCGTCGGTAACATGCTCCAGCACATAGCGGACGCCGAACTCTTCGCAGATGCGCACGGCGGTAACAATGTCATCGCTGCGGTGGCAATGGATCATCAGGGGCAGTTCGCCGCGCATAACAGGTAGGAGAGCCTCACTCTGTTTATCGTATTTGGGCTTATCCTTTTCGCTCTGGGCGGCTTCCAATTTGGCCAGATACTGTTTGGCCTTGAGCAGAGCTTCCCTGAGCAAGGCGGCGTTACCCATACGTGTAGAAGGAGTCCTGTTCTTGCCTCCGTAGACGGCTTTCGGGTTTTCGCCCAGAGCACACTTCATGCCGGTGACTTTAATAATTGCCTCGTCAACGATAGTACCTTTGCATTTCAGAGCTACGGCAGTGCCGCCGATAATATTGGCACTTCCGGGTGGTACACTGACACTGGTAATGCCGGCACGGCGGAAGTCATCAAAGGCCATGTCCCGCATATTGATGCCGTCGAGAGCGCTGCACCAAGGAGTTAGGGGATCACTAGTCTCGTTGGTATCTTGACCTTCCCAACCGACGCCCTGTTCTCCGATGCCGATGTGGGCGTGGGCTTCTACTATTCCCGGTGTAACCGTACGCCCAGCAGCATCAATAACACAGGCATCTGCCGGGATTTCCAGATTGGTACCGATGGCTTTGATCTTGCCATTTTCAACCAGAATCTGTCCGTCAGCAATAACGCCATGGGAAACCGTTTCAATACGGGCGTTGATAATAGCTAACATTCTTTGCCTCCTTTGCTTAATAGAATAACTATGTCGTGAGGGTTAAGCGGCCCTACAGGTTATATGTTTCAACACAAAAGCTGTGGTTCCTGTCTTGCAGCGGAAACATAAACTGCTAACTGGGCGCCCTTGACTTAGTTGTCCAGCGGCAGTACACTTAAATAGACTTAAAAAGCTAATTTTGCCGTGCTAGGTGGAGAGGTAGCGGTGCTCTGAACCTGCAATCCGCTAGAGCAGGGCCGAAGGCTCACCATGAGGCCGGCGTTTGTGGGGCTTGCCTGATGTAAGTGGTGTTGACAATTGGGTCCAGCGCAACAGAGACCTATGAACCCCGTCAGGTCCGGAAGGAAGCAGCGGTAAGTAGTCATCTTTGTGTGCCGCTGGGTGGCCTGATTCGAGCTAACTGCATCAGTAACACTCGGAAGCGCCTGTCGAAGGTGAGGGCACGGCATCATTTTTCATAGGGAGTCATTGCTGTGGCTCCTTTTTCTGTGTTTAGACCAGTTGGGTATGGAGGAACCGATATGCAAACAGAATCAGTCTTGCGCCGTCCTTTACTGGCTGCCCGTGGCCAAAGCCGCCAGCGCCTGCTTATGGCGGGTTTTGGTGTTTTTTTGGGGCTATTTATCGCAACTCGACCAGCCACCGCTGGCCTTTCACCTGCAGCCTTACAAGCCTTGGGCCTTCTAGCCGGCGCTATTTGCTTCTGGATTGGGCGCGTTTTTGATGACTATGTGATTGCACTGATCATGGCCGTGCTGTGGGTGGCACTGAAAATAGTACCCTTTGAAGTTGCCTTTGCCACCTTCAACAGTAAGACCTGGTGGCTGATGCTGGGGGCCATGGGACTCGGACTCGGTGCTGCCGAGAGCGGATTGTTGCGCCGCTGCACTCTACTATTATTGCGGATTCTGCCGCCCACCTACGTGGGACAGTCTTTGGCGCTGGTGGTAACGGGAATTCTGTCGGCTCCTGCCATACCAAGCATTATTGCCAAACTATCTATAGCGGCCAAGTTTATACCCGAGTTGGCAGCTGGAATGGGTTTGCCCAAACGCAGTAAAGCCACTGCCGGTCTGTTCCTATCTATGTACCTGGGTTTTGTTACTTCGGCCGCCATTTTTCAGACTGGCAGTAGTACCAACCTGGTACTGCTGGAAATGCTGCCGACGGCCGAGCGGGCGGCCATGACCTGGATGGGGTGGCTAAAGGCTGCTTTACTGCCAGGCTTGCTGGCCATTGGCGGTGGCTATCTTTACGTGCTGCTCTTCCTCCGCCCCAAAGGCCAGTTAAACCCCGACAACTCCCATGTGGAGCAGAAGCTAAGGGAGTTGGGCACTTTGAACCCACAGGAGAAGATCACCCTAGCTGTTTTGGTGTCTTCAATTGCCCTTTGGGTTACGGAAACCTGGCACGGGATTAGCGCGGTCACAGTGGCCTTGGCTGGCTTGGTGATTCTTCTGGCCGCCGGTGTGGTGAGCAAAAGGAGTCTACAAGCCGATCTCGGTTGGGCGACTCTGATTTTTCTCGGGGTGATACTAAACTTAGGTACGGTCTTTTCCGCCCTCGAGATAGATAGATTCCTGGGGCAGACGGTTACTCCTTTACTGGCCCCTTTAACTAATAATGTTTTTCTGTTCATGTTAGTACTCATGATTGCCTCGGCGGCCCTACGTTTCCTAGTGGTTTCCACAAACGCCTTGATGACCATTCTCTTGCTGATGCTGGCACCAGTGGCTCATCAGGCGGGCATCTCGGTCTGGGTTATAGGTATGGCTACTCAGATGATAGGTCACAACATCTTTGTCTTACCCTATCAGAGTGCCAATTTTACGGTGGCCAATAGCGTCTCAGAAGGGGAAGCCATTAGCCCTGCCATGGCGGTTCAGGGCTCTTTGGCTTGTATCACTGCCATAATCCTAGCCATATTAGTCAGTTTGCCCTTCTGGGGACGGCTGGGGCTAATCGGATAAAGGAGATAAAATGGAAGGGGCTGTCGCACTAAGGTTTTCAAGTACCCGAGCGGATATTGTGTTAGGGCGTTGGTCATACGCACAGCGCGTTGGGCCCAATAATCAAAGGAGCGAGGGAGCCAAGGAAAAGCAGCGACAACAGGCTGAGCAGTCTTTCGCTGCACCACAATAGGAGCTTAGCTTCTGGCTTTCCGACGGTTACAACGGGGCGATTGGGTGCGAATGCCGTCGCTGCCCTTGGCGAACTGAGCTCATTCCCACAGAGGTTGGGCACAGGCGCTCTAGTATGACCACGGCCCAATG
>JAKOXL010000055.1 GCA_029781045.1 Bacillota bacterium | reverse complement strand
AAAACCCAGGCCTTCTACTTGGCGGAGGCGGGATTGGCCCACGGCCAGCTGGCCGCCCTAACTCGGCTGGAGGAATTGGCAACTCAATCGGGATGGGATCCCCATAACCTTGTTGGTAGCACTCCCTTTTTGGAGGTAACCCCGGAACTGCCCCTGGCCACCGGTACCGATAAGGCCAGGGCATGGTTGAGTCATCTAGCCGATGACCGCTATGAGGTCCTGGTGCAGGCCCGGGGCATTCCCAATTCGGGTGAGCGCTTGGCCCAGATCACCACTCTACGCTTTCCCGTGACTATTCGGTCGGGCCATGGAGACGCGGTTTTGGACATGGTGCTGTTTGGTGGTAGAGGGTTTAAGCTAACCGGCAGTTCTACCATTGACGGTCATGTGGTATCTAACGCTACCATACCCGGTAGTATAGAAATCACAGGCACCAGCAGCATTACTGGCAATCTGACTCTAGGGCCGGGTGCCAATCCAGAACAGGTGGTGGCTTTGCCTAGTTGGCGAACTTTAGGCACGACGGTAGACGGTACGGTGGGAGCCTTAGCCAGCCCCCGCTTCTACCCGCCTGTCAAAATGCCTGCTACTCCTAGCTTACCAGCCAGGGCAGCCTTGTTTGCGGGCTGGAATCCAGGGCCTCCGCACTTCATTGACGCCGATGGATATTATCCAGAGATCATCGTCAAGAGTGAGCTGCGGATTCAGGTGGGGGGCGGTAAGCGTCATCTACGAGTAGGAAAACTGGAAATCAGTGGCAGCGGCAGACTGGTGATTGAAGGCAGTGGTAAGTTGGTGTTATACGTGGATAATGAGATGACTGTCGCCAATAGCGGTGCTTTCAATTCCGGGGGGCAGCCGGAGCAGGCCCTCATCTACTATTACGGGGAGAGAGATTTTACCCTTACCGGCAGTGGTACCTTTAGAGGAACCATCCAGGCGGAAAAGGCCAACGTGAGAATAGGTGGTTCGGGCAGCATGTGGGGGCCCATTATTACCGGAGGGACTGCAGTCGACCTTACCGGTAGTGGTAAGGCCCAGGTGTCGCTGATTTATGCCCCCAATGCGGCGGTGCAAATAGCCAATAGTGCAAGTGTAGAAGGAGCCATTGTCAGTGACTACTGTTCCATCACTGGTAGTGGGCAAATCAAGTACGATGCCCGCGTTATTGAAATCTATGAACAGGTTGTGGGCGAAGGTAATGCGGTAGTGATTGCCGAGCTCGGCGTTTGGAGCCCTCGATAACATTAGACACCCGAGATGCAGCCAGGGGCGCACTCGGGTGTTTCTTTCTCAGGAGGTAGTACAATGGGTCAGGATGGGTTTACCCTAACTGAAATACTGCTGGCTTTAGCGGTTTTAGGTATGTTAATCCCCCTTTGCCTGCAATTGGAGGTAACCACCCTTGATCACATTCATTCCACCCGTCTTCGTAGCGAAGCCACCCGACTGGCAGAGAATCTAATGGAACGGGCGTTGGCTCAGTCGACTGCTGGGGAAGAGCAGGGGGAAGACGGGCTTTTCCGCTGGTGGTTAGAGCTAAAGGACGATGAGTTACGGGTACAAATGTTGTGGGCCGACCGTCGACGGGAACATCGGCTGGAGGTGGTGACTTTAATTGCGTCACCCTAGGTTAACAAATAAGGGTTTTTCACTACTTGAGTTGATACTCGCCTTGGCAATTGTGGGGCTGCTAGCCGGCGCTGTCGGCACCTTTTCGCTGGCCTGGCAGGCAAGGACCTACAGTGGCTATACTGAAGCCCAGCTATACAATGATTTTCGTTATGCACTCAACTATATCTCCTTTTATGTACGTTTGGCCTCCCGTATCGATAAGGGTAGTTTCGGCTCCTATACCCTCCATTTCCCGGACAATTCTAGCTTGAGAAGTTTTAAAATTGGTCGACAAACCTACCAACGTACTCTCTGGGTGAAAGAGGATACTCTGCCCATTTGCTCCCACGTGGCAGCTTTTGAAATAGACACCTCCGAGCCGCCTCTAGCCACCATTAGGATAACTAGTGTCAACCAGATACCAGGAATTGGGCGGGGCTTACCGATTACCATCACCAGACAAGTCAGGATGCGAAACTATGGCAGATAAGTATCGACAAGACGAAGGCGGTAGCCTTATACTGTTCATTCTGCTGCTCTTAGCCTTTGCCTTGCTCATCGCCTTACCCGTGTTACAGCTGATTATCATTGAGCACCGGGCCTGCATCCATGAGCAAATTGCACTGCAAGCCCACTATTTGGCGGAGGCCGGTTTAGCAAAGGCGCAGCAACTCCTGACCTTCAATGTGGCTGCTCCATTGCCCGCAGGAGAACAAGCTCTAGGTAATGGAACGTATAGTGTGGAGCGAGTTTCGGAGAGAGAGATAGTGGCAGCTGGGCGAGTTGGTTCCATGACAATCCGTTTGGCACTCTGCTATGAGCCCCAGGAGCTTAGTGGCGGCTATTTAGTCTG
>JAKOXL010000050.1 GCA_029781045.1 Bacillota bacterium | reverse complement strand
CGGCCACTTTGCTTAGCCAACCGGTTGGCCGTTTCAATGGCGGCTAGTAATTGCTCACTGGTAGTCCCGTCTTGCGGATAGGTGGCAGTTCCAACCGAAACCGTAATAGGAATGAGCAGTTCGACACTATCCCTGTGCAGCCGTTCGCACAACATTTCTGCCAAACTAACGCATTCGGACTTTTGAGTGCCAGGGCAGAGTACGAGAAACTCATCGCCACTTAACCAGCGAGCCACAAAATTAGTGTCGGGAACTAGGCGCCTCAGTCTTTGCCCTAACCAGCGAATCATCTCGTTCCCAGCCGCGTAGCCAAATCTTGCGTTGTAATCTCCCAAATTGTCACCATCCACCAGCATAAGGCTCAGCGGGACGCTGATCCGACTGGCTTCGGCCAGCATTTCCTGCAGATAGTAGCGGGCCGCCCGCTGATTAGGCAACTGGGTCATGGGATCAGTAAAGGCCATCTGCCTAGCTTCGTCCAGTTGAAAAGCAGTATCTAAGATCTTCTCCGAAAAGGTTTCAATCAGACTGGTGGCGTTATTATGGAGCTCGATAGATAGGAACTGGGTGTTTTGGTGGTCGGGGCTACCAGGGCAGGCTAGACTAGTCCAGTCATCTTCTCGGCTCTTACCCATAAAGAGGTGGGTGTAGGCTAATAGGTGACCCAGGCTCACGGCACAAGACGGGTAGCAGGCCGCACTAATCCTCAGAATGAGGGGACAGGAGGGAGTGGGCCACGGGTTTCTAGTGGCCACTTGCTTTAGCTCAGCTGTCCATTGGCGCAGCTCTGTGCAACTAGAATGCCTTATCAAAAGAGCATACTCGCCAGCTGCCAGACGGAATACTCGACCCTGAAAGTCTGGCCTTGAACTGGCCTGCAGATGAGCATGGATCTTGTTGGCTATATCTATTTGCAGTTCGTTGGCCGCCTCTTCACCTAGCTCCAGACTGAGAAAGGAGAAGTCACTAATCTCAACTAGCATTAGAGCCAAAAGGGTACCGGGGAAGGATAGCACTTCCGCTAGATCCTGTTTGGCGGAATGCAGCATGGCAAACATATTTCCAAATCCGGTGAGGGCATCAATGCCAATGCTCTCGATGCCCACGGCCCACGGGGATAGCCGATGCAGCTCCATTAAAAAACCCTCCATTTATAACTCAACATTGTAATTCGCTTAGATGTCACAGCAATCCTTCCTATTAGTTGGAGTGCTAAGATTTAATTTTGCTGTCGGCAGGGTAAGATGCAGTTCTTGGCGAAACGGGTGTTAAGGAGTTTGCCTAGGAGGTGGATCAACTGATGGATAAACGGCCCTTTGTTGCCGAAGATTTGCTGGCGATGCGCTTTGTTGGTGGCCCGGCTCTCTCTCCATCGGGGAAGCAATGCTTGTTTGTGCTAACCAGCGTTGATGAGGCGGACAATGGCTACCGCTCAAATCTCAATTGGTTTGAAGACGACAAAGTAACCCCAGTGACCAGTAGTGCGAGTGGGAAGAATACGCGGGATAGTGCACCAGCCTGGTCACCGAAGGGAGACCGCTTCGCCTTTCTCTCTAATCGAAGTGGTAAGAACCAGATTTGGCTTTGTGGTGAGTCGGAGCCAGCTACCGACCTACCAGAAGGGGTAAGTAGTTTTGCTTGGGCTCCCGATGGCCGGGGCCTCTACCTAGTGGCGAAAGAACTAGTTGCCAAGCCGCAGTTCCGCAAAGGAGCAACTGCCCGTCGTATTACACGGCTACGCTATAAGGCCAATGGCACTGGCTACTTGGATGGCAATCCCACCCAACTGTGGTACTTCGATTTGGCTACTAGAAAGGTGGAACGGCTCACCAGCGGTAACTATAACTGCAGCCAGCCGGCGGTTTCGCCCTGTGGGAGGTACATTGCCTTCGTATCCAACCGCAATGATGATGAGCTGAAAACCCTTGAGGATATTTGGCTGCTGGACTTGAGTACAAGAGAACTACGGAACCTAACCTTGGGCAAAGGAAGGTGCTCTGATCCCCGCTGGCTGCCAGATGGGAAGCATATTATCTATGTGGGCCATCAAAAGGGTATCTACCCTGGCGGGTATCCGGAGTTGCGCCAGATTAATGTGGTTAACGGTGAGAACATAAACCTGATGCCAGATTTCCCCCATTATGTTGGCAATAGCATCGGTGCCGACGTGCGTTTTGACAATGGGAACTCGGCGCCCTTAGTTGCTGATGACGGCAAGAGGATTTACTTCCTCAGCACTATTGGCGGCAACTGCTATCTTTACAGTCTGGACTACGCTAGCCGCCAAGTGGAGAAGGTCTTTGGCGAGGGGCAGATGGTGATCACTTCCTTTGATGTACAGGGAGGTCATCTGGTGGTCAATGTGGCCACACCCAATACCCCCGGTGATCTATGGTGGGGACCACTGACGGGCGAGTTGAAACAGATTACGGCCTATAACGAAAGACTCTTCACCGACAAGTATTTTGGTTGGCCAGAGGTAATTCATTTTACTCATCCCGATGGTACCCAGCTGGAGGGATGGCTTATTAAGCCCTTGGGTTTTACGGAGGGCGAAACCTACCCACTGATAATGGAAATCCATGGTGGTCCTCATACCACCTATGGTAATGCATTTTTCCATGAATGGCAGATATTAGCCGGTCACGGTTTCGGAGTGTTCTACACTAATCCACGGGGCAGCCTGGGCTACGGTGAAGATTTCGCCCGCGCTGTTGTGGGTGATTGGTGTGGAGTAGATGCTAGAGACCTACAGTTCATGGCGGAAGAGGCGGCCAAGCTTCCTTGGGTGGATGCAGAGCGTATGGGAGTTACTGGGGGCAGCCAAGGCGGATACTTTACCAATTGGCTCATTTCCCATACCCACATGTTTGCTGCTGCCGTCACCCAGCGTAGCATGAGTAACCTCTACAGCAAGTATGGTGTGGCCGATAATGGCTGGAACGGAGACCGTTACGGCATGGGTGGCCGGGATCTTTGGGAGGACGAGGACTTTATCATGGAGCGTTCTCCAATCCGCTATGCCCCCAACGTGAAAACCCCGACTTTGATAATCCACAGCGATGAAGACTATCGTTGCCCGTTGGAGCAAGCTGAACAGTGGTACGTGGCGCTCAAACGTCTTGGTGTTACGGTGGAGATGCTGCTCTTCCACGGGGAAAACCACGAACTCTCCCGCAGCGGTCGCCCAGCCAACCGCATTGTGCGCCTAGAGGCCATCCTGGACTGGTTCCAGCGTTACCTGGCATAGAGTCTACCGTGCTAGACGCTGATATAAGTAAGATGGCAAAGGCTGCCCGCTGGGCGCTGTTCAACTTAGAGGGCTGCGCCTAGATCTCAAGTAGCGCGGCGGTGGGCTGACGGTCATAGACACGGCGTGCCCCAATAACCAGAAGAGCAAGGGAGCCAAGGGAAAGCAGCGACAACAGGCAGCGCTGTCTTTCTTGCGATTGCCGTCGCTGCCCCTGGTCAACCGTGCTCATACCGACGGAGGCCCGGCACTAGCTGTAGTATGACCACGGCCTATGAGTCCTACAAGAAAAGGGGGCTGTTCTCTGAAGTGCACCCCAGATGTTAGACACCAATCTAGCATTTGGAGGTGCATTTCTTTTGACCAAGTTCAGTAGGGAGTTTCGCCTAAGGTTAGTGTTGGAAGTAGAAGGTGGACAGTCTCTAACATCTGTTGCACGTAGGTATGGGGTTGGGAGAACCACCCTGCAGAACTGGTTTCTTCGCTATCAGGCTGGCGGTATGGAG
>JAKOXL010000025.1 GCA_029781045.1 Bacillota bacterium | reverse complement strand
AATCGCCCCGTTGTAACCGTCGGAAAGCCAGAAGCTAAGCTCCTATTGTGGTGCAGCGAAAGACTGCTCAGCCTGTTGTCGCTGCTTTTCCTTGGCTCCCTCGCTCCTTTGATTATTGGGCCCAACGCGCTGTGCGTATGACCAACGCCCTAACACAATATCCGCTCGGGTACTTGAAAACCTTAGTGCGACAGCCCCTTTCTTGTCGCACTATTGCAGGTTGTTTATTGGTGGAGAAGTGGGAAGCTTAGTAAGTCGCTCATACAGTGCACAAATGGCCGCAGAAAAGCCACCACCGATGTAGGACCAAACTGGAATCAGTAGTACATAGCCCAAGATGTACTGCGCAATCAGGTTAGCTACAAGGCTTATTATAGCGGTGTACAGCGCAATGGGTAGCACTACTCTAAGCACCTCGCCCAAATTGGCTCGCAGCACCTCATAACCTCGGGTGAATCCTTCTCCTACGGACAAATCCTCGCCCACAATGGCCAACTCCCAGAAGAAGACATACATGAGTCCTACGAATGCTAATATCAGCAGTATGAATGCCAATGGGCCTAGAAATATAGCGAGCAGGACTAATCCGAATATCCCTACGAGAAGGGTTAGTATCCTGGTCAAGAGTAGGCGACTAAAGAAATAACGGGACTGCTCCCACAGGTCGGTCTTATCCGGCTCTGTTCCTCTAAGAGCGGCGAATACCATGGCCAGCCAACCACCGGTAAAGAAGGTATCGACTAGGATGCTTATCAAGGCGAACAGCAACATCTGCGGGCGGACGGGAACGCCAATGTTCATCTGTTCTAGTTTTAGAATAGAATCCAAATCGGGCATTCCTGTGGGTACCGCGAACTTTATATGGATTCCTCGTTGAACAGTGGGGAAAAAGCCAAAAAGGGGAGTCAGCAGTAAGCTTACTAACGATAGCACGGTTGGCAGCAACCAAATCCACCTGTTCTTGTGTAGGACCCGGAAGCCGTTATCTAGTTCCATCGGGCAACCCTCCCTCTCACCTTTACTACTTACTACGCAACTTAGGCAAGTAAGTTGCCAAAACGTAGCTTCTGTGTTCTTTGTTGCAGGAGCCAAGATTGTTTTAGCCGAAGACTATAGTGTGACGACGATCGGGGGAGGGGATGAGTATGAAACACTTCGCATTGGCTGTATTATTGGTCTTGATCCTGACCAGTAACTTTGCTCAGCCTACTTTCGCTCAAGAGGAGGGGGAAATTCGCGTACTGATTGACGGGTTGCCAGTTCAATTCGATGTACAGCCGGTTATCAAAGATGGCCGAACTTTGGTGCCCTTTCGAGCGGTTGCCAACGCCTTGAATGTGGTGGTGCACTGGGACGGGGCTACTCGCACTATTCGGGCCCATGATAGTGATAACTCGGTTAGTATGCAGATTGATAATAGGATTGCTTATCGTAACGATCAGCCCATGACCCTGCAAGTCCCTCCTGAGATTATTGGGGGCAGAACGCTTATCCCCCTACGTTTTTTTAGTGAAGCCTTCGATTGTAAGGTGGCTTGGAACAGTTCTCTACGCATAGTCACCATTGTTTCACCACGTAGGGAGATGAACGTAATTGGTTTTTACGCTTTAGGAGATACAGCAACTAGCAGCTGGACAAACCTTTTTGGTCAAGTTTTTCCCGACCATGCCATTGGTAATACCGACATTGTGGATGAAATAGCTGCAGGCTGGTATGCCATAGATGGGGAGGGCAACTTGCTGACACGTAGCCGAACGGGTTGGCAGCGCCCGACTGGCTGGGAGTCAGTCTTGGCAGCTGCAGGGCATTATGAGCTCAGAACTGAAATGGTTGTGCATGAGGTCAATTGGGAACGGATGCTTGATAAGCTACTGGCAGATGATGTAGCGGTAGCACAGATGGTGGACCAGATCACTCTAGAAGCGCGAGATTACTATGCAGGCGTGAACCTCGATCTGGAGGGGCTTGGGTTAAACGCCAGTACAGAAGAGTTGATGCAAATACAAAGCAATTTCACCAAGATGGCAAGGCTCCTAGCAGAGGCTTTGCACAATGAAGGGCTGAGTCTGACGCTTACGTTGCATGCGCCTAACAGCGCTTTCAAGGGTTATGATTACAAGGCGCTCGGTCAGATTGCCGACAGGATAATTATCATGGCTTATGACTATGGCACTAAGCCCGAGCCAGCTGCGTTAGTACTGCAGGCGGTTGAGCAGGCACTGCAACATGTTGCACCAGAGAAGCTAGTCCTTGGGATATCGCTACCCAGCGAAAACCCGACCAGTATTGTGACCAAGGTGGGTATAGCCAAGCGCTATAAATTGCAGGGCATCGCGTTGTGGCGTTTGGGCCTAGTACAAGAGGAAGTGTGGCAAGTTCTGCGAGCAGCAATTAGGTAAAGGGGCTTTGGGAGGTGTATATTATGAAGAAGCTTGGACTGGTAGGGGGGATTGGCCCTGAGTCCACAATCGACTATTACAGGGGCATTATTGCGGGCTATCGCCAGAGGCTAGCTCAGGATACCTACCCTCAGATGGTAATCGACAGTTTGAATCTAAAGGAGATGTATACCCTATCATCAACCCAGCAGTGGGATAAGTTTGCTGATCGTATAATCGATTCTCTTAAAAACCTTAGTGCTGCCGGAGCAGAATTTGCAGCTATAGGTGCTAATACGGCTCACATCGTATTTGACGAAGTTAATAGTAGGTCGCCTGTGCCCTTGGTTAGTCTGGTGGAGGCTACCTGTCAGTACGCACAGGCCGAGGGATGTAAGAGGGTCGTAGTACTGGGTACTGCTTTTACCATGAGTAGCGGGCTATATACCGATGCCCTCGCCAAATTTGGCATAGATGCTTTCGTTCCTGATAAGGAGCAGCAACAGGTAATCCATAACATAATCTTCCCCAACCTACAGGCAGGCATTGTTCTGCAGGAGGAGAAGGAGGCCATGCTGCGAATTGCATCACAGATGATAAAAGCTACCGATGCAGATGCCTTGGTCCTTGGCTGCACCGAACTGCCATTGATAATCAAAGAAGGCGATTTGGACACCTTGCTACTGGACACTACTCAGATTCATATTGAAGCTATTTTAGATTATATGCTGGCGTGAGCCGGAGATATAAACAGGCCCCGACTACCGTTATAGTAGTCAGGGCTTTTTGTTTGCCTGGTGTCAAAGGGCTGGCTGCTACTGGGCGAGCAAGATTTGCTCCAGCTCTAGCGGTGGAATGTATTCGTCGCCACGGTAGGCGCGCATATTACCACCAGAGATCTCATCTATAAGGGCGATCTGATTGTCCTCTCCGATGCGACCAAACTCAAACTTAATATCATAGAGTTCTAGACCCTTCTTGGCCAGCTCTTCCTTCACAATAGCCCCAATTTGACGCGTTAGGGTTGCCAGAGTTTCATACTCTTCCTTGCTCATGATACCCAGTATGTCAAGGGCATCAGCAGTGATGAGGGGGTCATTGCGTCCATCGTCTTTCAACGTTACTTCCACATAGGCGGGGAGTGGGTCTCCTTCCTGGCAGTATCTGCCATAGCGGCGATAGAAACTCCCAACAGCTCGGTATCGTAGTATTACTTCTACCCCGGAACCGAAGGTCCTGGCCGGTTTGACGGTCATAGTGCCCGCTTCCTCATCGGCATCCACATAGTGGGTGGGAATGCCCAGGGCGTTGATCTTCTCAAAGAAATACTTGGTCAGCTTGAGGCAGGATTTGCCCACGCCCTCGATGGTCAGGCCCACCGTATTGGCACCCGGATCAAAGACGCCGTCGGTGCCGGTCACGTCATCTTTGAACTTCAACAGGTAGTGGCCATCACCTTTGTCGTATACTTCTTTGGTCTTACCGCTGTAGATCAGTTTCATCAAATCACTCCTCTGTGGCAAGTAGGAATAGCATTATAATAACACAGTCTGAACTTTATGCTCTATGCCTCTGAAAAAAGTCTATTAAAGCTGCTACTGCTTCTTCTGTAGTTGCCCAGGAAGTTACTAGGCGGATGACGCTGTGATCGTCGTCCACTTCCTCTTGCAGAGAGAATAGGAACTGCTCCGATAGCTGTGGCAGCAGTGCCTTGGGCACTATGGGGAATAGCTGATTGGTACAAGGTGGAGCGTAGAAGCGGTAACCACAGGCGCCTATGGCCTGGGCAATACGCTCTGCCATCAGGTTGGCGTGCTGGGCCAACTGGAAGAACAAGTCGTCTTGGAACAGGGCTTCGAACTGCATGCCAGTCACAAAGCCCTTAGCCATGAGGGCTCCTCGCTGCTTAATGAGAAAACGGAAATCGGTCTTAAGGTCATCGCGACAAATTACCAAAGCTTCTCCTAAGAGGGCACCGTTCTTAGTACCACCTATATAAAACACGTCTACCAATTCGGCAATTTCTTCCAAGCTTAGGTCGTTTGTCTTACATGTGAGAGCCGAACCAAGGCGGGCTCCGTCCAGGAATAGCAGCAATCCACGGGAACGGCAGAGGTCGTGGAGAGCCTTCAGCTCGGTTCTGGAATAGATGGTGCCCAGTTCGGTAGAGTTGGAGATATAGACCATTTTGGGTTGCACCATATGTTCATCCCGGTGATACTTTAAAGCTGCCTCCACGGCCTCAGGGGTAAGCTTCCCATTCACGCCGGGCATGGCCACCACCTTGTGACCGGTAGCCTCTATGGCCCCTGTTTCATGCACGTTGATGTGGCCGGTATCGGCGGCAATGACGCATTGGTGGGGCCGTAAGAAGGCGGAGATGACAATGAGATTGGTCTGTGTGCCCCCGGGAATGAAGTGGATGTCGGCTCGGGGCTGGTTTATTAGCTTTCTGATGTAGTCCCTTGCCCGTTGGCTGTGGACATCTTCGCCATAGCCCAGGTTTTGCTCCAGATTGTGCTCCAGCATTAACTGCAAAATGCGGGGATGGGCACCCTCGCTGTAGTCGTTCAAAAAGCCGTACATGCGATATCATCCCTTCTGCTTATAACCTTTACTGTATCGTACCTTCCACGCGTCAGGAGTATTTCCTTTTGCATTCCCCAGAAAAATCATCTCTTATTGTAGCGAAAGATATACCCAAGTGTGTAAGGCAATAAGGCGGCAAGTATATTCAGTGAGTGTAGCGTATTCACCGCCTCCTTCATATATTGCTAGGGAAGATGCCGGGTAAAGAGTACAAGGCATCTTAAGGAGGTGTAAGCAAAATGTACTGGTGGCGCCGTCGTCGTTGCCGTCGCTGCTGCTTCCGGATCTGCCGCAGATTCAATAGCCGGTATGCACGCCGGATTTGCCGTCGTGTTTGCCGTATCGTCTGTCGGCGTTGCTGCCGCTTTCGTCCGGAGGTAGTGAATGGTGCCATGTAAGTTGCCAGGATAGGGCAGCGGTGATTCATAAGTGCATAGCAGCAAATACTGGTGTTTAGCGAGTGTGGGGCGGAGGCTTGGCCTTCGCCCCACACTCCTCTTCAAAAGGATAAATACATATCCCTAGTAAATAGCTATATTCATGTTGACATTTTTAAGGTAGTCTTGTATATTTATCTCAGCATAGAGAGAGGGTGGGCTTAATGAAACGTGATCTAACCCAAGGCAGTATTATCGGCAATCTGGTGGCCACCGCCATTCCCATCATGTTGGGGTCTATGGCCCAGACCTTGTATGAGTTGGTGGACATGGCGTGGGTGGGCCAGCTTTCCTCCAGTGCGGTGGCGGCCGTTACCGTTTTCTCCGGTATTCATGCCTTATCTTTTGTGCTGAACAATGTGGTGGGCAATTCTTCCGTATCCATGATTTCACAAAGTTTCGGAGCCAAAGACTATGAGCGAACGGAGCGAGTAATAGAACAGACCCTCATATTTAAAGCTCTTATGGCTATGGTGGCCGGTATTATTATCTTCCCCCTGCTACCTCGCCTCTTACGCCTCTTCACCGATGATCCGGTGGTTTTGCAGGAGGCACTGAACTATGGACGGCTGCGGATTGTCATGTTGCCAATCATGTTCAGCTCCTTTACGGTGGGCACCGCCTTACGCTGCATTGGTGATTCGAAACGGGCCATGTACATAATGTTCGTTTCTGCGGGACTTAACGTGGTGCTTGACCCGCTGTTCATCTTTGATCGGGTCCCCGTGCTGGGTATCCCGGGACTGGGGATGGGGGTCTTTGGAGCCGCTTTGGCTGCTGAGATTTCAGCCGCAATAGCCTTCTTCTATGGTGCTTGGTTACTTTTCTCAGGCAAAACGCAGGTGCAGCCGCGCTTGAGCCGGTTGCTGCGTTTAGATTGGGAGATTGACTGGCAGTTATTGAAAATTGGTGCGCCGCAGAGTTTGGGTTCGCTCTTGCAGAGCGTGGGTGATGTGATAGTGATACGTTTCGTGTCGGGCTTTGGCACCGTTGCGTTGGCGGTTATGGGGATAGTATCAAGGCTGATCGGTTTCCTTGTTGTGCCCATTAACGGGTTGGTCTCGGCCGGCAGCACGATTGTAGGACAGAATTTGGGAGCCCGGCAGGTGGAGCGAGCCGAAAGCACGGCCAAAGCAGCATCCTTGCTGGGATTGGTGAGTATGGTTTGCCTGGCGATGATAGTCGCCCTGTTCCAGGAGCAGATTTTTGCTCTCTTTACTACTGAAACCGCGGTAATTACCTTAGGGCGTGCTGCCACTTTTGCCGTATTACCTATGCTAGCTATTGCCGGATTTACCAACGGGTTGGCTAGTGCCTTGGCTGGCGCCGGTTATACGCTGCCCTTCTTGATTGCTGGTGTTGTGGCCAGGTGGGGAGTGCAGGTGCCCTTTCTGTTCCTGGTGGTCCAGATTCTAAAGATGCCTTTCTATGTGACCGCATTGAGTTTTACTGCCGCCGAACTGGCTGGTGGTATCATCCTCGTAATAGCCTATTTGCGGGGGCGCTGGCGCACCTGGCGCGTTACCAGAGAGAAGGAAGAAGAGGTCAGGGCCACCGCTTAGGTATCGATCGTAAAGGATAAGGGGCTGTCGCAAGACAGCCCCTTGTTGTATGCAGTTTGTTGCAGTTTCTAACGCTTGGGAGCGTTCTCCAAAGCATTAGTGACGGCTTCAATAATGGCCTTGCTGGTGTAGGTGGCACCGGAGACCGTATCCACCTTCACGCTCTGTTCTTCCACGATGGTCTTAGGCAGATTGGCAATGGCGTCGTCACTGACATAGGGTGACTCGTTGTGAGATACGATGGTGACCTTTGTTACCCTTCCGTCTGCCACTTCCACTCGCACTTTGAGTTCGCCGCCAAAACCTTGCCCGACCCCTTCGTAGGTGCCATCGGCAATTTGGTCAAAGCGGAGGCTTGTGTCAGGTATAGCAGCTTTTACTGCTTCCATGATGCCCTTACTGGAGATGGTAGCACCGGTGGCGGCATCCACCTTCCAGTGCTGTCTTTCGATGATGCGATCGGGTACAACAGCTACTGCTTCCGGATAGACTTCTGGAGTATCGTTAATAGACACTACCTCAACAGCGGTTATGCGCCCGCCTTGAACAGTAACCTTGACTCGAATCTGGTCGGCAAATCCTTGGGCTGAACCTTCATAGACACCGTCGGCTACTTTGCTTAAATCCCAATCGTCATCGGGATCAACCTTCAGCACATGCACTGTATATAACTCTAAAGCATTGCCCACGCTGGACATGACGCCACGGGAAGAAACGGTGGCACCGGTGATGATGTCCACATTCTTGCCCACCACCAGTTGCTCATCATGGGCGATGCCAGTGAACTGCTGCAAGAAACCGGGTTCTAAAGCCCGGGTACCGATGCCAATGGTTTCGCCATGTTCAACAACCTGGATACCTGCGACCTTCCCATCGCCATCGAGGGCTACTAAGAGGCGTAGAGGCCCACCGTAACCCTGAGCCCTACCTTCCATAATGGCTCCTACAGTCTTGCCGCCCTTCTTACCCAGGTAGTAAGCCCCGCCTTCCTCAAGCTCCACTTCTTCAAAGCTCTCGGCGGAAGGCAATAATGCTTGCAGTTTACTTTGGAATTCCGCCTCTTGACGGGCTAGAATTATATCTTCAGTAATGCCATGGACAATAGCCAATGATGCGCCGGCAATCGCACAAATCAGGCCCAAAATCGCCCCTAACTTAACTGTTTCTCGCATCACGCTTCTCCTCCTTACTCTAGGGCGTAACCTATTGCATCCTTTATAGTTTACTGTAGTTTTCTATGGTTGGCAATTACTATTGGGTCGTAGCGGCGAAAGGGGTATTACCAGGAAGTCGGTAGTATCGGCCTGCTCTATTTTATGCTCTCACTCTGGGTCGCCATCCATTTTCTACAACTTAATCATTTAAGTTATCGAAAATCAGTTTGTATTGGGCTCTAATGAGATACGGAGTTGTGTTAAGTTTATGTTATTATTGTTTCTAGAATGTGGGGGAGGGGGTGCTCTGGTTGCCTAACGGTGAGACATCAGCGCCGCATCCATCAGGAGAGAGTAGGGAAGTGGATGCCTTAAACCAACAGGCCGCTGTTTTGGAACCGATCGCGCCATCTGAGATGTTGGCGAAGGCTGAAGAGGCCTACGAATTGGCAGTTAAGATAAACTATGCGGCGGGGATTGCCCGTAGTCTAGCGCAGATGGGGAAGGCCCACGTGCGCTTAGGAAACCTAACGGAGGCAGAACGCTTTCTAGCGCAGGCCCAGGCCGTAGAGCATCTGGATCCCTTATTGCAGGCGGAGATTTTGAACTCTCGCGGTCTTAACTACCTTTACTCCAAGGTTTTTGATAAGGCCTTTGCCGTTTACCAACAAGGTCTGTCCCTAGCCCGCACGATAGGCAATAAGAGGCTGGAAGCCCAGTTCCTAAACAATATTGGCGAGATTTATCGGGAGAATAAGGATCTAACCACCGCCATTGATTATTACAACAAGAGCATAGAGGTGCAGCAAGACCTAACTGATTATCCGCGCAAGTCGGTGCCCATAGCCAATTTGAGTGCCAGCTACTTGGAGATGGGCGATCTGGATAAGGCGGAGCATTATGCGCAAGAAGCTCTTGCGGTTGCCCGCGAGCAGAAGGACCAGATGGTGGAATCAGTTTGTCTACAGTTCTTGGGGAACATTGCGCGTCAGCGGGGGCAGCAGGAGCAAGCCATTGAGTATTTGGAAGCCAGTCTGGCTATTTATCGCAGCACTAAAGAGACTATCCATGCCACTGAGGTCCTATTGTCTTTTCATGAGTTGTATTTTGCCGCTGGCAATGTTCAGGAGTCGCTGCGCTATTTGAACGAAGCTCTGGTGCAAGCAGAAGAAGCCGATTCTTTGGCCTTGCGCCTCACCATTTACAAAGAAATGGCGCGCGTATATGAGCACGTTTGGGATGTAGGTAAGGCGCTGTTCTACCATAAGCAATATATGAAAACCATGGAGGCCATCGACCAGGCTGAACGGGAGCAGCGTCTACGGGCTATCAGCATGCAGATCATGGCCGACGAATCCCTGAGAGAGAAGGAAGCCTATCGGATTTTGAGTGAGGAGCTGGACCGGAAAGCCAAGGAGTTGGAGGAGTCCTTTAAGACTTGGCAAGCCATTAGCGACATTGGTAGGAGCATTACAGCTACCCTCAGCCTAGACCGCATCTTTTCCTTGGTGTATGAGCATCTCCAGAAGCTGATGCCGGTAGACTCCTTCGGGATCGGCTTGTATAACGCGAGTACGGATTGCATTGAGTATGAGTTCTTAGTTGAAGAGGAAAGGGGGCTCCATGGTTTAGCCATCAAAATGGATAGCACCGACAGTTTTGCCGTGGCCTGCTTTAAGCAGAAGAGAGGCCTGTTGGTCAACTCCTTGACGCAGGATATCTCCGCGTATGTGGACAGGGTGAGATGGCTCAGTGACCCGCCTATGCAGGCTCTTATGTTCCAACCTCTGATGTTTCAAGACCGCTGTATTGGCGTGATTACGGTTCAGAGTCGACGAGAGAATGATTATAACCAGAAGACCCTGGACTTGTTGGGAATGCTATCTGCCTATCTTTCCATTGCAGTGCAGAATGCCCGCCAAGCCCAGGCTCTGCAGGAGGAGATTAAGCAGAGGGAACAGGCCCAGCGGCAGTTGGAAGCATTAAATCGCGAGTTGGCCAGTCTGTCGCAGAGGGACGGCTTGACCAACGTGGCCAACCCGCGCTACTTTGACGAGACTCTGCAGCAGGTATGGGAAGAGGCCATTCGGGAGCAGAGTAGCGTTTCGCTACTGATGATTGACGTGGACTGCTTAAAGGCCTACAACGACTACTATGGTCACTTGTCGGGAGACGATGTGATTAAGAAGATCGCCCAGGTCTTAGAGCGCAGCTTACAGGGAAGCAACGGTTTGGTGGCTCGGTACGGTGGCGATGAGTTTGTGGTACTGCTGCCGGAAACCGATGAGGACGGGGCTCTGCAGGTGGCCCAGGTCATTGCTAATAATGTGGTCAAGTGCGGAATTCGCTTGCCCGAGTCTTTCCCCATTCCCAACATAACCGTTTCCATCGGGGTGTCCACCATGGTTCCTGCCAGCTTCAACCGACCCAGCGAACTTATTGCCCGCAGTGATTATGCCCTCTATCGGGCGAAAGAGGATGGGCGTAGTCGGATTAGGGTCTATCCTGGTACTAAAGATAAGCGACATTAAGGGACAAGCCAGTCACGAGAGCGTGGCTGGCTTTCTTGCTGACAGGTCATTCTTGGTGCTTAGCGAATCTATCTATATAAATATGTAAGGTGAAAGGGGCGGTGTGTTAATGTATGACCTACTGATTAGGAACGGCAAAGTGGTGGATGGAACAGGAAACCCCTGGTTCTATGGGGATGTGGCGGTACAAGGCGAGAAGATCGTGGCGGTCGGCCGACTAGATGACAAAAGAGCTAAGCGGACGATTGATGCGGAAGGGTTGGTGGTAGCTCCCGGTTTTATCGACTCCCACTCCCATTCGGATGAGGCTTTACTAATCAATCCTAAGGCAGAGAGCAAGGTGTTTCAGGGAGTGACTACCGAGGTAATCGGCCAATGTGGTACTTCCGCGGCGCCGCGGGTGGAGGCCGCTGAAAGCAATTGGGACTTGCCCCGGTGGCATAGTCTGGGCGATTACCTAGACCTCTTGGAGAAACAAGGAGTCGCTGTGAACGTGATCCCGCTCTTTGGGCATGGCAACGTGCGGCGACTGGTGATGGGGATGGCCAATCGGCCGGCAACTGCCGAGGAATTAAGGGCCATGTGTCAGTTGGCGGATGCCGCCATGCGCGAAGGGGCTTTCGGGTTTTCTAGTGGCTTGATCTATCCGCCCAGTTCCTATGCTGATACCCACGAGCTAGTAGCTGTAGCCAAAGTGGTGGCTGCCCACGGTGGGATTTATGCCACCCACATGCGAGACGAGGGTGACAACTTGCTGGCGGCGGTTTCTGAAGCCATCACCATTGGAGAGCAAGCCGGAATTCCGGTGCATATCTCCCACCATAAGACTTGTGGAGAAGCCAACTGGGGGAAGGTAAAGGACACATTGGCCCTGATTGATGCCAAGCGGGAAGCAGGGGTTGATATTACGCTGGACCAGTATCCTTACATTGCCACCTCTACGGGCTTAAAAGTCATAGTTCCCCAGTGGGCCCATGCCGATGGGGTAGAAGCCATGCGACAACGGGTGTCAGACCCGCAGATAGGAGCGCAAATCCGGGCGGAAATCGCTGCGCAGGGGTACCGCTGGGACTGGATACTGGTGGCGTCTTGCAGGAAAGAAGAGAACAAGCAATTTGAAGGTAAGAGTGTAGAGGAAATAGCCGCCATGACCGGTCAGGCACCTATTGAGGCGGCGCTGGAGCTATTGCTGGCGGAGGATTTCGATGTGGGCATGGTGCGTTTTGCCATGTGCGAAGAGGATGTGGAACTGGTAATGCGCCATCCCTTGGTTATGATCGGTTCTGATGCCAGCGCCCTAGCCACCAGTGGCCCGCTGGCTCAAGGTAAACCCCATCCCCGAGCCTATGGCACTTTTCCCCGGGTACTAGGCCATTACGGGAGGGAGCGGGGTGTGTTGACTTTGGAAGCCGCTGTGCACAAGATGAGTGGGTTGACAGCTGCCCGATTCCGACTGTGGGATCGGGGTGTGTTACGTCCCGGCAGCTACGCGGACATAACAATTTTCGATGAAGAGCGGGTGCGCGATACCGCCACCTTCGTTGAGCCCCATCGTCATGCGGTGGGAATCCATTACGTCATTGTGAATGGGCAGATGGTGATTGATCAGGGTGTTCAGACGGAGCACCTGCCCGGCAAAGCTTTGCGGCGCCGACCTTAGCCTTGGCCTAAAAGAATCAAACAAACCCGGTCGCAATCTGGCGACCGGGTTCCTTAACACATTTGCCAACTATACTTGAGTTGCCTTCCAGTGACCAGAGCGGTACCGGAAATAGATGAAGGCGGAACGGGTGCACTGGTCAATGGCAGTGGCCAGCCAAGCACCGACAAGAGCCCAACCTAATACATCCACAAATACTTTGGCCAGAACCACCCGCACAACGGCCACGCCTACGAGAGTGGAGATCAGCGGCCAACGAGTGTCACCTGCACCACGCAAGGCACCGGCCAGGATGAACTGGGTTGATTGTAGTGGTTGCACGAGGGCGATAATCTTGAGGGCTGTTGCGGCATTCTTGATGACCAGCGGGTCATCGGTATAAAGGGAGGCCAGGAAACTGCCGCCAAAGAAAAACACTACACCCATAAAGGTGGCCACCAGGTTACCTACCCAGCTGGTCTGCCAACCATAGGTTTCTGCCCAATCGGGGCGTTTGCGGCCCAGGCTGCGTCCCACCAGCGAGGTGGCCGCCATACCAAAACCCATGCCTGGCGAGAAGGATAGACCCAGAATGTTCATGCCAATTTGATGGGCTGCGTAGACCATGGTGCCCAGACTGGAAACTACTCGTGTATAAGTGATCATACCGAAGCGCATTATCAACTGTTCCAGCATGGCTGGGGCACCAACCTTGACAACACGGCTGATGAGGTCAAAGCGGGGCGTAAACTTATCCTTCAGGGAAATATGCAGCACCGATTTACCGTTAGAAATTGCGTACAAGGATAGAATCATAATGATTAGGCGTCCAAAGGAGGTGGCTAAGCCAGCGCCAAAGACCTCTAGGCGGGGGAAGCCCAAATGACCATTGATCAGCAAGTAGTTGCCGATAACGTTTATGCCATTGCCAATTAGATTAAAGCGCAGTGGTGTACGGGTGTCGCCGGCACCGCGTAGCATAGCGGTGACACACATGCCGATGGTTTGCGGAATAAAACCAAAAGAAATGGAGCGCATATAATCCACGCCGTACCCGACCGCATCAGGTTCTGCCCCCATGAAAAGCACAATGGGCTCGGCAAAAAAATAGAGGGCTGCGGTGGCTATCATTCCCAGCACAACAGTAAGAAGTAGCGATTGGCGAGCTGCCGTGTTGGCTTCATCAATTTCGCCAGCACCGATAAAGCGGGCCACAAGGGCGGTAGTTCCTACGTTTAGTGCCATGAAGGCGGCCATAGCCAGGAAAATGGGCTGGTTGGTTAGGCCGATGGCGGCGATGGCTGCCGGACCCACGCCACCTACCATCATCATGTCCACCATGTTAAAGACCTGAACCAGCAGTTGTTCTAAGACAGCGGGCCAGGCCAAATTAATCACATCACGGCGTGCTTCTTGCACGGTTAGTTCGTTTCGTTGTTCCATGTCGAGGGCTTGCCTTGCTATTGCCATTACACCATCTCCCCAATAGTTAGCTAAACAAATCTTTCTGTACCCGTTAAATATAGCATTTTGCCGTGCGAGCGTCAATGGAAATTAGTTTGGCGGTTAATCGTCAAAATCACTCAGCATTTGTTCCAAAATATTGAGGACTTTATAATGGTAGCATAGAAGAATCAAGGAGGTCTTAAGTATGTTGCCAACACCACATATAGCTGCTAAATCGTCGGAACAGATTGCCGAAACGGTACTACTGCCCGGTGATCCTTTACGGGCCAAGTTCATAGCAGAGAACTTCCTTGAGAATCCGGTCCAGTTTAATGCGGTTAGAAACATGCTGGGTTATACCGGTTTCTATCAGGGTAAGCCGGTTTCAGTAATGGGGTCCGGCATGGGTATGCCTTCCATAGGCATCTACTCCTACGAGTTGATCCACTTTTATGGAGCGAAGAAACTGATTCGTGTGGGTTCTTGTGGGGCTTACCAGCCTGATATCAAGGTGCGAGATATTATCATAGCCATGTCGGCCTCTACTAACTCCAACTACGCCAGCCAGTTTGGCCTTCCCGGTACATATGCGCCTACGGCTTCCTGGGAGCTACTGAAGCAGGCGGTGGCTGTGGCTGAAGCTAAAGGATATCCGGTTAAGGTGGGTAATGTGCTCTCATCCGATATCTTCTACGATGCCGACCCGGAGGCTTGGAAACGCTGGGCCAAGATGGGTGTCTTGGCCGTGGAAATGGAGGCAGCCGCGTTATACATGAACGCGGCCTACGCTGGGGTAGACGCCCTTTGTATCCTCACCGTTTCCGATTCCCTTGTTACCAAGGAGGCCCTGCCAGCGGCAGAGCGGGAGCGGACCTTTACACAAATGATGGAGATTGCCCTTTCTCTCGCATAGCGTGGACAGGGGGTAGACCATTTGCGGATCAACTTTTACCCCTTTCCTAGCATCGAGACAGCCAACCTCAAGCTCAGGCGCCTTCAGCTATCTGATGCCGATGATTTGTTCTCCTTAAGAAGCGACCCCCGTGTGCATGAGCATACCGATACAAGACCCGATAGCAGTTTGGAGGAGACCAAGAACTATATAAAAGCCATGAATCGGGGCATAGACGAGCACGTCTGGATCCTTTGGGGCATTGAACATCGGGCCACGGGGCGGGTCATTGGCACCATCTGCATCTGGAATCTGAAAACGGAGCAGGAAAGTGGCGAAGTGGGCTACACTCTGCATCCCCGTTTTCAAGGGCAGGGGTTGATGCAAGAGGCCCTGTTGGCCGTGATGGACTATGGTTTTTCCAGCATGGGGCTGCGGGTTCTGGAGGCCCATACAGAGAAAAGGAATTTGCGGTCTCGCGCTTTGCTGCAGCGCTGTGGCTTTGCTGAGGTAGGGCAGGAAGTGGAGCAGGGCGAGTATAAAGATCGGCTATTCCGTATGATTGTTTATCGCAGATGTAAAGGAAGGGAGTAGCAGGTACCGTGTTGGTAAGGACAACAATCTCTGTGGTAACAACAGGCCCAGCTACCCTTGGTTAAAGGCTGTAGTGGGCCCAAGGCTTTTAGTTACGTTGCTAAGAAGTGTAAGGGGTTGTGGTAAAACAGCCCCTTACACTTTGTTTTATCGACGGGCCGTGGTCAAACAGAGCCAGTGTCCTATCTCTGTTTGTCTACGCCCGTTTGAGTACCAGCGTGCAGTTGTGGCCGCCAAAACCGAGGGAGTTGGAGAGGGCGGCTCGGATAGATAGGGCGCGACCACGATTAGCCACATAGTCCAAGTCGCAATCGGGGTCCCTTGTTTGCAAATTGATAGTAGGATGCACAAATCCTTCCTGCATTGACAAGGCAGTGACAGCCAATTCCACGGCCCCAGCTGCTCCCAGCAAGTGGCCCATCATTGACTTGGTGGAGTTGACTGCCAGATGATAGGCGTGGGCCTGAAATACCTGCCGAATGGCCAGCGTCTCTAGGCGATCATTCATGGGAGTGGAGGTTCCATGGGCATTGATGTAGATAATATCAGTGGGCTCGAGCCTGGCATCGGCTAGAGCCAGCTGCATAGCCCGGATGGCTCCTTTCGCCTCCGGGTGGGGTGCGGTCACATGGCTGGCATCATTGGTGACTCCGTAACCAGCCACCTCAGCGTAGGCCTTGCCACCGCGCCGCACTAGGTGTTCCTCCGTCTCCAGCACCAGCACCGCTGCTCCTTCTCCCATGACAAAACCATCGCGTTCCGCATCAAAGGGGCGGCTGGCACCTCGTGGATCGTCGTTGCGGGTACTCAATGCCCGCAGGGCACAGAATCCCGCTAAGGAAATAGGGTTAATTGAGGCTTCGGTACCGCCTGCCAAGGCCACATCGGCCTCCCCTCGTTGTAGGCAACGTAGAGCCTCGCCAATGGCCTGACCACCACTAGCGCAGGCGGCTACCACGTTGTTGGCTGCGCCGGAGAAGCCATAGCGAATGGCTACTTGGCCAGCCGCCATGTTGCCGATCATCATAGGTACCAGAAAGGGGCTGACTTTGCCGGGCCCCTTAGTCAGCAGCACCTCATGCTGTGCGGCAAGGGTCTCCAAACCACCGATACCGGAACTGATATAGACACTGGCCCGCTCCTTGTTGATTTGCTCCGCGTCAAGGTGGCTGTCCCACAAGGCCATTTCGGCCGCTGCAAGAGCGAACTGCACAAAACGGTCGGTGCGTTTGGCTTCCTTTTTATCCATAAAATCACTAGGGTCAAAAGCGGAGACTTCGGCGGCAATGCGGGTAGGGTAATCGGTGGCATCAAAGCGGGTAATCGGCCCAACCGCAGAAATGCCGGCTTTCAATTTAGCCCAGACTTCATTCTTGTCGAGGCCTAGAGGAGTAACTAAGCCAATTCCAGTTATATAAACCCGTTGCATTTGCCGGCCTCCTTAGCCCCGGTTTTTCTCAATGTAGTCGACCACGTCTTGTATTGTAAGGATTTGCCTCATGTCCTCTTCCGCAATCTTCATGCCGAAGGCTTCTTCTAGCTCCATGATCAGTTCCACCATATCCAGGGAGTCGGCCCCCAGATCATCTTTAATTCTTGCCTCGGCTGCGACTTGGTCTGCGTCAAGTCCCAACTGGTCAGCAACAATTCCTTTTACTCTGTCGATGGTGTTCATTTTTTCACCTCCTTCCCAAGGGCTAGGGCATGAGTAAGCCACCGTTCACATTGAGTACTTGCCCCGTAATGTAATCGGCCTTGTCGCCCGCAAGAAAGCCTACGGCCAGTGCCACATCCCGGGGGGAGCCGGGCCGCCCCAGGGGGATCTGGGCAATGAAGGATTCGCGTTGCTCAGGGGTAAGACTGCTGGTGAGACCGGCATCGATGAATCCTGGTGCCACTGCGTTTACGGTTATTTGTCGGGATGCCAGTTCCCGCGCCGCCGTCTTCGTGAGGCCGATAAGAGCCGCTTTGGAAGCCGCATAGTTGGCTTGGCCATAAGTGCCTAGCTGCCCAGCGACGGAGGCGATATTGATAATGCGACCGTAACGCTGCCGAATCATCATCTTGGCCCCATGCTGCAAGCAGAGGAAAGCTGCTTTCAAATTCACATCCAGTACTTGTTCAAATTCTTCTTGTCCCATACGTATCAGTAGTTGGTCTCTATTTACCCCTGCGTTGTTCACCAGTACATCCAGGCGCCCAAAGGTCTCCTTTATTTCTGCGAACATGTGGGCTATTTGCCCTGCATCGGGTAGTTCAGCAGTTACAGGTAAGTAGATGCCGCCATAGTGGGACAGCTCAAGGGCCAGCTGTTGGGCTTTCATCAATCCGTGAGCTCCACGGCAGTGGAGGGCCAGATCAAAACCAGCGGCAGCCAATTCATAGCATATCGCCGTACCTAAGGAGCCGGTTGAACCGGTAACGAGGGCAACGCGACGTTCCTGCAACTAATCCACCTCCAACTCTCTACGGATTTGCTCCGCCACTGCGGAGATCTGTTCTACCGAACTGGCGTGGTAGACGGTGGCCTTATGCTCAATTTTCTTCACTATGCCACCTAGGCTGGTGCCAGGTCCTACTTCTAAGAAGTGGGTAAAGCCAGCGGCAAGTAGCCGCTCCACTCCGTGAGTAAACTCTATTGGTTCACTGATTTGGCGAACAAGCAGTCTTTGTATCTGTTCCGGTGACTGGTAAACGCTGGCGTCTACGTTGCTGACCACTGTCATAGTGGGCTCTTGCCAATGGGTAGCCCGCAAGTGGGGAGCGAAGGTGGTACCAGCCGGCTGTAATAGCCGGGTATGGAAAGGGGCACTTACAGGTAAGCGAACAAGGCGTTTAGCTCCCGCCGCCAAAAGGGCCTGGCCAGCCCGTTCCACGGCCACCTTATCACCGGCAATCACGATTTGACCAGGACAGTTAAAGTTAGAGGCCTGTACATAAGAAGTGGAGTCAGAGGCAGCTTGACACAGATTCTCTACCACTTCCCGCTGCAAGCCGAGCACCACCACAACCTCGCCTGCTCCTGCGGGATAGGCGGACTCCATGGCCTTACCACGCTCGTGCACCAGACGCACGGCAGAAGCAAAATCCAGAGCATTGGCAGCCACGAGAGCGCTATATTCACCCAGGCTAAGCCCGATAGCGCCCTCGGCCCTTACTCCTTCTGACTGCCATGCCTGCCAGTAGGCGAGGGAGGCGGTTAGGATAGCCGGCTGGGTGTAGGGTGTTAGATTTAATGTCTCTGCCGGACCGTTGAGCATTAGCTGTGATAGGGACCAACCCAGAGACACATCGGCCTGAGCCAGCAGGTCATAGGCTTGCGGATAGGTGCTGGCCAGATCTCCAGCCATGCCTACGTTCTGGACCCCTTGTCCAGGGAAAAGTAGGGCTAGTTTTGCCATGAAAAACCCCCCAATTGGCGTATTAGCATCTGCACATCGCCCATTAGCTCCTCCATTATTGCCTGCACAGGCAAAATCTGTTTTACTAGGCCTGCTCCCTGGCCGGCCATTACGGAACCGTAGAGCACATCCCCCTTCCGGGCCGCCTTGGCTAAGCGCCCAGCTCCAAACTGGTTGAGCATCTCGACACTGGCGCCGCTTTGCTCCAGCTCCTGATACTGCCGGGTAAAGCGATTACGGAGGCAGCGCACTGGATGACCGGTGCTATAGCCGGTTACGGTGGCATCTCGATCGCTCGCCTGCAAGATGGCCTTTTTATAGGCGGGATGCACGGTGCATTCACTGCTACAGATAAAACGGGTGCCCATTTGTACGCCAGCTGCACCGAGCGCGAAGGCGGCCACAATCCCGCGAGCATCGGCTATGCCGCCGGCGGCTACCACCGGTATATCGACGGCGTCCACTAACTGGGGGACCAAAGCCAGGGTGCTGATGTTGCCGATGTGTCCACCGGCTTCCCAGCCTTCGGCGATCAGCGCGTCCACGCCCAAACGGGCCAAGCGCTTGCCTAGAGCTACCGAAGAGACCACAGGTAATACTTTTATGCCATGCTGCTTGAGTTTTTCCACATAGGGACCGGGATTGCCGGCACCCGTTGTTACCACCGGAACCTCCAATTCAATGGCTGCCTGCAGAACGGCTTCCGCCTGAGGGGCCATTAGCATCACATTGACGCCAAAGGGTCGTTGGGTTAAGGCTTTGGCCTTTTGCACTTCTTTCCGGAATCCGTCCACCGACATGTTCCCCACACCGATCACACCTAGGCCGCCGGCTTGCGATACGGCGGCGGCCAGTTCGGCCGTGGCCACCCACGCCATGCCTCCTTGAATGATGGGACAGTCTACTCCCAATAGCTTGGTTAGGGCAGTAGTTATCATGGTTGCTCCTCCTACCATTGCAACAGCCCGGTGCCCCAAGTGAGACCCCCGCCGAAGCCAGCCAAAAGTATGCGTTCGCCCGACTGGAAAACTCCTGCTGCTGCCGCTTCTGCCAGAGCGATGGGAATAGAGGCGTTGGAAACGTTACCGTATTTGTGCAGGTTCACAATAGTTTGCTGTGGCGATAGCCCCAGTCGTTTGATGACAGCATCTATAATGCGTTTGTTGGCCTGATGGGGAATAAACCAGTCGATGTCTTCCACCTGGAGACCGATCTTTGCCAACAACCCTTCCGCCGCCTCCGGAACCTTGGAGACTGCAAACTTGAATACCTCCTGCCCGTCCATATGAATGAAGTGTTGGCGCAAGGCCACCGTCTCCTGGGTAGCAGGATTGCGAGAACCGCCAGCTGGCTGCCGTAGAATATGACCACCGCTGCCATCAGCTCCAACTATTATGGTCTGTAGCGTATGTTGCTGACTGGGACCGATGACAACCGCTCCGGCACCGTCACCAAAAAGAACGCAGGTGCTACGGTCCATAAAATCCACGATGCGGCTCAGGGTTTCGGCCCCGATTAGCAGGCAATTATCGATGGCACCAGTGGCAACCAGACTCTGGGCCAGCTTTAGTCCATAGATAAAACCGGAACAGGCAGCCGAGAGATCAAAGGCAGCTGCGTTGAACGCTCCGATGTTGGACTGCACCAGACAAGCGGTGGATGGGAAAGCCATATCGGGTGTAACTGTGGCCACTATGATGAGATCAATGTCGCTGGGTGCTATTTGAGCTTGGGCTAATGCCATTTCGGCAGCCCTGGTAGCAAGGTCTGATGTGGCTTCTGTGGTTGCCGCAATGCGTCGCTCTCTTATACCAGTACGAGCAATAATCCAATCATCGCTGGTGTCTACCATTTGCGCCAGGTCGTGATTGGTCAAGACATGGTCGGGTACGTGATAGCCCCAACCTAGAATCCCTGCAAGACGCAAGACTACACCTCCCGTGTGCACATATTTGTGTACATAGATAAATGGATTATAGCATGAGAAAAAGGGGTGTGCAACATTTTGTGCACACCCCCTTTTTCAGGTTTGCTCTATTTCTCCTTGGCAGGGTCGCTGAGGGCGAACATCAGCTCCCCAGCGGCCACTGTTTGATCATCAACGGTAGCGACGGCCTTGCCTTTACCGATAGGCCCCTTTTGGGCGACAATTTCCACCTCCAGCACTAGTTGATCACCAGGCTTCACTTGGCGGCGGAAGCGCAGTTTGTCAATGCCGGCAAACAGGCCCAACTTGCCGCTGTGTTCAGGCAGGCTCAGGAGAACAAGGGCTCCCACTTGCGCCATTGCTTCCACGATCAGCACCCCGGGCATCACCGGATATTGGGGAAAGTGGCCGGCGAAGAAGGGTTCGTTGATGGTCACGTTCTTTAGAGCGCGGGCCGATCTGCCGGGAATAATTTCAATGACTTTGTCTACTAATAGGAAGGGGTAGCGGTGGGGGAGCAGGGCCATAATCTCAACAATATCCATCGGAACACCTCCAGCTATCTTGCACAATTCTGTGCACAATTATAGACTGCTGGCCATCCTAATTCAAGCCACACTATTTGGCTGCTTAGGCTTAAGTCAGGCAGGGAAAAGGGTGCTGACTGAGAAATATTCTAGAAGAAACCAAATACAAGGAGGGTCCCTATGAGTAAACGTTTGCGACGGGCAGAGGTCCCTGAACATTTGACCTGGAACCTAACCGACATTTATCCCGATGATACGGCTTGGGAAGAAGCGCTAGCTGCGGTGTTGGCCGAAGTCCCTTCCGTCACCCAGTATCAAGGGCGCTTGGGAGAGGGGCCGGACGTCTTCCTGGCATGTTTGGAAGCGATGGAAGATTTGACGAAGAAGGTAATGCGGGTTAGGACCTATGCTTCTTTGAAGCAGTCGGCCGATGGTACCGATCCGGCCAACCAGATGGCCATGGGGCGGGCCGCGGCTATGGCAGCCCAGGTGGAGGCGGCCACTTCCTTCATTCGTTCAGAGGCCTTGAGTTTGCCGGAGGGAACACTGGAGCGCTACTTGGAGGAAGAGCCCCGATTGAGGGAGTTCCAGCGGCTTATTGAAAAACTGACAGCGGAAAAACCCTATATGTTGCATCCGGAAACGGAAAAGGCGTTGGCCTCTTTAGGTGAAGTGCTGAATGCGCCATATATGATCTACACCCGTTCAAAGGCCGCCGATATGACCTTTGAACCGGTCTTAGACAGCCAAGGCAACAGCCACCCCATGTCGTTTGCCATGTATGAGGAAGCCTATGAGAAGTCACCCGATACTACCCTCCGGCGCAATGCCTATGCCTCCTTCACGAAGGGCTTGCAAGCCTATCAGAACACCTATGGGGCAACCTGGGGTACGGAAGTAAAGAAACAAGTGACTCTGGCCAAGTTGCGAGGTTTTGAATCTGCTACCCATATGCTACTGCATGGCCAAGAAGTGAGCCTAGAGGTCTATAACAACCTGCACGACATTATCCTGAAGGAGCTGGCGCCCCACATGCGCCGTTATGCGGAGCTGCGTAAGAAGGTGCTGGGGCTGGATAAACTGCTCTACTGTGATATTGAAGCGCCGCTAGATCCAGAGTTTAGCCCACCGGCCACATTCGAAGTTGCTTCGGAGATCATCCTCAAAGGTCTTTCGGTTCTGGGAGAAGAGTATGCGACCATCATTGAAACTGGTCTAAAGAATCGCTGGATCGACTTGGCCAACAACATTGGTAAGTCCACGGGTGCCTTCTGTACTACGGTTCCCGATGTACATCCCTATATCCTAGTGACTTGGACTGACAACATGCGCAGCGCCCTGTTGCTGAGTCATGAGTTGGGCCATGCGGGCCACGGGGTATTGTCCTTACGTTATCAGCGACCCAGCAATGCTCGCGCTTCCATGTTCTTCATCGAAGCTCCATCAACCATTAACGAGCTGTTGGTAGGCAACTATATCAAGTCGCAGAGCAACGATCCGCGGATGATTCGCTGGTTGGCCATGCAGCTGCTGATGACCTATTATCACAACTTCGTGCGCCACTTGATCGAGGGTGAGCTGCAGCGTCGTATCTTTGCCATGGCGGAAAAGGGGCAGCCTATTACGGCCAGCGTGCTCAGTCAAGTCCAGGGTGAGATACTGCAAGAGTTCTGGGGTGACACAGTGGAGATTGATGAGGGGGCCCGCCTAACCTGGATGCGCCAGCCCCACTATTACATGGGTCTATATCCCTACAGCTATTCAGCGGGATTGACTATTGGTACGGCGGTGGCCCAAGCTATACTGGAGGAGGGGCAGCCGGCGGTAGACCGCTGGTTAGAGGTGCTGAAGGCCGGCGGTACCAAACCACCAATGGAGTTGGCGAAGATGGCTGGCGTTGACATGACCAAGCCCGATCCCATTTATGCTGCGGTGGCTTACGTGGGTTCATTGGTGGATCTGGTAGTGGAAAGTTTCTAATATGGAGGGAGCTGAGCCCCGCCCTTTTAGGCGGGGCTAGTTCTTATAGGAGGATGCCCATGTATGATCTAGCCATTGTAGGGGCAGGTCCGGCGGGAGCCACTTTGGCGCGACTACTGGGGAAGCGCTATCGAATACTATTGGTTGATCGGCGCGATCTGGATCAAGAGGTTACAGCTGGTAGCCCCATCAAGAGCTGTGGTGGGTTGTTGGCTCCCGATGCCCAGAAGGTGTTGGCCCAGTTAGGATTGGGGCTTCCGCGGGAAGTATTGGTTGGGCCCCAGTTGTTTGTTGTCCGCACCATTGACCTGGATCAGGGTTTCGAACGCTACTATCAGCGTTTTTATATCAATATAGAGCGGGAAAGGTTTGATCGTTGGCTGGTTTCTTTAGCCTCCGCCGTTGGAGTCACCACTTGTTTTGGAGCCACCTTCTGTGGTTATCAACGGGAGGGCGAGATAACTACCTTACCTTGACCCTACAACGGGAGGGCAGACGCTGGCAGGAACGGGCCCGCTTGCTAATAGGAGCCGATGGCGCCAACTCGTTGGTCAGAAGGCAGGCTTTAGGGGCCAGCAGTCATTTGCGACCATATGTGGCTATCCAAGAAAGATTTCGTGCTGAACAGTCGATGCCTTATTTCACTGCCGTCTTTGCCCGTCACATTACCGACTTTTATGGATGGACTATCCCCAAGCAGGATGAGTTGCTGGTCGGGGTGGCTCTAGCACCTGGCTCCAAGGCCAGCCAGCTATTTCAGGCTTTCAAAGAACGTCTGTGGGACTATGGCTTGAGATGGGGTGAGAAGACTGGGCGAGAGGGGGCATTCCTGTTACGTCCTTGGTTCACAGAACCACTGCCTGTCTTAGGAGGGGTATCCCTAATTGGGGAAGCCGCTGGGTGGATCAGTCCCAGCTCGGCGGAAGGTATCAGTTATGCTCTACGCAGCGCCATAATGCTGGCCGACTGTTTGCAACCAGGATTGGAGGGAGTCTTGGACCGTTACCGCAGGGCGGCGGTGAAACTGCGCCTAAATCTATTAGGCAAGAATCTCAAGTCGCCGGTCATGTATCAACCGCAACTCAGGAATCTGGCCATGCGTTCTGGCCTCTTTAGTGTACGCGTACGTGGACATTTTTAGGGAATGTCCTTTTCTTGTTTGGAATCGGTTTACTTAACTGGGTCAAAACATCAAGTCCCTAGATGATTATATAAAGGAGCTTTTTAGAGAGTAGAGATAAGGCACGGAAGGCTAATAAGTATTGCCCATCAGATTTGATAGAAATTTGGCTTAAAACAGGCAGGACTTTTTATTTGCATGGTGAAATATGATTTATAGCAACATCGGGTTTCACCCGAGAGCTAAAAATGTACATTATCGTTGTCAATTTCAAGGAGGAGGTAGAAAATGAGAAAGTCGCTGTTGCTGTTGCTTTCAGTGGCACTAGTCTTGGTCGCTTTGGTAGGGTGTGGGCCAAAAGTTGATACCAAGACACTAATCGTGGGCAGTCCGGAACTCTCGGGCAACTTCATTCCCGGATTTGGTAATAACGCCTACGACGTTTGGGTTCGCAACATGATCTTGGGTCATAGCACATATGCCACCACACCGGCTGGTGAGATTGTGCTGGATGAGACAGTCGTGAAGAATCTCACTACCGAAGTCGATGATGCGGGCAACAAGACTTATACATTCACTATCCACGATGATCTGAAATGGAATGATGGTAGCCCAATTACGGCCGCCGACTATGTGTTCTACATTCTCTGGTATGCATCGCCCCAGTGGGTTGAAGCCGGTGCCTCCAGCACCGTGGGCGAAGGTCTAGTAGGCTATAGGGCGTACTACAGTGGCCAAGTGGATCGCTTTAAAGGCGTCAAGTTAATTGATGATTATACTTTCTCAGTGACCATTGATGCCGCTGAACTGCCCTACTTCTATGAAACCGTTTATGCTTCTTTCATGCCGCTGCCCATGGCAGTGTGGGCTCCGGGTGCCACCATCGACCAGAATGAAGATGGTGCCAAGATCGCCGGCATTGACCTAAAAGAGGCGACCGCAGCTATAGCCGCTGGCTACCGTTTTGCTCCTACGGTCAGCTGTGGACCGTTCAAGTTCGTGAGCTACGAGAACAATGCGGTCACCCTCGTGAAGAATGAGCATTTCAAAGGCACCTATGATGGCAAGAAACCAAAACTAGAAACTGTTATTATTCGCTCGGTTAACCAGGCCACCGATGTGGACCAGGTCATTAACGGCGAAATCGACATGGTCACCGGTGTAATTCAAGGCGAGAAGATTGAAAAGGCTAAGGCCGATAAGAACACGGTAACACACTGGTATGCCCGCAATGGTTTTGGTGGCTTCTTCATGCATTGCGACTTCGGGCCTACCGCAGTTAAAGAAGTGCGCCATGCCTTGGCATACTTGATGGACCGCGATGAAATCATCAAGAACGTGCTGGGCGGTTATGGTTCGGTAACCAACGGCCACTATGGTCTGGCCCAGTGGATGTACCAAGAGAACAAGGCCGAGATCGATGCTCTGCCTCACTTCAGCCGCGACATCGCTAAGGCCAATGAGCTCTTGGATCAGACCGAATGGCGATTCGAGGCCGACGGTGTAACTCCGTTTGATCCGTCCAAGGCCAATGCGGAAGGCACCTACATTCGCCACAACTCCAAGGGCGAAAAGCTGGTGATAAACCACTTCGGTACCGAAGACAACACGGTGACCGACAATGTAGAATTGCAGCTGAAAGCCAATGCACCGCTGGCCGGTATTGAGTTTACCTTGACTCGCGGTGACTTCGATGCCTTGTTAAGCCATTACTACTATGCCTATGAGCTCCCCGAGGGAGAGCGTAAGTATCATACCTTCAACTTGGCCTCCAACTTCAGCGTTGCCTATGACCCGTACTATAGCTTCCACTCTGATTGGCTAGGTACCTGGATGAACGCTAACCAGGTCAATGACCCAGAGATTGATAGGCTGACTAAGGCAATGAGAAGTCTGGAGCCTACCCAGAGAGAAGAGTACTCCAAACTCTGGTTGGAATTCCAGAAGGCTTACGCCGACTATCTGCCAACGATTCCGCTCTACTCCAACCAATACTATGATATCTTCAGCAAGCACGTCAAAGGCATGAACACCACGCCTTTTGCTGACTGGTCCGATATCATCTGCGACATCTATAAAGAATAGGCAATAAGCTCAACTAGCGAGCCTAGGGTAGAAAAGATAGGGGATGGCATCGCGCTGTCCCCTATCACCTTGTATGCTCAGCTGGTTGCGAGCGGGTGACCAACGAGGCACTGTAGTAGAGGGAGAGAAATGGAAAAGGAGGTGCCGCTTTGTTAAGATACATCATCCGTAGAATACTCTCTTTGATCCCGGTAATTATCTTGATCACCATCATGCTCTTTGCTTTGCTCAAGATGATGCCCGGCGATCCGGTGCGCATGATGCTTAACCCGGGGCTGAAGGCGGAGCATTATCAGGCTGCTTATGAAGCAATGAAGATAAAACTCGGCTTGGATAAATCCTATCCGGAGCAATACCTGCGCTGGATAGGGAATACTCTGCAAGGCGAGTTGGGTTGGTCCACGCTGCATAACAGACCGGTAAAAGACGCCATTAAGGAGCCCTTGAAAAACACCATTATTCTAAACATCTTCGTGATCATACTGGAGTTGGCCATTACCCTACCCGTAGGGATCAAAATGGCTGTCAAACGCGGAAAATTCTACGATAACGCCTGGCAGGTGTTTTCCCTCATTACCTATTCCATGCCTTCTTTCTTTGTGGCTTTAACTCTGATCTTCACCATAGCCATAAGACTGCGCTTGCTGCCTCCAGGAGGCATGCCGCTGACGGTATATGGTAAGGATCTGGCCTATTATCTTTCCTGGCTGAAGTATATGGCTTTGCCTGTGCTGACGTTAACCATTATCAGCTTGGCAGGAACTATCCGTTATGTGCGTAATGCCATGATTGATGCGCTGAATCAGGATTATATTCGTACCGCTCGTTCCAAGGGCTTGGCAGAGAAGGTTGTTATCTATTCCCATGCCTTCCGCAACGCTCTCATTCCCATTTCTACAATTGTTATCGGCGCCATCTTTTCTCTATTCTATGGGTCAGCCATTACGGAAACGGTTTTTGCCTGGAACGGCATCGGCCATGTGCTTGTTAAGGCTTTGAATAACCGGGACTTTATGTTGGTAATCAGTATGAACCTCTTCTTCGCTATGCTCAGCATCGTAGCCAACTTCGTGGCTGATATTACCTATGGTTTGGTTGATCCGCGGATCAAGTTGGAGTAAAGGGGGCGAGCGAAGATGGAAGCAAAGATGGAACGTGAGCCAAAGAAGAATGGGGTATTGGCTTCTTTTTTCTCCATGTTTAAACGGCTCTTCCTGAGGGACAAGCCTCAGCTATCAGTCTTGGAAGAGGAAGCTTTGATGACCCCTGCCAAGATGATCATCAGGAACTTCCTCCGTCACAAACTTGGCATAATCGGTTTGATCGGTTTTATTTGCATTTTGTCCTTTTCCTTCGTGGGGTCTTACCTCAAACCCATTGACTTGAGCCATACGGAGACCACTCTGCGTAATATAAGGCCAGGCGTGAACTATCTTAAGTATCCCAAGGCCCTGGTTAAGGAGGGCGTAAAACACATTTCGTCAGGAGTCTCCTTTTCTGTGGCGCTCTCCGAAGCGGGTAATATCTATGTCTGGGGTACCCAACCCACTTATTTGCTGGAGGGCTTCTCCACCAGCATCTTTAAGATTCCCGCGGAAGTGAAGGCCGCCAATATCGTGCAGGTTGCAGCCGGTGATAGGCATATTCTCGCCCTTGATGATCAGGGGAGGGTCTATGGCTGGGGTCAAAACAACTTCCAGCAAGCAGAGATACCCTTTGAGTTACAGCAGAAGCTCATAGTCAAGAAGGTCAAAGAGATCTATGCCAGTGAGCTCTATTCGGCTGTTCTTTTTACCGATGGTGAAGTTTATGCCTGGGGTAGTGTCATGGCCAACCGGGTGGACCTTATTCCGCAAGAATTGCAGGGTCGGATTGTTAAGGTAGCTGTCAGCTCTAACAACATGGCTTTGTTGCTTGATGATGGAACAGTCCATACCACTGGTATTGAGAACGCTTTCCGCCGCGTGCCGCTGGAGTTGCAGAATGGTTCGGTGCGAGTTGTGGACATTGTCTCCTCGTATCGGGCTGTACTGGCCCTCGATGACCAGGGTGAACTGCATGTGTGGGGCGACACCGAGTATGGGCTTCTCAAATTGCCGGAAATACAGGGCAAGGTTAAGCAAATGTTGGGTGGTAAGAACAACATGGCCCTGCTGTTCGATAATGGGAAGGTGGCCTATTGGGGCGCCAACCATTATGGGCAACTGGAACTGCCCGTCGCCTTGACCGCTAAGCCGGTGGAGCGCATCTATGGTGGTATGTTCCAGAACTACGCCGTCCACGAAGACGGTACCATTACCGCCTGGGGCAACAAAGGTTTCCCCTTTGGTACCGACGAGCAGGGGCGTGATCTTTTCACCCGCATCATTCACGGCGGGCGTATATCATTGACGGTGGGGGCTATTTCCGTTTGCATTGCCGTGGTGATTGCTCTTGCGGTTGGTATGACGGCCGGATTCTTCGGCGGCTGGGTAGACAATGCCCTGATGCGCTTAACTGAGGTTTTCATGGCGATACCCTTCTTGCCTATTGCTATTACTCTTTCGGCAGTTGTGCGGGGCCGAGTATCTGAAATGTACCGCATTTACATGATCATGGTTATTATTGGTTTCCTCAGTTGGCCAGGTTTGGCCCGTTTGGTCCGAGCCCAGATCCTTCTGGAACGCGAAAAGGACTTTGTGTTGGCGGCCAGGGCCCTAGGAGTCAAGTACCAGAACATCATAGTCCGCCATATATTGCCCAATATCTTCAACTTGGTGATAGTTAACATTACCCTTAGCTACGCCAGCTCCCTTTTGACTGAGGCCGGTTTGTCTTTCCTCGGTTTCGGCGTGGCTCCCCCTACGCCTTCTTGGGGCAACATCCTAATTAACGCACAGACGTCTTCAGTTATCGAGTACTATTGGTGGCGATGGCTGATACCCGGTCTGTTCGTGGTCCTTGCTGCTCTGAGTGTCAACCTGGTGGGTGACGCTTTACGTGAGGCAATGGATCCGAGAGCGAACCAGAAATAGGGGGTGAAAAGGAATGAGCTTGCTAGAGATTAAAGACCTACACGCCTATTTTGAGACTCGACGGGGTCTGATAAAGGCGGTTAACGGTGTCTCACTGACAGTGGAAGAGGGTAAGACCCTGGGGGTGGTCGGCGAATCGGGAAGTGGCAAGAGCCAGACGGCCCTCAGTGTACTACAGCTGTTTGAGGAGAACCAGAAGATATATTCGGGCCAGATCATCTTTGATGGTCGGGACATTACCCATTTATCCATGGAAGAGTTGTACAAGATCAGGGGTAATGCTATCTCTATGATATTCCAGGAGCCCATGACTTCCTTGAACCCGGTGTTTACTATCAGCCGCCAAATCAGTGAAGTGCTTATGCTACATCAGGGTCTGAGTAAGCAGGAGGCCCATCAGCGGTCGGTGGAAATGCTGGCGGCTGTGAAGATCTCCAATCCGGAAGAGATCGCCTATCAGTACCCGCATCAGTTATCTGGTGGAATGCGTCAGCGGGTGATGATAGCTATTGCTTTGGCCTGTAGGCCGCGTTTGCTGATAGCCGACGAGCCCACTACTGCCCTTGACGTTACCATTCAAGCTCAAATCTTGCGCCTTATGAATGAGTTAAAAGAAGAATTCAAAACGGCTATCATGTTCATTACCCACGATCTGGGTGTTATTAACCAAATGGCCGATGATGTGGTAGTGATGTATTGTGGGCAAGTGGTGGAAATGGCACCCGTTGATTATATTTTCAGGCCGCGGAGTAACTACTCACACCCCTATACGGAGGCACTTCTGAAGTCAATTCCTTTGCTTAAGAGCCATCAAGGTAACCGCCTGGAAGCTATTCCGGGGGCGGTGCCTCATCCGTTGGCTTTGCCACCGGGATGCAAGTTCGCTCCCCGCTGTAAGTATGCCACCGCCAAATGCCATGAGCATGAACCGGAATTGGTACAGGTCAACGATGTACAAGCGGTCAGGTGCTTTTATCCCGAGAAGGGAGTGAGAAGCAGTGGAGAATAAGAAGGTACTCATTCGTGTCAGGAACTTAACCAAGCACTTCCCTATCAAGAAGAAATCCATTTTCCAGCGCCAGCAATTATACGTGCAGGCCAACGATAATATCTCGCTGGATATCTATGAGGGCGAGACTCTGGGTCTGGTAGGGGAGAGTGGTTGCGGAAAGTCCACCTTAGGCCGGGTGATCTTGCAGCTGTATCCCCAGACCAGTGGCACCACCCTCTACTACGGCCGGACGTTGGAAGAGTTTAAGCCCAAGTACGTGCGCCGGGTCATCCATGAGTTGCCTAGCATTGTAACTGATTACGAGCGCTTGGTGCAGGAGAAGGGGCATGATCTGCTGGCCGCTGACTTCCAGTCTTTAGACCGCAGGGCCCGTAGGGTGCGTTCCCGCTATGAAGATGCGCTCCGCATAGCCGGCGGTCTGGTTCTGGCCGACGATCTGCAGGAAGTGGCCCGGGCGTTGGAGGCCGAGTACGAAGCGGGGAGCCTGTATGCACCTCTGGCTGCTCGCCTCAAGGATTTGGAGATGAACCGGGACGCGTTGGAAGTCCTAACTGACCGCACTATGGAGGAGAACAAGCGGCTTTCAGACTGCAAGCGGGAAATAGAAGAATTGATGCCCCAGCTTACCAAGGCCAAGAGAGAGTTTGAAAGCAAAGGGGCAGTTATTGAGGAGCTAAAGGAGCGTTATGCCAGCAAGGATTGTTTTGCGCGGCTGGAAGCCATGCAGGATGATGGCATAGATCTGTCGAAGCTTACTCCCAGCGAAATGCGAGTTTTGCGTCGGGAGTTACAGATAATCTTCCAAGATCCCTACTCCTCCCTCAATCCACGTCTGACTGTGGGGCAGTTGATCAGCGAGGCTTTGACGGCCCACGGCATTTTCAAGCCCGGCAGTCGGATGTTGGAGCAGTATGTGCTCGGTCTGATGGAGCAATGCGGGTTGCAGAACTACATGCTGCATCGATACCCGCATCAGTTCTCTGGCGGTCAGCGGCAACGGATTGGTATTGCCCGAGCTCTAGCTCCTCAGCCCAAGTTTGTGGTTTGTGATGAGCCGGTGAGCGCCTTGGATGTCTCCATACAGTCACAGATCATTAATCTCTTATTGGATCTGAAGGAGCAGAAAAGGCTAACCTATTTGTTTATTTCCCACGACCTCAGTGTGGTTAAGTTCATCAGTGACCGTGTGGGGGTCATGTATCTGGGCAATTTGGTGGAGCTCACTACGCCTGACGAGATTTTTGCCAATCCTCTGCATCCCTACACAGAGGCTTTGCTGGATGCTATTCCTACTACGGAAGATGAAGGGAAGAAGGAGTTGGCAGTGATTGAAGGTGATATTCCGAGCCCCATCAATCCACCCAGTGGTTGTCGTTTCCACACGCGCTGCAAGTATGCCAAAGAGCACTGCAAGCAGGTGGTGCCCGAGTGGCGGGAAATGAAACCAGGACACTTTGTTGCTTGTCACTACCCGCTAGTAAATAGAGGTGAAACAGTTGCTGAGGAAGCTAAGAGCGCTTCTTCCTAAGGAAAAAAGCCCTGAGGAACTGGATGAGCACTATCGCAAAATGGAAGAGATTCAGCTAGAGAAAGGCGACATGTTGGCTATGTTGATCGCCGCCTTCCTCACCCTCGGTATTCCCCTATTGTTGATTGCTGGTGCCATCTATGGGTTCATCTACTTGGTGATGGTACGCTAGGGGTACTATGCGGGCCAGACTTGATGGACCTATGAATACTTGTAATTGCGGCCCGGGCATGGTAATCTATTAGAAAATTCGTAGGCCACAGCGAGGAAGAAAGTCAGTAGTGCCTACACTTGCTTTTAGAGAGTCGGTGGCTGGTGTGAACCGATACGGTGTAGGTGGCGAATTACCTTTCGGAGCTATGGTGGTGAACCAAAGTAGCCGCCATCGGTCCCCACCGTTATTGGGTTCGAGTGGGCAGGGGTTCCCTGCCAACAAGGGTGGTACCGCGAGTAAAACTCGTCCCTTTTGAGGGACGAGTTTTTTGTTTATCATCTATTATTTGCAGAAGGAGAGAAGTGGGTATGCCAAAGCAACTATCTAGTAGCCAACGGGCTGAATTTGAACGCCAGCTGGCCATTCTTAAGCGCGGAGCGGTGGATATCATCCCTGAGGAGGAGTTTGAGGCCAAACTGGCCGCATCTATTCGGGAACAGCGACCACTGAAGGTTAAGCTGGGGCTGGACCCGTCGGCCCCCGATATTCACTTGGGGCATACGGTTGTAATCCGCAAATTGAAACAGTTCCAGGAGCTTGGGCACCAAGTGCAGCTGGTTATCGGTGACTTCACGGGCCGGATTGGTGACCCCAGCGGGCGCTCGGAAGTAAGAAAGCCGTTGACGGAAGAACAGGTGAAGGCCAACGCCCGCACCTATGTGGAGCAATATGGCAAGATTCTCGATATGGAGCGCACCCAAGTCTATTTTAACAGTCAGTGGCTGGCCCCATTGACTTTTGAAGACGTTATCCGCTTGGCCGGAACCATGACGCTAGCCAGAATGCTGGAACGCGACGACTTCCAGAAGCGTTTTACTCAGAATCTGCCCATTAGCTTGCATGAATTTTTCTACCCTCTGATGCAGGGATATGATTCGGTGGCTCTGGAGACCGACATCGAGATTGGTGGTACTGACCAGACTTTCAACTTGCTGGTGGGTCGTCATCTACAGAGAGAGCGGAACATGCCGGCACAGGTAATAATGACCTTCCCCTTGCTGGAGGGTCTGGATGGCGTCCACAAAATGAGCAAGAGCTTGGGCAACTACATTGGAATCAACGATGCGCCACACGAGATGTACGGCAAAACCATGTCGGTTCCCGATCAACTGATGCTCAGATACTATGAATTGACAACAGATATTAGTTCAGAAGAGTTGCAGGCACTAGCTGCCGGCCTAGCCGATGGCAGCGTACATCCCCGGGACGCCAAGATGGGACTGGCCTATCGTCTGGTGTGTATGTATCATGGCGAAGAGGCGGCCAAGGAGGCGGAGCAGCATTTCCGCACAGTTTTCCAGGAGAACGCCTTGCCGGAGGATATCCCAGAGATAATCTGGACCGGTGAGGCAAAAGCCAACATCATTGATCTTTTGCAAGCCACTCAGCTGGTGCCTACCCGTAGTGAAGGTAGGCGAATGGTGGAGCAGGGTGCAGTGCGGGTTAACCAGGAGCGGGTAACTGATAGCCGCCAGGAGTTGCTATTGGACAAGGAGCTGGTTATTCAGGTTGGCAAGCGTAAGTTTGCTAAGTTGGTGCCGGCAGAATAGTGAGCAACTCGATGGGGGCCGGCGCAATAAGATCTAAGATATATCCGGAGCAGCCACTATCATAGGGCCGTTGGTCATAGGCGCAGCGCGCATAATTTTTCGCTAGGCGAAAGGAGTTGTAGTTGCTAGCCTAGAATGAATTAAGAGAAGATGTTGTTCTTAAGTAAGAAGGAGGATGTCTGGTGCAATACAGGAAGTTTGGCCGACTAGATTTTGAGGTTTCCGCTTTGGGTTTTGGTTGCATGCGTCTGCCAGTCATTGACGGTGACGTTTCCAAAATCGATGAAGCAGAGGCCATGCGTATGCTGCGCTATGCCATTGACCAGGGCGTCAATTACGTTGACACGGCCTATGGCTACCATGGTGGTAAGAGCGAGAGTTTTGTAGGCCGTGCTTTGCAAGATGGCTATCGAGAGCGGGTAAAGCTGGCAACCAAGTGTCCTGTTTGGCTGGCCGAAACCCATGAGGATTATGATCGGTTGCTTAATGAGCAGTTGGAGCGCCTACAAGTTGATTACATTGACCTGTACTTGTTGCACGCCCTAAGCAAAGAACGTTGGCAAGAGGCTTGCAATCTGAGAGTATTGGATTTCTTGCGTCGCGCTCAGGCCGACGGCCGTATTAAGCACGTGGGCTTCTCTTTCCACGATGATTTGGCGGCATTTAAAGAAATCGTAGATGCCTTCGATTGGGATTTCTGCCAGATTCAGCTCAACTACATGGATCAAGATTATCAGGCTGGCATGGAGGGCCTGCGCTATGCGGCTGCTAAAGGGTTAGCTGTCGTTATTATGGAGCCCTTACGCGGTGGCCGTCTTACGAAAAATGTACCGCCGGAAGTGCAAGCTATCTGGGAACAGGCGCCTATCAAGCGCACCCCGGCCGAATGGGCATTGCGCTGGGTACTGAACCAGCCGGAGGTAACAGTGGTTCTGAGTGGTATGAGCACCATGGAACAGGTGGTGGAGAACCTACGGGTAGCAGGTGAGGCGGGGCCCAACTCACTCACGGAAGAAGAATTGACTATTATCAATCAGGCCAAGGAGTTCTATCTCAGCCGTACGAAGGTTAAATGCACCGGTTGCGATTATTGCATGCCCTGCCCGGCTGGGGTGACCATACCGCAGTTGTTCACCCTGTACAACGAAGCTTCTATCTATAATCTAGATCCGGATGTTGTAGCTAGGAACTACGGGCGCATGGTGGAAGAAGGAAAAGGTGCGGACCAGTGTGTCGAGTGTGGCCAGTGTGAAGCAGCTTGTCCACAGGGAATCACTATTAGGTCGCACTTAAAGGATATCCATGCCGCCTTTCATCGGGCCTAGTTGCTAGTAGTTCTACCAGCCTGACGGTGGGAACACCCTCCCGTCGGGCTCTTTGTTTTTTTGCCTGACCTTAGGAGCAACCTATGGATGATATTTCGGTTGGGAGGTTGCTTACAATGACCGACTACATGAATCTGGAACAGTACCGCAAGGCCTGCCGCTATCGTGTTCAGGAAACATTGGAGAACCTAATGGGGGCCTGGCAGGTGCCGGATGAAGAAATAGATGGTCAGCTGATTGCCACTAGCGTGGAATGGCTGGAGAGGACACTGGAGGAGTTGCATTATTTCGCCGAGAAAATAAAACACGCCAGTTCGGGACCGCCTAAGCCTGGATTTGTGCCGGAAAAGTCAAATTAGGCTGAGCTCCTACTGCCCACAGTGGTATAATAAATGGGTCATAAAGGAAAGGGAGGTGTGACCATTGATTACTCTCAAGACCAATTTGGAAGCCATCGAGGCTATGCTGTATTTCTGGCAGGCGACCAGTGAAAAGGAAAAGGTGAACGAGAAGTTTCTAACCAACTTGGCGGAGCTACCAGTGATGCAGATGGTTTATGATGAGGAGTTTACTGCTGAATCGGTGCGACGTATTCTTAGCGGCATCACCAACCGAGAGCCTATTAATCCAGCCAACCGCAAAGAAGGTAGGTTCTTTAACAACAACCTATGGATGTTAGAGGATTTGGGACTCACCTCGGAGATGGCCCAGCCTATAAAGCAGCTCAATCTGGATAGTCTGGCGAATCAGCTGTCGCAAGAATTTGCCCAAGACCGTACCATCACCGTCTACTTTGCGCCCTTGCATCTGGAGGAGGCATATGTAAGGGGCGATGCCCTGATCATCAACTTCTTCCGTTTGCAGCCCGACTTCGCTGGTGGTGTGACCATTGGGGGCCGACCCTTGGTGGAATACATAGCTGATCGGGTTCGCCAGCTGCTGGGCTAGGTAACGAAGCTATGGTACGTCTGGGTGCGTTTCTATCCATAACTAAGGGCATTGATAAAGTGGTGCCCCAAGCTTTAGAAATTGGAGCCAACACTTTTCAGTTCTTTACCCGTAATCCCCGTGGAGGTGGGGCTCGCACCATTGGCGATGACGAAATAGCTCGCTGGTTTAAGGCGGCTCGTGAGGCTGACATAGCCCAGGTATGTGGCCATCTACCTTATACGGTTAACTTGGCCAGTGATAAGGAGAACCTGATAGAGTTTGCCAGTATGGTGGTGGCCGATGATCTGCGGCGAATGGCGGCTCTAGGCATTGACTATCTGGTGGTACATCCTGGTAGTGCCTCGGACAGGCGAACGGATGCCCTGCACCGTATCATCCGCCTCCTGGATAAGGTACTAGAGGAGAGCGGAAGTTCGGTCTGTCTCTTGCTGGAGACGATGGCTACGCAAGGGAATGAGGTCGGAAGCATTGAGGAAATCGCCGCCATTTGGCATGCTTTGGGTCGTCCCCAGCAGGTGGGGGTTTGCCTCGACTCCTGCCACCTTTTTGCTGCCGGTTATGATTTTACCAAGGCCCAAGAGGTGGAGCGGTTAGTTGCTGATTTGGATGCCAGCATCGGTCTGGAGCCGGTGAAAGTGCTGCACCTCAATGATAGTAAGATGCCTAGCGGCAGTAGGCGGGATCGACATGCTAACATAGGGCAGGGGGAGATAGGCGAAGAGGGCTTTGCTAATCTGCTGCACCACCCCTTCGTTCGGCGGTTGGCATGGCATTTGGAGACTCCGGTTACTACATATCGGGACTATGCGCAAGACATTGCGCGCGTAAAAGCAATAATAGGTGCAGAATAGGCAGCCGTCGGGCTGCCTTTTTTTGCACCTATTATGTCGCACCTTCTTAACCCTTCTGCTGCTTTTCCAGGGCTTCCGCGATACGCAGGAATTCGTTGACATCGCGGCGAATATCGAGGTCAGTCACCAACTGATAGCGAATGATGCCGCCCTTATCTACGATGAAAGTTGCGCGAGCAGAAATTCCCTCATCTTTTATGAGTACATTATATAAAGCGCTTACGTGACGGTGAATATCACTTAACAGGGGGAAAGTGACGCCCAATTTTTCGGCAAAAGCCTTATGGGAAGGGCTGCTATCCACACTAATACCCAGAACCTGGGTATCCAGCTCAGCGAATCTGGCACTCAGTTCTTCGCACGCTGGTAACTCGGAAGCTCACACCGGTGTCCAGTCCAGCGGATAGAAGAGCAGCACCACATTCTGCTTTCCCCGGTAATCACTGAGAGTTACCGGCTTGCCGTTCTGATCAGGTAGAGTGAAATCGGGAGCCGGTTTGCCGACGAAGATCTCAGACAATGTGATCAATCCCTTCTTAGTTTGGTATGGCATATATAGTATGTTCCATTTAGAGGAATTTATAGGGAGTGTTTTGTATGGATACCCTCATATTCTCCGCATCCGTGGGTGCGGGCCATGATCAAGTGGCGCGGGCTTTACAGGAGGAAATTTTGCGGCGTTATCCCAATGCGCGAGTGGCTATTGTGGATACGATTAGTTGTATTAGTCCGATACTCAATAAGCTGTTGATCGAAGGGTATTTGGGACTGCTTAAGCTTTCGCCGGCCGTTTATGGCAAGCTCTATGAGAAAACCGAGGCGGGAGAGGGGGCCCGCGACCTGGCCAACCTGCCCTATCGGCTGCTGTCACGGGCTTTGGCTAAAGTGATTCGGGACTATTCCCCCGACGCCATCATCTGTACCCATGCCTTTGCCGCTGGGCTGTTGGGTACGCTAAAAAGACGGCAACGCATCCATCAGCATTTAACTGTGGTGATTACCGATTTTACCGTGCACGCCTATTGGCTACATAAAGGTGCAGACCTCTATTGCATAGCCCATGAGCAGTTGCTAGGAACAATGGATGATCTGGGTGTTCCGCGATCACAGGTTGTTGTTACCGGCATACCTATTCTTGCCCGCTTTTCCGAGAAGGCGGATCCCGATCTGGTACGGGCAAAGCACCGACTGGATAACCTGCCCACGGTCCTGGTTATGGGTGGCTCCCTAGGATTAGGGGAAATCCGACAGGTGGTAGAACGTTTTGATGCCTGTGCCGAAGGAAGCCAAGTGTTGGTGGTGACCGGCCGCAACGAAATACTACACAATGAGCTGAAGAATCGACGCTGGCGCAACAAGTTCTTCGTCTATGGCTTCATTGATTTTGTCAATGAGCTTATGGCAGCCGCCGATATTGTGCTCACTAAGCCGGGAGGGGTGACATCGGCCGAGGCCTTAAGTCAGGGCAAACCCATAATCATCATGTCCCCGATTCCTGGTCAAGAAGACCGCAATACCCGTTGGCTGACGGAGCAGGGTTGTGCAATTCGCCTGTCTGCCGATGAAGATACGGGTGTGAAAATGACCCAGCTGCTGAATGATAAGGAACGGCTGACTCAACTGGGGCAAAGAGCTGCTGCGTTGGGCAGGCCCTGGGCGGCTCGGGCTGTTATCGATGAAATAGAGTTGCGGCTACAGTAGGCACAACGGCATAACCGCACCTCCCTTAGCCGATACTAGAAGGTAAGACTTGGGAGGTGCAAGCATGGACTCGACTTTACAAGCAGTTTATCGCCCAGCACAAGCAGAATTGGCAGCTGTCGATGAAGAAATGTGCCGGGCGATTAGCTCGTTATCCCCGTTTTGGCAGGATGCGGCCCGCTCCCTAATTCAGGCTGGAGGTAAGCGGCTGCGCCCTCTTCTTACTATATTGGCTGCCAAAATGGGGCAGGCGCAGACACCCCAAGTGGTTCGAGCCGCTGCCGCTTTAGAGTTGGTTCATCTTGGTTCATTAATACATGACGATGTGATTGACGACTCTTGCTGGCGGCGAGGGCAGCCTTCCATAAATGCTGTCTATGGTAATCGGGTAGCGGTTCTCTTGGGTGACTTTTTGTTCGCCCGTTCCCTAGACTTGGCACGCCAGGTAGGAATAGATGCGGTGCAGGTTATATCTGACGTAATCGGCAGCTTAGTGGAAGGCGAGTTAGACCAGTTGCAGCGCAGCTATGATATTTCGATTACAGAAGAGGAGTATTGGGAGCGGATCCGGCGCAAGACGGCTTCCTTTATTGCCGAGTGTTGTCGTCTGGGAGCTCTCTATAGCCCGGGTAATCCGGTGGAACCGGAGGAGCTGCATGCCTTCGGCTTGAATCTGGGTCTGGCCTATCAGGTGGCCGACGATATTCTGGACTATGTTGCAGATGAACAGACAATGGGGAAGCCCACCAACCATGACCTGCGAGAAGGGGTCATCACTCTACCGATAATCCACACCTTAAGAGTTCATCCCCGGCGCAGAGAGCTGGCGGAGCTGATCAGGAGCGGTCGCGACTACGATTTGAGTTTGGTGTTGGAATGCATACACGAAGCGGGGTCCTTAGCGTTTGCTGGACAACGGGTAGCCGAGCTTGTTGCCCAGGCCAAGAACCATCTGAAAGGTGCGCCGGAACATGAGGCCACAAAGGCCCTGTTGGCGATAGCCGATTTTGTTCTGGCGCGGGTCTCATGATGGGGCAAGGAAAGAGGCTGCTCCAGGGTCTATGGGTACTACTAAGGCCGGTGCCCGTCCTGGCCTGGTCGGGGGGTGCTTGTCTCATGGCGGTGGGGTTGGTTTGGAGAGGCGGCTCCCCAATAGCCATGGCACCCCTAGTGCGACTTATATTGGTAGCAGGTTTAATCCAAGGTTGGTTGGCCCATAGTTTAAATGACTTGACCGATTGGCAAAGCGGTACTGATGTGGATGCCCAAGAAATATGGTCGGGCGGCAGTGGGGTCTTGCGCATCGGCTATTTAGGGCAACATCAGTTGCTGCCCATTGCTTACTTTAGTGTTTTTTTGGTTTTAGGCCTTGTCTTCAGCCAGGCTAGCAATTATCTTCTGTACGTCTATCTGCTGATTGGGCTCTGGGGTGCCATAGCCTATAGCCAGTGGCCCTGGCGCTTGTCCTATGTGCCGCTTCTGGGTGAATGGTTGGCCGCTTTCCCTGCCATAGTGGCTTGTAGTCTAGCCTTTTACCAAGGGTTGCAGGATCGTCTCGATTTTTCCCCTTGGGCCGAGGCGGTGCTCCATGGCTTGCTGTCGGTGGCTTGGTTGATGCAGCATCATTTGCCCGATTGGCAGCGAGATCTGCAAGCAAAACCGGCAAAGCGTACTACCGTGGCTTATGTGGCTGCCCGTTTTGGAGGTCAAGCGACTCGTCTAGTTGTGGTAGCCTACTTTTTGCTGGCTCTGTTTATAGCACTTAACCTCAGCTTTAGTAACCGACGCTTTCTTGGGAGTGCTCTGGCAGCTGGTTGTGGAGCCTGCTTGGCTTATCATCAGAACGTATCATCAAGGCAGCAGATGGCGCGCCGAGAACTGCAGATTTTGGGCATTAACCTTCTACACGCCTGGGCATTGGGTTGGCTATTGTGAGTCACCTTACCCTTTCATACTCCTTCCTCTTGAGCAATGCTGCAAATCGAGTTATACTGATTTGATTGGGGAGGGAAGAGTATGCAACCACAACTGCCACTATCAATAGGCCGCACTATCTGGCGCGCCCTCATGGAGTTTTCTATGCTGGGTCCGGGTGACCGTTGTCTAGTTGGGCTGTCAGGAGGGAAGGATAGTGCCTTTTTGCTATACGCTTTAGCAGCCCTAAGGCATACGGCTCCTTTCCCGTTTGATTTGGCCGCTGTCACCATTGATCCTATGTATGCTGACAACTTCCCCGCCCATCGATTGCAGGAGTTATGCGATAGCCTGGGCGTTCCCCTTTTTCTAGAGAGGATTAATCTGGCAGCCGCCGTCTTTGCTCCTAGTCGCCAGAACCCTTGCCCTCGCTGTGCCTATTTGCGTCGCGGGGCTTTGAATCGAATTGCTAAACGAGAAGGCTATAATCGTTTAGCCCTTGCTCACCACCATGATGATGCGGTCGAAACCTTGCTGATGAGCATTCTCTATTCTGGTCAGATTAAGACATTTACTCCGGTTACAAGACAGGATCGGAGCGGTCTGTTGGTTATTCGCCCGCTTATTTATCTACGAGAAGACGAAATCCGGGCTACTAGAAGCTTCTTTGACTGGGAACCGGTGCCCAGCGGTTGTCCAATTGATGGAAAGTCAACCCGGCAACGAGTGAAAGAACTCTTGCGGGATCTGGGGAAAGAGAATCCGTCGATTTATAGCAACGTTAGCGCGGCCATGAGGTTACCGCTTTCCGCCATTGAGTTGTGGCCTCCCGAGTTGAGCCGGGAAGAAATGCGTGCCAAGTATAGGCAGGTATTACCTAAAATGAATTGGCAGGACATCTAACCATAGTGGCGAAGTAGCTATATAATTGGTGTAGTAGATTTGCTATATTGCTAGACTGCTAGACAAAACGAGGAGCGGATAGACCTTGTTACGCTATATAACCATATTTGTATTGTCCGGATTGCTGGTATGGCTTTTTACTCCTTTGGCTGAACGCCTTTCCTACCGTTTAGGTCTAATAGATATACCTAGTAAACGTAAACCCCATGCTAAACCCACACCTTTGATGGGTGGTTGGGCCATGTTGATTAGTTTCCTCATTTCTTCGCTGCTAGCTGTGCCTTTAAAGGGCAATCGTCTTGGTATCCTACTAGGTGCGATAGTGGCTTTTGGCGTGGGGTTAGTAGACGATTATACCAAATCGCGGGGGAAAGAGCTGGGAGCGCTACCCAAGCTGCTGGGACAAGTTCTAGCTGCCCTCATATTGGCTAGTTGTGGGATACGTATTTTCCACATTACGAATCCATTCTCCGCCACCAGACAGTTGATCTTTTTCTCGCCCTTGGTGTCCTATCTAATGACGGTGTTGTGGGTTGTTGGCGTTATGAATGTGGTGAACTTCATGGACGGACTCGATGGACTAGCAGCCGGCATTACCTGTATCGCTGCTAGCACCTTGGCCTTGGTGGCTTGGCAGATGAACCAAACGCCCTCGGCAACCTTGGCCGTCATTGTGGTGGGTATTACTTTAGGATTCTTGCGCTTCAATAAGTACCCGGCATCCATTTTCATGGGAGACATGGGCTCCAATTTTCTAGGGTTTCTGCTAGGAGCCATCTCGGTAAGTGGCTCTTTCAAGAGTGCCACCTTTGTCGGTATGATCATACCCATACTGGCCCTCGGCTTGCCGATTGCTGATACGGCTATGAATGTTATCCGCCGCACCAAGAACGGTCAACCCTTCTATGTGGCCGACTTAGGGCACACCCATCACCGCTTGCAGCGCTGGGGCCTGAATCAAGTCCAAACCGTCTATTTCATGTACTTGATCAGTATTTGTTTCTCTCTTACCGCCCTCATCTTCTTGTTTGCCAGTCGCCATTAGTATTGGAGACCATCCCTCGGCATGACGCAGGTTCCTGCGTCATGCCGTATTTTTTTGCATAAGCTGCACAACCTAAGGGCGAAGTATGGGAGGTGTGGATGGTTGGAGTACACATTTGATATGAGCCGCGGTATAAGCGAAGAGGATCTGCGACGTCTGCGACGGCGGTTGGCTGAACTGGCCCAAGATGAAGGACTCCGCATACGAGTGGATTCCACCGACTCGCCCCAGGCAGGGTCGCTGATCAACTTGCTTACCTCCAATGGTTATACATATCAACCTTATAAGAGTGAGGGAGACGATGAGCAGTATCTAATTGTGCGTCGCCTACACTGATAAGAAGACTGCCTCTCCAGCAGCTAGGCTAGAGGGGCAGCTTTTTTGCTTGATTATGTAACAGAAATGAGGCAACATAATATATAGAGAATTTGCTTTTTAACGGAACAGGGGATGCTATATGCAGAGTATCAAACAACTAATCAGTGTGGGCAGCAACATAGTGCAGAGCGCTCAACTCTATTTAAACCAGGCATTCAAAGAGAAAAACCTTAGCAGCGCGGAGACCAACGTGCTAATGTTCTTATATACCAACGGTGACCGGGTCAGTCAGGATGCCATCGTCACTGGGGTAGATGTGAGCAAGCCAGCCATTTCTCGCACTATCAACTCCTTGGAGAAAAAGGGCTACATCGTGCGAGAACCCAACCCCAACGATAAGCGCTCCAATCTGATCCACTTAACCGAAAAGGCTTGGCAGGAGGAAGAATACATACAGAGCGTTTACGCCGACTTCTTGAGAATAGCAGCCCGCGGACTGCCAGAAGACAAGGTTAAGGAATTCATCGGGCTGTTACAACAGGTTTCCGATAACATCGATACCTATCGGCGAGCCGAAATGGAGAAAAAGTAGAGGTTACACGCACAGTGCTTTTGGGCCCGATTATTAAAGAGAAGAGGGGCTAAGGTCGGCGGAGCATCGCTGGTCTTGACTGGGTCTCAAACATGTCGGCCCGTCGGTACTATAAAGAAGAAGGGGCTGTTCTCTTACAGCTCCTTTTTTCAACTTAGTTTCTTGGGGAACGCGAAACATAACGATTTCCCTTGATATAAAACCGCAGCGGTAGCTCCCGGCCTACGCTAATGCCAATGCGCGGGCTGTTACCGATGGCGTAGGGGGAGGGGCCAGGTAACAGAAAGAGAGGTCGTTGAGTTAGATCGTGGCCATTCAGCCTCAAGTCAATGCCCAGTGCCTGGCATAGTTTCCCTGGGCCGTTGGTTAGTTGTTCTTTAGCCACCCCCTTGCGATTGCTTTCCATTATCTCTAGGCCCATTAATGGTTCTAAGGCTCGGATGAGCACTGCCTCTCCTATTCCGGAGGGCTGACACACCACGTTAAAGCAGTGATGAACTCCGTAACTGATGTACACGTAACTGGTCCCCGGCGGCCCGAACATACTGCTGTTGCGGCGAGTCAATCCACGATAGGCATGGCTTGCCGGGTCATTCTGGCCTAAGTAGGCCTCGGTTTCTACAATTATGCCGCCGACTATACCTTTGTCCGTTTCATGAATAAGTATTTTGCCCAAGAGGTCGCGGGCGATGGAGGTTGTATCGCCGTTTAGGTAGAAATCAATGGGTAATGGCTCCATCTGGAGTATCCTCCCCAACTAGAAAGATGAGAATTGAGATAAGGAGAAAACTATGGATCTAAGAACACATGCACAAGAGGTCTTTGCCATCTTAGCAACAGTATATCCTAATGCCCACTGCGAGCTAAAGTTTGAAACCCCCTTTCAACTGCTGGTGGCCACCATCCTCTCGGCCCAGTCCACCGATGAGCAGGTAAACAAGCTGACGAAAGAGTTGTTTGCCAAGTACCCAACGGTGGAGGCCATGGCGGAACTGACCATTGAGGAATTGGAAGAACATATAAAGGGTGTGGGTCTGTTTCACAATAAAGCCAAGCACATCGCGGCCACTTGCCAAGTCTTGCTGCAAGAGTATGGAGGGCAGGTGCCCCCTTCGCGGGAAGCTCTGATGCAGCTGCCAGGAGTTGGCCGTAAGACGGCTAATGTGGTGCTTGCCAATGCCTTTAATATTCCGGCCTTTGCTGTAGATACCCATGTGCTGCGGGTTAGCCGTCGTTTAGGACTGGCGCAAGGACGCACTCCCGATCAGGTGGAGGCCGAACTGACTGCTCTGCTGCCAGAAGAGCAGTGGGTTCACGCCCATCATTGGCTTATCTGGCATGGTCGCCGCCAGTGCCATGCCCGCCGCCCCAATTGCGCCATCTGTCCCTTGGCCCGATTATGCCCCGAGTTTCAGAAAACTGGAGGGAAGTCTGATGAGCAACGAAACCATAGTAGTCTACACTGATGGGGCCTGTTCAGGGAATCCAGGTCCTGGCGGTTACGGTGTGATCATAAAAAGTACGGCTGGAATAAAAGAGCTTTTTGGCAGGGAAGAGCAGACCACCAACCAACGGATGGAAATGCTGGCGACAGTAGTGGCTCTAGAAAACACCCCCGAAGGAAGTGAGGTGATTATACACAGCGATAGCGCCTACTTGGTACGGGCTTGGCGAGAAGGCTGGCTGGATAAATGGCAGCGAAATGGCTGGCTAAATGCTAAAGGTGATCCGGTGGCCAATAAGGATCTATGGCAGCGACTACTAAGTCTAGCGGCCAGACGTCGAGTCCGATGGGAAAAGGTGGCCGGTCATGCCGGCAACGAACTAAATGAACGTTGTGACTATTTGGCTCGTATGGCCATAAAAGGAGGAGATACAATGACCAAGACCGGTTACTTGCTGGTGCTCAATAAAGATGAAGACACCGTAATGTACGTGGATATTGCCGCCCGCCGGATTGTGAAGACAATCCCGGTCGATAAGAACCCTCATGAAGTCGTCGTTAGTCCCGATGGCAAACAAGCCTATGTTACCTGCTCCGGCGGTGATACTCTTTTGGCCTTCGACAACGATACTATGACCATAACCAAGCGGGTAACGCACCCCGATTTTCGCTTTCCTCATGGCCTGGCCATCACCCGCGACGGCAAAAGGCTCCTACTGGCATCGACCCGCTCGGGCAAGTTCTTCATTTTCGATTTGCCTTCCTTAGAGGTTAAGCGAGTGTATGCTACCGGACAAGAATCAGTACATATGGTGTCGCTCACGCCCGACGAGCGCTTTGCCTATATTGCCAATATCAGATCGGATAGTCTAACCCTTTTTGATATGGAAAAGGAGGAGATAGTCACCCATATTCCAGTGGGTCGTGGTCCAGAAGGCGTGGCGGTTCATCCCCATACCAATCAGGTCTATGTGGCCAACCAGCACGATAACAATCTATACGTACTGGATCCGCAGGACCACCGGGTGTTACACACATTGAAACTGGGCACCGTTCCGATTCGCCTCATGATGAGTCCCGACGGACGCTATGCCTTTGTGCCCAACCGGGAGTCGGGGGACCTGTCGATTATCGATTGTGGCCGGCCTTGGGAGATTAAGCGCATCCGAGTGGGAGTGTGGCCTGGCGGTGTTGTCTTTGACGACAGTGGCCATTTCGCCTATGTGGCCAATAATAAGACTAACGATATCTCGGTGATCGATGTAACTACCTTGAAGGAAGTGGACCGCATCGACGTGGGTATCCATCCCGACGGTATCGCATATCTCAAGTGCTAACTAAGGATCCAAAGAGTTACGTCTATAATGCAAACAAGGCCGTTGACCGTACTACGGATCTGGCCTTGTAAGGATAACCTTACTTAGGCGACCCCGCCGCAACTGTCCACGACGGAGTCGCCTTTTTATCAGCAAAAACAAAAGGGGGATAGGTATGAGTCTGCTACAGCTCTTGCAGCCGGTGGGCAAGAATCGTTACCGCCTACCGAAAATGGGGGACATGCAGGTTGAAGCCCTAGTCTATTTGGATGAGGTGCTGCTGCGGGAGTCGCTAGATGAAGAATCGGTCAGGCAGTTGCGCGACGCCGCCTGTTTGCCTGGCACCTATCGGGCCGTCTTGGGCATGCCTGATATTCATAGTGGTTACGGCCTTCCCATTGGTGGTGTGATGGCTACTGATGCTGAAGTGGGGGTTGTTTCGGCCGGGGCGGTGGGTATGGATATTAACTGTGGTGTAAGGCTACTAAGAACAAATGTACCGGCCAAAGAGATTACACGTAAACGCTTAGAGCAGTTGGTGGCAGCCATCACCCGGAGAGTACCCACCGGTATAGGTATGGCTACGCCCGACCGCACTTGGCGCGGGAAAGTGCTACAGGAAATATTTGTAAAAGGCAGCCGAGCCGTGGTGGCAGAGGGCTATGGGCGGCCGCGGGATGTGGAACACACAGAGGAAAATGGCTGCTTGAGTTTTGCCAATCCCGATGCCCTCAGCCAGCGGATGCTGAAACGGGCGGTGCAACTTGGTACTTTGGGTGGGGGCAATCATTTTCTGGAAGTACAGCGGGTGGAAGAAGTATACTCGCCGTCCTTGGCGGAGGTGCTGGGTCTTGAAGTTGGAAGTATCACTTTTATGATACATACTGGCAGTCGTGGCTTCGGTCACCAGATTTGCACCGAGTATAGCGCCATGATGGCGAAGGAGGCTCCACGTCAGGGTATTAGACTGCCCAACAAGGGGTTGGCGGCCGCCGCCATTAACAGCGAAATGGGGCAAGCCTATTTGGGGGCCATGGCCTGTGCGGTCAACTATGCCTTTGCCAATCGCCAGATTGTTACCCATGCGGTGCGGCAGGCCTTTGCCGAAGTCTTTGCGGAGAGGGATCAGAGCATAGGATTAGATGTGGTCTATGATGTGGCGCATAATATCGCTAAGTTTGAGGAACACGAAGGAAGAAGACTGTTGGTACATCGCAAGGGCGCCACGCGAGCACTGCCGCCGGGTCATCAGCAAAACCCGCCAGTCTACCAAGCCACTGGTCATCCCGCCCTATTGCCTGGCAGTATGGGTACATCATCTTACGTGGTGGTGGGCAAACCCCAGGTAAGCGAGACCTTCTGTTCTGTCAATCACGGTGCGGGGCGGGTTATGTCGCGGGGTGAAGCTCGCCGCAGTATCAGTGAGCAGGCTTTACAAAAGAGTATGGGCGGTATCATCACCAATGCGGAGAACTACCGTCAGATTATTGATGAGGCCCCTTCTGCCTATAAGGACATTGATAGGGTTGTTAATGTTCTTGCGGATATCGGCATGGTGGAGAAGGTGGTGCGAGTGGCACCGCTGGCAGTGATTAAAGGTAGTGGCGAGTAGGACGGTTACCAACAGGCTAATATTCGCGGAAGGGAGGTGAGCGCTTGAAAAGGTGGTCGGCAGCAGTATTGCTGGCTGCTCTAATCCTGTTGGCCATCACTCCTGATTCTGCGCTCATGGCGGCTCCAGCCGAGGAAAAGCTGGAAGAGGAGATAGAGGCTCTGCGACGACAGATTCTTGACCTCAAGAAGCAGATCATTGATAAGCTGGTGGCTGCCGGCAAACTGACGGCAGAAGAGGGTGAGAAGTACAAGCAAAAGCTGGATGAGCGTCTTGAATGGCAGTTAAAGCACGGTTTGGAGAAGCTGCCGAAGGAAGGGAAGGGGAAGATGAGGAAGCTTAAGCCCAACCTGAGGGATAGGCAAGACGTTCCAGCAGATTAGCCAGGTGTGTTTGCACTCGGGTCCAAGTATTCATTATTGGACCCGAGTTTATTTTCTAAAGAAGGGATGACAATTACTCCAGAGTTAGGTATAATCTATATGAAATTGAGAATCGGTATCAAGCCGATTTTTATTTGGAAATGAATTGAGAATGATTATCATAATCTCTGCAACAAGGAGGAAGGAACGTGAAAGGACGTAGGAGACATGGAGGTCATGGACGTGAGCACTGCTCGTGCGGTCAGTTGAGTAACCTCTATACCGTCTGCGAAGGCAAGTGCTATGAGGTGGAGCAAGTACCACCAGCACCTCTGCTCTCTTGTTTGGGTATTTGTCCCAAGAGCGTGGTGCAGAAGAAGTATCGCTATAGCCTGGGCGGTCCCGTACTGTTGCAGGTGGGCAGCCGGGAGGTAGCCGTCGGTAAAGATATTGCCAGTCGTATTCTGGTCCGGGAGGTATGAGCATGAGTAGTCATTGCACCGTGGCGGAAGACCCCTCGGTACTAGGTAAAGAGAATAAAATCCTGCTGATGGGTTGTCCTAATGTGGGTAAGAGTGTGTTTTTCTCAGAACTCACCGGTGTCTATGTGGTAAGCTCCAATTACACCGGAACCACCGTCTCCTTTATGCAGGGTGAAATGCAGCTAGGGGATAAGACCTATCATCTAATTGACCTGCCAGGTACCTACACCATGGAGGCCACCTCGGAAGCGGAAGCTGTAGCAGTACGCTTTATGCAGAGTAACCCCAAAGCCGTTCTCTGTGTCTTAAACGCCACCGATTTGGAGGGTGGACTACGTCTAGCCCTAGAGTTGCAACAGTTCAACGTTCCCATTGTCTATGCGTTGAACATGGTGGACGTGGCCCGACGAAAGGGTCTGGAGATTGACATACCTCTGCTGTCTCAGAAGCTGGGTGGCCCGGTTATTCCTACTATAGCGGTAAAACGGCAAGGTTTTGCAGAAGTTAGGGCTGCTTTAGAGCAGGTGGTTAATGCGCCTACTACAGCCAGTCCGTTGCCTCCTTGCAGCGCCTGTGGTGCGGGGTGCGCATCCTGCCATTTACCCTGTCTTTCCCGCCATCAGGATAGCACTCACTATTGGGAGCAGGCGAGGAGAATAGCGCGGGACGTTATTAGCAATGTCAATGCAACCCCTAGTTTCCTTGATCGTTTGGGGGAGGCTATGATGCGGCCCTGGCCGGGGATCCCGATAGCCATGGTAGTTATTCTGGCATCTCTCGGTATTGTGGTAGCTACCGGTAATATTCTGGCTGATACGATAATCGCTCCTGTGGTTGATAATGTTCTGGTGCCTCTTATGGAAAGACTGTTTTCCAGTTTTATTCCTTCCGGTACACTACTCAACATTCTGGTGGGCGAATATGGCTTCTTTGTTATCAGCTTTGAGTGGATTCTAACTTCGATCGTTCCTTTTGTGCTGGTCTTCTATGTGATCTTCACTTTTTTGGAGGATAGCGGGTACCTGCCACGCCTGGCTGTTTTGTTTGACAGTGTGCTGCGCAAAGTAGGTGTGCAGGGTGGTAGTCTGGTCAGCATCATGCTGGCCTTCGGTTGTGCGGTTCCGGCAATAATAGGCACTCGAGCTACCACTACGCGTAAAGAGCGGTTGATGCTGACCACCATGATTTGCTTTGCAGTGCCCTGCATTTCTCAGACCGGTGCCCTTTTATCGCTTGTTGGGAACTACTCCCTCTGGATGATGGTGGCCATCATAGCTCTGGCTCTATCTATCTTCGTGCTGGTGGGTGTTGTTACCAGTAGACTGTTTAAAGGGAGCATTGATCCTCTCATAATTGAGGTACCTAATCTGTTGATTCCCGACGGGCGGGCCTATTGGGTCAAACTTAAAGTCCGAGTCAAGTCCTTTTTGATGGACGCCGAGGCACCTATGTTACTTGCCGTTGCCTTAGCAGCAGTGGTTAAAGAAGCCGGCATACTAGATGGCATTGCCGAGTTCTTTAAGCCTATGATGGTTGGTTGGCTAGGTTTGCCTAGTGAAGCCGTATTAGGTCTTATACTGGGCATCGTGCGCCGGGAAATGGCGATAGCGCCCCTCTTGGCCCTTAATTTAACTCCCTTGCAGATGTTTACCGGGGCCGCTGTTGGGCTGCTCTATCTACCTTGTCTTTCGGTCTTTGGCATTCTGGCGAAGGAATTCAACACCAAAGTGGCCGTGGGCATTGCTCTCTCCACTACCATAACTGCCATTCTAGTAGGAGGGCTAATCAACAAAGCTGGCACTCTCATCTTGGGCTTGGTCTAATGGTAGTTACCTTCTTGGGAAGTAGATGATTTCGGGTTACGTAAAGAGGAAAAGGCGCCTCAGGCACGAAGTATATTAAGAGTGCTTGAGGCGCCTTTTGTCAGCGGGCCGCCCTAACAAGTTCACAGAAGGAGGAGTTGCCATGATTGCCATTAAAGGTGGCAAGATCATCACTATCACTCAGGGTGTTATCGAAAATGGTGTGATCTTAGTTGAGAATGGAAAGATCACTGCCATTGGCAAAGATGTGGCTATACCAGAAGGGGCACAAGTCATCGATGCTACTGGCAAAACCGTAATGCCGGGATTAATAGACGCCCATAGTCATATCTCCCTCTTTGGCGAACCTTCAGTGCCCGCCACCATGGACGGGAACGAGATGACTAGTCCAATCACCGCCCAAATTCGGGGCATTGATGCGCTGAACCCCTATGATCCCGCTATCCCCATCGTACGCAACGCGGGCTTTACCACCGTCTATACCGGCCCTGGTTCGGCCAACCTAGTGGGTGGCACGGGTATGGCCATTAAACTGCGTGGACGCACCTGCAGGCCTACCAAGACTTACTCCAGAAGGGCGTCAAGCTTGATAGCATATAAGAAAAAAAGGGGGATAGTGCCATGGTGGCCAAGTATGCCTTACTGTGCTATCTGCTAGGTTCGATTCCCTTCGCCTACGTAACTACTCGCCTATTCCATGGGGGTGACATTCGTACTCTAGGGTCCCGCAATGTGGGGACGACCAATGTGGTAAAGCAGGTGGGCTGGCTAGCCGGTTTGCTAACGCTGCTGGGTGACATGGGGAAGGGTTGGGCCGCAGCTGCCATTAGTTCCGTAGCCCCAGTGGGTCAACTGCGCTTTGCTCTACCCGCTTTCGCTATAGTGGGCCATAACTGGCCCATCTGGCTGCGCTTTAGAGGGGGAGGCGGTCTAGCCACCTTTGTCGGCAGTTGCCTAGTGTTAAGCGACCTCAAAAGCGCCCTTTTTGGTATGGCGATCTGGGGGCTCTGTTATCTGGTGATCCGTGATCACGACATCAGCGCCTTAACGGCTTGCATAGGTGTTCCGCTGCTTTTTGCCTTTATCGGCGAGTCACTGCAAACGTTACTCTTTTACGCCAGTTCTTGTCTGATGATAGTTCTGAGGCGCCTTCAGAGTATTGCTGCCAAGGGCCTTTTGGAGCAAAATAGCGGTGTAAGAGCATAATTGGGGGAAGCTAGGATTGTGCTCGCAGTCCTAGTTTTTGTTTTGCCAGAGAAAAAGCAGAATCCCGCTCAGCAGAAGGGCGCTGCCTGCCAGCTGTAGTGGAGAGGGCCTTTCGTTCCAGATAAGGAAGGCCATTAGGCTGGCACCTAGTGGCTCCCCGAGGATGGCAACACCTACAGCCGCAGTAGGAAGATAGGCCAAAGACCAGTTGAGGCAACTATGGCCGATCACGGTGCAGACGAGGGCCAGAGCTATAAATAACAACCACTCGCGCAGGTTGTAGGGCCAGAGAGGGGCTCCTGTCAGTCCAGTCAAAGCCAAGAGCATAACAGCACTTATGCCATAGGCACTGGTGGCATAAGGGACAACTCCTAGCCCCTGCCGAAGAGCTTTGCCGCAGAGAAAATAGATGGCCGCTGCCAGGGCACCCAAAAGGGCCAGTAGATCGCCCCATAGAGGAGATAGGGCATTTCCACCCCTATCAGCCAAGCCTATGAGGACGCTGCCTACCATGGCTAAGCCAGTGCCAATCAGTTGCCGCCTACTAGCCTTCTCCTTGAACAGAATATAAGACAAGGCCAAGACAAAAACGGGCTGGGTAGAAACCAGAACGGTAGAACTGGCCACCGACGTATAGCTTAAAGAGCTGATCCAGGCGGCGAAATGTACTGCCAAGGCCATACCGCTGAGCAGCAGGAGGGCCACTTGCCGTCGCTGCAAAGATAACAACTCCTGCCGGTACTGCCAAGCCAGGGGAGAGAGGATTAGGCTGGCCAGCAGCATGCGATAACTAGCAATAACTAATGGCGGGGCTTGGGACAGCTTGATAAACACGGCGGCCCCGGACACAGCCATCACACCTAAGCAAAGAACAACATAGGGATTGACATTCTTCTGCAACTATGAACCCCGCCCTTCCAACGAGTGACTATCTCTTGATTCGAGATGGCCGTTCTAATCCCTGTCTCTAATCTCGCCCTATTCCCGGGCCCAACAAAAACAAGTACAATAAGAAGTATCTGATTTTTGGGAGGTAACATCTATGTCTTGGCTGTTGGGTCTGATTCCTGGAATTCTACTGGTGGCACTGATCCAGTTGCTGGCCGGCTGGTTGAGTGGTCTTTTTCCACTGCTAGATACGCTCACTTTTGGAGTGCTTTTGGGGATCATTGTTAACAACTTGCTGGCCTTGCCTCCTGCAGTGCGCCCCGGCGTGAAGTTCATAGAAAAACGCATTCTCCAGTGGGGTATTATCCTCTTGGGTATTGAGCTGAACTTTGCTCTCATCGGGCGTCTTGGAGCGAGAATCATCCTCTTAATTATTGCTACCGTAGTTTTTGCCCTATTTGCTGCCCAGTGGCTAGGACGAGCCTTTCGCATGAATGAGAAACTGGCGGTTCTATTGGGCGTGGGTTCATCGGTGTGTGGTGCCTCGGCGATGGCAGCTGTAGAACCCATAGTGCGGCCGGAAAAGGAAGACATGGCCTTAGCTGTGGCCGCCATCAGTCTGCTGGGGGCTGCTGGCGTGCTGCTGTATCCCTTTTGCGGGCGCCTTTTGGGCATGGAGCCTGTTGCCTATGGCATCTGGGCGGGGGTGTCGTTGCAGGGAGTAGCCCACGCGGTGGCGGCTGCCTTTGCCTATAGCGAGCTGAGTGGAGAGATTGGTACTTTAGTCAAAATGGGGCGCGTTCTCATGCTGGCGCCAGTGGCAATATTCCTCAACTGGCGTTATGCCGGGCAACTGAGAGATGGTTCCCGTCGGCGTTGGATTCCTCCAGAGGTGCTAGGTTTTGTGGCCGTGGGTGTGCTAGCCACCATGGGCATACTAACTCGCCAGATCGATTTGGGCCTTCTGATAGTGGATTTGAAGGGATTGAGCAAAACCTTTATTACGGCCGCTATGGTTGCCATGGGGTTAGGTGTTAGTTTGCAGAACTTGGGAGCCAGAGGTTGGCGGGCCTTGCTCTTGGGAGCCACCCTCTTTGCCACCATTGCTATCGCCAGTCAACTCATGATCAGATTGGTGGTGTAGCCCTGGTCTGCAGGATAAATCCTACTTTTGCAGAAATAGTAGTTGTCCACAGGGTGGCCTTGGCCATCTGGTGATAGAAACGGGGTAGGGTGTTGCTCCTAGCTTGACGGAGGGTGAAATGTTAATAGTATTTTACGTCATTTTGGTGATCAGCATAGTTTTGTTGGCTTGGCGTATTAATCATCCGGGAGATCTGCGTGTTAATCGCAGGTATCTGGCGCGCTTCTTGCACGATGCAGAAGGGCGCGGACCAGTGCGTGTGCAAACTAGCCGACTGCCGGTGGATAGGCCCCTGGGAGCTCCAGAGGAAAGGGCTTACTATCATTTGGATACGGAATTTGCCGATGGCAGCAAGCGCTCTGTACTGGTGCAAATAGTCTATCCGCTGGAAGAACTGCACGAAGAACGAGAGCGGCGGAATCGACCTGGAAATGAGGATGCCAACTTGATGCAGGGGATGGCCACACAAATGCAAAGCAGTGTCAACGTAGCCGCCCAACTGCAACAGGATCCCTTTAAAGATCTGGCACAGGAAGAGAAGGTGATGGCTGCCAAGGCAGCTCTGGTGAACAGGGAAGTTGATCATCTCCGTATGTTGTCTATTCATAGCCAAGTGTTCCCACGGCTGCTTGGCCACGATGAGCAACGACTGATCACTATCACTGAAGCCATAGGTACGGAGCGGTTTGATGACGCCTGGCAAGGCTGGGACGCCAACTCCCGCAAAAGCATGCTAACCCAGTTGGTACAAAAGCTGGCGGTTCTGCATAGCCGTGGTAAAGATCTGGCGACTTTGTTGCCGCCTGGCCCTAGTTTGAATGTAGCTAGTATGCGCGAGGCATTGGAGGCTGCTCTGGCCAACGGTTTGCAGGCGGCTGATACCACCATCCAGCAGGTGCACGCTGCAGCCCAACCCTTGTACGCATTGGCTCAACTGGAGAAGGGACTTCGTCTGGCCAATGCTTCCCCTCGCGGTTTCTTTACTGCCAATGATCAGATCCGCAGTTGCCACTGGGCCGGTTTGCGGCGGGATGTGTCGGCCCTGGATGTGGTGGAGTTGATCTGTGACCCGACATTGCAGTTAACGGCGGAAGAAGAAATGGGATTTCTGGAGATCTATCTGGAGCGGTTACAGCAGGATGGGGACCCGGAAAGCCAGCCGCCTACCCTAAGCGATCTGCGCAGGCTAGTGGTCTATTTTCAGTTGGTGCTTATTGGCCACTTGGCTCTTGATCAAAGGGAAGGACGGGGTGCTGGCACCAGGAACCCCTTGGGTATTAAGCATTGGTCAGCCACCAGTTTGGCGCAAGTGGCCGGCAAAGTTTTGAGCCATTTGCAGGCCGATGAGGAGTTGGCCTCCTTGCGAGAATTGTTACTCCCGCTATTGCAGCCACTCACGACATAGCTACGACAGGACAGTAGAACGGGGCAGTTACACTAAGGTTTTTAAGTACCCCGAGCGGATACTGCGAGAGGACGCAGGTATACGCACAGCGTGTTGGGTCCAACAAGCAGTAGAGCGAGGGAGCTGAGGAAAAGCAGCGATAACAAGCACGGCGTCTTTGGCGGCTAGTTCATTCCGACAGAGAGATTGGGCACAGGCACTCTATGACCACGGTCTTATGGGAATACAACGAAAAGAAGGGGCTGTCTTGTGAAGTGCACCCCAGATGTTAGACACCGATCTAGCATTTGGAGGTGCATTTCTTTTGACCAAGTTCAGTAGGGAGTTTCGCCTAAGGTTAGTGTTGGAAGTAGAAGGTGGACAGTCTCTAACATCTGTTGCACGTAGGTATGGGGTTGGGAGAACCACCCTGCAGAACTGGTTTCTTCGCTATCAGGCTGGC
>JAKOXL010000043.1 GCA_029781045.1 Bacillota bacterium | reverse complement strand
CCCATGCGGGCAAAGGACATTATGCGGTATTAGCACTCCTTTCGGAATGTTATCCCCCACTTTAGGGCAGGTTACCCACGCGTTACTCACCCGTCCGCCGCTATCTTCAAGTGAAAGGCAAGCCTTCCACTTAAAGACCGCTCGACTTGCATGTATGAGGCATGCCGCCAGCGTTCGTCCTGAGCCAGGATCAAACTCTCCTATAAATCTATAGCTAGAACGGTTACCCGTTCCAACTTACATCTTCGTTGAGCATGTTGGCTCTACATTCTGTGCTTCCTTTTTTCAAAAAAGGAATTACGGGTCTAATTAGACCTCGATGTTTTTTTCATCAAGGCTTATATCTGTTCCTCACAGATATCTACACCATTGTTTAGTTTTCAAGGATCAAACACGTCGCTCGTGGCGACGGCTTTTCTAGATTAACACGAAATGTTCTATTGTGTCAAGCCCGGAAAAAATTCCGACGCGCCGTCATGGCTGCCACAACAGGCGCAATGATTACTATACACCACTCATGGCGCCGTGACAAGCAGCAGTTTATTCCTTTTATTAAGAACCTGCTATAAAGTGCCCGGAAGCTAAAGCTTTTATTCAGTTGGCCAAGAACCACCAAGGGGAAAAGGTAAGTCAATCACTGTTTGCGGCACATCACCTAAATAGGTGACATCGGCAATGGGCACCTGACTATGGACTTGCACCGTCCTAGTGACGAAGGGAATGACGATTTGCACGTCCGTGTACACTTCCAAGTAGATCTTGTGTCGGGTTTGGTTGATACCGGCCTGTTCAAAGGCATCGGTTACTTCTACATTTACTGTACCGACCGGAACAATCGTAAAAGGAATTCGGGGCCCCATGTTGGCTAAGAGCTGGCTATTAAAAGCTTGCCCTAAGGGTATGTATAATACCTCCCCTCTAATAGCGGCCAAGGTTTCTTGTACCCGCATAATAGTGGCGGCTACAATTCGGTTCACTTCAGTAGTATTCACCTGCGCCCATGACGGCCGCCCATTATAGTCGGTATGCACAGTGATCAGTAAGCCGTATTTTATCTCCTGCGCAATCTTAGTATTGATGGCATCGTTAATAGCCTGCGTAGCGATTACTTTGGCCCGGGCTTCTGCAATCGCCTCTAAAGTGGGCCTTAGGTTTCTATCTAATAGTAACAAGGTTTGCAGGGCAAGAAAAAGGAACAGAACAATAAACATAGCTAGCTTCTGTTTAGGACTCAACCGCCACCCACGTACTAGCCTTCGTCGCCGCATAATCTTACCCCCTATCAATTAAACCTATGCCGGATTTCCGCCAGATTTACCCGTGGGAGTAAGAATCCTACTATGGTATAATTGTTATCTAAAGGAGGGAGTCTTGTGGTTACAGAACCGATGCGCAAAAGCCAACCAGCCAAAAAGAAGAAGAAAAAGACTGTTGGCCAAAGAATCACTCGTTTTGCCTTAATCAGCCTTACGGCTGTTCTTATTGCTCTTATTCTCTTTGGAGGGGGCTATTTGCTCTATGCAATAGCAACCATTCCTCCCTACGATACAGGAAAACTGGATTTCGACGCGACCTCCAAGGTATACGATATCAATGGCGAACTTATAGCCAACTTGCACGGAGGACAGAATAGAACCCCGGTACCTATAGAGAAAATCCCCTGGGAGCTGCAAAAGGCCGTCATAGCTATGGAAGATAACCGCTTCTATGAACACCATGGGTTCGATCTCAAAGGTATAACTCGGGCTCTCATCCGCACTCTTACGGGGACACGTTTAGAGGGCGGTAGTACAATCAGTAACCAGGTGGCCAAAATGGCCTTCCTAACAGAGGATCGTAAGTTAACCCGCAAAATACAAGAAGTGTTTGTGACTTTGCGGTTGGAGCGGGATTTCTCGAAAGATGAAATCCTTGAGTTTTATTTGAACCGTTTGTTCATGGGCGGTTCAGCTTACGGCATGCAAGAGGCTGCCCTTTATTACTTCGGCAAAGATGTGTCGGAGCTCAATCTGGCCGAGTCGGCAATGCTGGCAGGCATTATCCCTGCTCCTAACTATTATTCGCCTTACGCAAGTATGGAAAGGGCAGTAGCTAAACAGACAGCCACCCTGAACAATATGGTTCGTTTTGGCTACATTACGGAAGAACAGAAGCAGGCTGCCCTCGAGCAACCTATTGTGCTAGCTGATCGTTCACAGAAGGATAAGAGCACAGCCACCAGCTACTTTGTCAACTACGTGCGCGATCAAGTAATTGAGATCTTACAAAGCAAGGGTTACTCCCTACGAGAAGCGCAACAGGAAGTCTATACGGGCGGATTGTCCATTTACACCACTCTAGATAATCGGATACAGCGGGCAGCGGAAAAGGGCATGAAGGAGACAATAGAGCAGCATTTACTGCCTCTACTGGATAACAAGGAAGAAAGAAATGCTAAAGGCATTCTGCAGCCCCAATGTGGCCTTATTATCTTAGACGTCAAGACCGGTGGCATTCGTGCCATGATCGGTGGACGCGAACCAAACAACGACGTGCACAACCGGGCGATTCAGCTGATTAAACAGCAACCGGGGTCGGCTATCAAACCGCTCACAGTCTTTGGCGCCGCTATAGAAAGTGGGAAGTTTACCGCAGCTAGTATTATCGTAGACGAGCCCATATATGAAAACGGTCCGGACAAACCACCCTATCCCGTCAACTATAGCCGTACCTATTCAGGTCCGGTGACGTTACGGTACGCCGTACAACAGTCTTTGAACGTGCCGGCTTGGAAGGTTGGTAAGGAAATTGGCATAAACAAAATGATAGAGTTTGCTAAACGGTTGGGTATAACCACCTTGGTAGACGACGCAAGCAAACCACAGAACGATAGGAACCTGGCTTCGCTAACCATTGGCGCTCTTACCCACGGCGTGGTTCCTATTGAGATGGCCCAGGCTTTTGGCGCTATCGCCAACAAGGGTGTACGCAATGACACTTATGCCATCACCCGTATTACCGATAGTCGGGGGCAAGTGATCTATGAACATCGTCCACGCAGCGAGGTCGTGCTCAGTGAAGAGGTGGCCTTCATCTTGACCAGTCTGTTGGAAAGCCCCGTTAACCATGGTACAGCCAGCACTGTCAGGTCCCGTGGTGGCTACTACGGTCCAGCAGCCGGTAAGACGGGAACCACCGACTATAACCGGGAAGGCTGGTTTGCCGGATTCACCCCCGACTATGCGGCTGGTATCTACATCGGCCACGACGATACCACTACTGGCTTGCCGGCCGGAGATGGCACTAAGGGTAGCTTGCCTTCCAGATCAAGTAGTCATATATCTGCAACTATGTTTGGTAAGATCATGAAGGAGGTCTACTCCCAGCAGCCAGTACCCAGTGGCTTCTACTCGGCTTTGCCGGAGAATGTAGTTCAGCTACCGGTTGATGGGAAAACCGGATTGCTTTCAGGCCCCTATTGTCCCGCTGAAGATATAATTCTTGAATACTTCATTAAGGGTACAGAGCCAACAGAAATCTGTATGGAGCATTTCCTCCCAACGGATCCGGAAGAACCGCAACCCGGTCATAGCGACAATGAGGAGCAGCCAGAAGATCCCAATCTACCAGAGCCAGAGCCAGGTAATGACGATGATGATTCGGAACCGGGCAACGGTAACCGGAGACCAGAAGGTAGAGGCAACGGAAGAAACAGAACAACAAGATAGTAGAGAAAAAGGGCCAGGCAGCATAACTCTGCCTGGCCCTTAATCATCTCTGTTTCGCCCAACTATCTTAGCAGCTCTACCACTGTAACACCGGAACCGCCTTCGCTGGGTCCGCCAAAGCGGTAGGATTTTACCTGTTGATGCTTACTGATAAACTCCCGAACCCCGTTGCGCAATGCCCCTGTTCCCTTTCCGTGAATAATGCGAACGGTGGATAAGCCGGCCACACTGGCATCATCCAGATACTTGTCTATTTCCAACAAGGCTTCGTCAACTGTTTTTCCCCGCAAATCCAACTCCAAAGGAACCCGCGTCCTAGCCATGTTCACCATGTTGAAACTGGAAGGAGCACTTGATTTCTCTTGGCTCACCAGCTTTTCCAGCTGTTCTACCCGGCAAACTAGGCGCAGGGCACCCAGCTGTACCTGTACCTCTCCGTTCTCAGAAGGATCCTCCAGCAGCCGCCCCCTCTGTCCCAGGTGTTTGACCAAGACTTCATCGCCTGCTTGAAAATCTCGGTCCTTAGCGATCTTTACAGCTGGAACCGATAACTCTTGGCTAATAGAGGGAGCCGTCTGGGCCTGCAAAGTGCGCAGGCTCTGTCGTGCTTCTTCTAGCACCTGTTGGGCTCCGGCTCGGTCTATTTGCGCTTGCTCGAGGGCCTGCCTCAGATCGCTAAGCATACGCTCAATCTCTTGTTTGTGAGCCTGGACCAATGCGCGGGCTTCTTGTTTGGCCGTCTCCAGAATCTTCTGTTCCTGCCTTCTTACCTGCTCTAGCCGACGGGATAGTTCGGCAGCCTTTGCTTCCGCTTCACCCCGCAAAGCTTGGGCAACCATCTGCTCCTCCTTGACCTGCAGCCTTGTGGCTTCTAATTGTTTGAGTAAGTCTTCTACACGCAGCTGCTCGCCCGTTAAGTAAGCACGAGCATGCTGGATAATGTTCTCAGCCAGTCCGAGGCGTGTAGAGATTTCGAAGGCATTACTCTTTCCCGGCAGCCCAATCCTCAGGCGATAGGTTGGGCGCAGCGTTTCCACATCAAATTCCACACTGGCGTTTTGCACCCCAGCAGTCTGATAGGCATAGGATTTGAGCTCGCTGTAATGGGTGGTCGCCAGCAATCGGCACCCCAGGCTATAGAGGTGATCTATGATGGCCATGGCAAGGGCAGCTCCCTCTGTAGGGTCTGTGCCTGCTCCCAACTCATCCAGAAGTACCAGGGAGCGATGATCGGCCTGCTGCGTAATCTCTACGATATTAGTCATATGAGACGAGAAGGTACTAAGGCTCTGTTCTATGCTCTGTTCATCACCGATATCGGCAAAGATTTTCTCAAATACTGCCAGCTCGCTACCTTCATCGGCAGGAATGTGCAGACCGGCTTGGGCCATCAAAGCCAAAAGGCCGACCGTTTTTAGAGTTACCGTTTTGCCACCCGTATTAGGTCCGGTGATTAAGAGCACGCTAAACTCTCTGCCTAGGTACACATTGTTGGGTACTACCGTTTCTGCAGGCAAAAGTGGATGACGGGCGTTTTTCAGATTGATGTACCCTTCTTCGTTCATATAGGGTTCAGTAGCCTGCAGTAGATAGCTCAGCTTACCCTTGGCCATGGCCAAATCCAACTGTGCCAGAATATCCACATTGGCACGCAAAGGCCCGGCCACTGCCTGTACTTCCTGCGATAGGGCCGTCAGAATACGTTCCACCTCTTGTTCCTCTTCCAATAGCTTGCGACGCAAGTCATTACTTATCTCCACTGCCGCCATCGGCTCGATGAACAAGGTGGATCCACTGGCCGATTGATCGTGAATAATGCCAGGTACTTGACTGCGATACTCCACTTTGACCGGCAACACATAGCGTTCGTTGCGCATAGTCACCAGCGGTTCCTGCAGATACTTCTGTATGGCTGGAGAACGAACCATACTCTCCAGCCGTTGTTTCAGCCGGCCTTGTAGAGTGCGAATATCGTTGCGGATGGACCGTAGTTTACTGCTGGCGTTATCTTTCACCTCTGCAAACTCGTCAATCGCTTCAGCTATTGCATCCTCCAGCGAACGGAAAGAAACCAGTTGCTGTGCATAACTGGCTAGAAGGGGATACTCCTCGCCCCTCTCCCGGAAAAACCCGAAGGCCCGCCTACTGCAGGCACACAGGGCTGCAATATCCAGCAACTCATGGGGCTGCAAAACGGCTCCTAAGGCTGCCCTCCGTAAACTCGGCCGAACATCCACCAAGCCTTTCAAAGGGAACTCACCGGTTCTGTAGATAGTTCTAGCCTCTGTGGTTTCTCTCAGGGCTCGATTGACACTTTCAACAGCCGTCATCGGCTGCAACTCCTCAATTCTCTCCCTCCCTAAAGCCGAGGAGGCCTGAGCTAATAAGAGCTCTTTTATCTTGGCGAACTCCAATACCCGCAGTGTTCTCTCATTCATACCTACTCGCTCCTTAGCTTGCTGCTAATACTATTCTATCATTTCCGCCCTCCTACTCTAGGGCAGAGTATATTTCTAACCTTTTCTAGCCCAAATAAGGGGGTAGTTGCGTTATGAACACCCTAAGGAAAAGGGGGCTGCTTTAGGACAGCCCCCCTCACATTTCAGTCTCAAGGTATCAGCCAGATGCGGCCTATTAGTTCCTGTAAGTGCTGATAGAACAAGGGGCTAATGTACCGCACCTGGGTTGCCACATAGGAACGTTGCGCGATGGCACCCAGTTGGGTCGTGGCGGGCAAAAAGGACAGCAAGCTAGCAACTATGAAAACCACAATGCCACCCTTTAGTGCCCCCAATAGCGCCCCACCCAGTCGGTTCACAGATGATAGAATCGGCAACTTGGCAACCGACTCCAAGAAGTGTCCCAGTAGTCCGAAAGCGGCACTCACTAAGCACCACACCAGAGCGTAACTCAAGACCGATAAGACCATAGGCTCCAAACGATAGTCGCCCATCAGAGGTAAAAGGAAATTGCGGATGTGATTGCTGATGTCAAAGTTGGCATTAAGCCAAGCAGCCATGATTGGAGCCCAACGACCTGCCAGATATAGGCTGACAAAGAGACCGGCAAAGTCTAAGGCTTGCTTGATCAGACCACGGGTATACCCGTTCAGCACCGAAAAGGCGAGAATTCCCAGCAGCACCCAATCGATCCAAACAAATGAACCCGCCGCGTTGTAGTCCATGTTAACGCCTACCTTTCCGCTTGGCGCGTTTGGCCGCCATGGCTCTAACTCGTCGTAACTCCGCTTCCATTTCTGCTTGCCCCGACTGCAGCGCTTCCAACTGGTTCTGCAACTGTTGGACCTTCTCTTGCTGACTGAGCATACTATCGGCGAAGATCATAGCAGTCATTACGGCTGACCGCGATATACCCAGCCGAGAGTCACGACGCATGATTTGCTGGATACGCTCTTCTACCATTTTGGCCAATCTTACTAGGTATTCGGTTTCCGCCGGGCTCACAAAGACATATTCTTCGTTGCAAATACGAACCTTAACCTTGTTGCGCTCGGATGTTGACATATTCTCACCCCTCGCTGCCCGAGTTCTCCCCTTGTCCGTGTTTCTTCATGCAACGGGTTATTCCTGCTTAGCGCAGCTTGGCTCCCAACTGGCTGTGCAGCTCTACAACAACTCTCTCCAGCACTTCGGTAACTTCCGCATCCAGCAAAGTCCGCTCTCTGCTTTGCAGCACCAAAGTGTAGGCTAAACTCTTTTGCTGTGCAGCCACCTGCTCCCCCTGGTAGACATCAAAGAGCTCCAGGCTTACCAATAGATCACCGGCGGCCCCTTTGATTACTCGTGCCACCTGATCAGCAGCAACCTGCCTATCCACTACAATAGCTAAGTCTCGCACTACCGCCGGGTAGCGAGGAATCCCTTGGAAAAGCGGAACTTCGCCGGCCCGTTTAAGTATGGGAGCCAGCGTTAACTCTGCCACAATAGCTCTCCCTTTAAGATCAAACTGTTCAACCACATCTGGATGGAGCTCACCCAAGTAACCCAAATAGCTACCGTTCCAGTATATGGCGGCAGAACGCCCAGGATGCAAGAAAGTCTCGTTGGCCCGCTGCCACTCCAGGTTTGCCATACCCTGCTTGGCCAGCAGGCTGACCAGTATCCCTTTTAGATAGAAGAAGTCATACTCGGCGGCCGCTGCCTGCCAACTGAGAGGCAACTGACCCATACAAGCTAGCCCCAAATGCAATGGCTCCTCGGGTTGTTCACAAGGCGCATCGGCTCGCGGGTGGAAGACGTTGGCTATTTCAAAGATGGCCAGATCCTGCTGCTGCCGCGCCGCGTTATATTTCAGCACCTGTAGCAAGCCGAAGAGTAGCGACGGCCGCATGAGGCTGCGCTCCGTTGATAACGGATTTTGCAGTAGAAGTCCCTTGTTCCAAGGGTGATCAACACCCACTGTCTGTTCCACATCTTTGGGGTTAATGAAACTCATGGTGACTACCTCGTCAAAGCCTAAGCCCAACAGCTGATGGCGAAGATTCTGTTGCGCCCGCTGGCAGGAAGTAAGCGCTCCCCGCATTAAGGGGCCACTCATCTTGCCTACCGGCAGTTTATCTAGTCCATACAGACGGGCGATTTCTTCGATGAGGTCCACCTCAATCTGTAAGTCGCTGCGGCGACTAGGGGCCACCACTCGCCAGGGATGGCTGCTAGTGTCTACCTCTAACCCAAGTCGCAGTAGCAAACGTTGCATTTCCCTGTGGTTGATAGCCATACCCAGCAGCTGTTCCACCCGCTCCGGCCGCAGGCTGATAACTTGCTGGGTCGGCAAAGCGGGAACTCGGCCTACAGCCACCTCTTCCGGCTCTCCACACCCCAGCAACCTAAAGAGGTGAGCTGCCCGCTCTAGAGCCATCAATACCCGCGCCGGATCTACTCCTTTATCGAAGCGACTGGAGGCATCGGTGCGCAATCCTAGACGCCGCGACGAGCGGCGCACACTCCTGTAGTCAAACAGGGCCGACTCCAAAAAGACCCGTCGAGTCCGTTCAGTTACTTCTGCCACTTGGCTGCCCATTATGCCGGCAATAGCCACGGCCTTTTCGGCGTCGGCAATAACCAGGTCATCGCTGGTCAGCTGTCGCTCAATGCCATCAAGGGTAATGATGCTTTCGCCGGCCAGAGCCCGGCGGACCCGAATCTCTTTGCCCCCTAGTTGATCTAAGTCAAAGGCATGCAACGGCTGCCCCAGCTCCAACAAGACATAGTTGGTCACATCCACTATATTATTGATGGGTCTTAAACCCGCTGCCTGCAAGGTGTTCTGCAACCATAAAGGAGAAGGACCGACGGTAACATTATCAATTACTAAACCTAAGTAACCGGGGCACAAGTCGGGCGCCACTATTTCCACCTTAACTTCCCCGTGGGTTGTCTGCGTAGAAAGGGTCTGGAGCTCGGGCAGACGCACAGCTTGATCAGCTAAAGCGGCCACCTCATAGGCCACGCCCAGCATGCTTAGACAGTCGGAGCGATTGGGGGTCAGCCCCAGCTCCAGACAATAATCGTCCAGCCCCATTACCTGGCGTATGTCTTGGCCGGGCTCCACGGTGGATGGCAGTAGATATATGCCATCGCGCATTTCCGGCGGTACCATCTTCTTATCGATCCCCAACTCCTCAGCCGAGCAAAGCATTCCCGCCGAGGCCACCCCCCGGAACTGAGCATGACCTATTTCCATACCCGTAGGCAGCTTAGCGCCCACTAGGGCCGTAGGCACAACGGCTCCCTCATAAACATTGGTAGCACCGGTAACGATGGTGACCAACTCCGGTTGCCCCACATCCACGCGACAAATCTGCAGCTTGTCAGCGTTCGGATGAGGTTCCAAGTGTACGATACGTCCGACCACCACACCCGATAGCCCTTCTGCCCGGTAAGAAATTTGCTCTACTTCAACGCCACCCATGGTCAAGCGCTCAGCCAACTCTTCTGGTGCCCAGGGCAAATCCACATACTGCTTTAACCACCGATAAGATACTTGCATGCTAAACTCCCCTTCCTAGAATTGGCGTAAGAAACGCAGATCGTTGGTGTACAGGTGTCGCAGATCATCCAGCCCGTATTTGAGCATGGCGATGCGCTCCACTCCCATGCCGAAAGCAAAGCCACTTACCTGTTCCGGATCGTAGCCGGAAAGCTCCAGCACGCGAGGATGCACCAAGCCAGAACCTAAGATCTCTATCCACCCAGTACCTTTACACAGCCGACAACCGCTGCCCCCGCACTGGAAGCAAGAGATGTCCACCTCGGCACTGGGTTCGGTGAAGGGGAAGAAACTAGGTCTTAACCGGATTTCTCGCTCTTCCCCAAAAACAGCACGAGCAAAGGTTAGCAGAACTCCCTTCAAGTCTGCCAAAGTGATGTTGGCATCCACCGCCAACCCTTCCACCTGGTGAAACATGGGGGAATGGGTGGCATCGTCATCACGCCGATACACACGTCCTGCCGCGATAATCCGCACCGGCTTGGGGCATAGTTTCTCCATGGTACGCACTTGCATAGGCGAAGTATGGGTTCGTAGAAGTAGCTGAGGACCGAAGTAGAAGGAATCCTGCATATCGCGGGCCGGGTGATCCGCGGGCACGTTGAGCGCTTCAAAGTTGTAATAGTCGGTTTCCACTTCCGGTCCTTCTGCTAGACTGAATCCCATGCCTAGAAACACATCTTGAATCTCTTCCAGTGTGCGCGTTATGAGGTGTTGATGCCCGAGAAGGAAAGGACGACCGGGTAACGTGATATCGATCTCTTCGGCAGCCAATTTGGCCTGTTTAGCTGCTGCCGCTAATGCTGCCGTTCTTTCTGCCAAACTCTCTTCCAGTCGACGGCGAAGCTCGTTGGCCAGTTGACCAATTACGGGTCGCTCATCAGCGGACAGACTGGCCATGCCTCGTAAGATGGCGGTTAGTTCTCCCTTCTTTCCCAAAAAGCGCACCCTTAGATCATTAAGCTCTTCCAGATTAGCGGCCTTTGCCACCGCTTCTAGAGCCACCGTTTCTAGAGCCTGTAATTGTTCTCGCATTAACCTCACTCCTCTTCTGTTCCGAATATAAAAAAAGACGCCGTCGTCCGCAAGGGACGATGGCGTTTCGTGGTACCACCCTTATTCAGCTACGCAGTAGCTCTCATTATAGATAACGGCTGTAAGTAACCGACACTGCCTACTGGCTTTCAGCAGTGTTGCTCCAGAGCGAAGGTTCATTGTAGAACTACCGAAAATGCTCGCAGTCTCAGGCATTCCCTCCCTTAAGGCAGTTTACCTACAACTACTGGACTCCTTCATAGCATTTACCGTATTAAACTGCAGTGCGTGTAACAGACAGCTTACGATACATTAAGTAGGCCAAGATCGAACCGGTCTCCTCAAACACCTTCCAGAAAAACGCGGCAGAAAACGTCTTCAAACGATGCACCCCTTTTCGGAATGTTGATCAGGTTCGCCGTCTGACTTGGCCCCATTATATCATGAGCCCCAAAGGTTACACAAGGGTTACAAGGACACAATCAACTCCTATTTTCCGCTATTTTAGCCAGTAAAATTCCTGTTGCCACCGCCACGTTCAGTGATTCGGCCACCCCCAGGATAGGGATTTGCACCTTAAGATCAGCCGCCTGCAACCAAAAAGTCGATACGCCAGCCCCTTCGTTGCCCACCACCAGAGCTAAACGCTGGGCGAAGGCAACTTGCTGATAGGGCTTACTATCTTCCTGCAGGGCACTGACCACAATCTGTACTCCATTCTCCCGCAACTTGCTTAACACAAAATCGTTCTCTTGCTCATGGACTAGAGGCAAGCGAAAAATGGCTCCCATGGCCGCTCTAATAACCTTTTCATTATAGGGATCAACGGTTCCTTTTAAAGCCACAACCCGTTCCACACCCAGAGCTTCCGCGGTGCGCAGAATGGTGCCCAAATTGCCCGGATCCTGTACGCCGTCGACCAGCAACCAGACACTACCCTGAGCCCAAAAGGTAGCCTCATCGGTGAGGCCCACAGGTAAACGGGCTGTTACCAAAATACCTTGGGGGCGTTCCGTACTAGCCAGCTCACAAAACAGCTTGTCCTCCATAGGTACTGGAGTGATCCCTCTTCGAGCCAGGGCAGTCAAGCAGTCAAGCCCCCTTTGGTTGCGTTCCAGTTGGCTACTGAAGACGGCATGTTGCAGGGGGATGTTGACCGCTAACGCCTCCTCTACCAGTCGCACACCCTCTAGCAAGAACAGGCCCGACTTAGCCCGCCCCGAACGGGTAGCCAGTGCCTTTAGCTGTTTGAACAATGGATTCTGCCTGCTACTAATCAACCCCATCCCCCCTTACTTACCTAATACTGCTCGAAACGCTGCAGATCCTCCTTGAGGCCAACCACAACCAGCACGTCATCTTTCTCAATACAGTCGTCAGCTCGAGGAGTAATATTCACATGCTCGCCCCGTTTGATGGCGATGACGTTAATGTTGAACCGGTTGCGCAGATCCAGCTGTCTTAACTCCTTGCCAACCATCTTTTGAGGTACAACCATCTCCAGCATGCCTACATCTTGGCTAAGTTCAATATACTCCAGAATGCTGGAAGATACCAGATTACGGGCCACACGAAAACCCATGTCCCGCTCGGGGAAGACTACACGGTCAGCACCCACCCGATACAGAATCTTGCCATGCAGCTCATTTTGGGCTTTGGCCACCACATATTTGACCCCCAGCTCCTTCGCGAGAAGTGTCACCATTATGCTGGCTTGAATACTACCGCCAATGGCTACGATTACCACATCGAAGTTGCGTATAGCCAGCGATCTCAGTACCTGCTCGTCGGTGGCATCAGCGGCAACGGCACGCGTGGTGAACTGAATCACAGCCCGTACCTTGTCCTCATCCACATCAATGCCCAGAACTTGCCCTCCCATGGAGTAGAGAGTATTGGCGACACTGGAACCAAACCGACCTAAACCGATGACGGCAAACTGCTTGTTCATGCTCTCACCCCACTCAACCAACAATAATCCGCTCTTCCGGATAGCTGATCCGAGCGTTTACTCGGTCATGAGCCAATACATACGCCAAACTCATTGGTCCAACTCGGCCAATAAACATGGTAATAATTAACACGACCTTGACCAGAGGGGATAGTGTGGGGGTGATTCCTACACTTAGTCCGGACGTGCTAAATGCTGACGTAGCCTCGAAAGCTGCCGGCATCAAAGATAGTCCTTCCACGAGGCAAATGATCATAGTAACTGACAGAACCAGAGTGAAACCCAAGATGATGATGGTTATTGCTCGTTTGACGATGTCCTCGGGAACACGACGACCAAAGATGCATACTTCCTCATGCCCCCGCACACTAGAAGCAACCAAAGCCAACAGGACGCCAAAAGTAGTAGTTTTAATTCCCCCACCAGTGGAGGCGGGGGAGGTGCCGATGAACATTAGAACAGTGATCATTAGTAGAGTGGACTCGTGCAACGCCGCCATGGGCAGAGTGCTGAATCCTGCCGTACGGGGTGAGACAGCCTGAAAGAGAGCCACTAGCATCTTGTTGGGAATGGAAAACTCTCCTAACACTTTGTCCCATTCTACTAGCAGGATGAAAGCCGTGCCAAAGACGACTAATAGCAGTGTGGCAAGTATTACTAAGCGGGTATGCAAAGACAGGTCATGGCAGTAGTCTCTCGCATGTCGCTTATGCCAGAGTTCAGCAATCACACCAAAACCCAGGCCACCCGCAATGATGAGAATAATAAGCACTAGGTTAACCAACCAATCCTCCGCATAGGGAGCGAAGTTGCTGGCAGCACCTAGTATGTCAAACCCGGCATTGCAGAAGGCGGAAACGCTATGGAAGACCCCAAACCAAAGGCCTTGCGCTAAGCCGTATTGGGGCACAAACCGCAGTGCCAGCAGAAGGGCCCCTATCCCTTCAAACAGAAGAGTTACCAGCCCTACCGCCTTTACTAACCTCACCATGCCTTCTAGAGAAAACTGATTAAACGCTTCCTGCATGATAATGCGACTACGAAAACTGATACGTTTGCCTAACAAAATAGCCATCATAGTAGCCATGGTCATCAGTCCCAAGCCACCCAGCTGTATCAGCACCAAGATCACTACTTGTCCTAAAAAAGTAAACTGCGTACCGGTGTCAGCTATAATCAAGCCGGTTACGCATACGGCCGACGTAGCTGTGAAGAAGGCATCTACCATACTCAAGGGTTCGCTCTTAGAAGCAATAGGTAGATTCAGCAAGAAACCGCCACAAATTATCAAAAGGGCAAAGGTTGTTATCAGTATTTGAGCCGGACTCCAGCGCGAGAATGTTACCCCATATTGTGCTTGGCCTCCTCAATTAGAGCGCTCAACCATAGTATGGCCTGTTGATTAAGCAAATAGGGGTGGTCGCACTGGATTTCCAAAAGTGCCTTCCGCGGGGGTTGTATTTATGGCCACAGCCCTGCAAAGCAAAAGGGGCTGTCTTGAGACAGCCCCAGTAGTATGATTTCTAGGCCAACTGCTGCTTAGCCTTCTCAACCAATTGGCTGAAGGCGGCAGCATCATTAACAGCCAGATCGGCCAGCATTTTTCTATTCACAGTGATGCCGGCTTGCTTCAAACCGCACATCAAACGGCTGTAGGAAATGCCATTATTGCGGGCAGCCGCATTGATGCGGGCAATCCACAAACGACGGAACTCGCGCTTGCGTTGTTTACGATCGCGAGTGGCATAACTCTTAGACTTAAGTAGTTGGTTGAGCGCGGAGCGATATAACTTGCCTCGGGCACCGCGATAACCTTTAGCTAGCTTTAGAACTCTCTTATGACGGGCTCTCTTAGCGACCCCTCTTTTTACACGTGGCATAGCAGCCTACCTCCTATTACCCTTACTAAAACTGATACGGCATCATTTTCTTAACGCGAGCCGCATCGCCAGCAGCTAATAAGTGTTGCTTATCCAGACGCCGCTTCTGGCTAGCAGATTTGGCACTAAACTTGTGAGCATCGTGAGAGCTGTTGCGCAAAATCTTGCCTTTAGCAGTTGCCTTAAAGCGCTTAGCGCAGCCCTTGTGAGTCTTCATCTTTGGCATCGACGTATCCTCCCTTAGTTTCACCCTTATCAGGCTTGGGCGTCATAATCATTATCATATTACGCCCTTCGATTTTTGCTTCTCTTTCAACCACACCGTTTTCAACCGCTTCAACGAAACGGTCAAAGACCTTTTTCCCCAAATCAGCATGAACAATCTGCCGTCCGCGGAAGCGCATAACAACTTTAATCTTATTACCGGCTTTAAGCATACGGTCGGCATTTCTTGCTTTGATCAGAAGATCCCGCTCTTCAATGGTCTGGCTCAGCTGGACCTCCTTTATGGTAATCACCTTTTGCTTCTTACGAGCTTCCCGCTCATGCTTGCTCTGCTCGTACTTGTGACGACCATAGTCCATGATCTTACAAACCGGTGGCTTCGCGTTGGGAGCGATATTGACCAAATCCAGATTCCGCTCGCGGGCAATTTGTAGTGCCTCCCGTGAGCTCATGATACCTATCTGTTGGCCATTCTCATCGATCAAACGCACTTCGCGCAAACGGATTTGCTCGTTAACCTGCGGGTCCCTGTTCTCCCTACTGATAGATAAACCCCTCCATTTTATAGAAATATTAAAGGCGAGCAGCCAAAGCCGCTCGCCCACAGTAAGCATAGCATAGCAAAGCAATACAAGGCATTGCCCCTATCTGACTACTGCATTGACCCTGTAACAGCTTCATGCGTCGCAGGGTGAGAAGCGGCTGGCTTCTACTTCACACGACAATGTTAGCATACCCGCCTTATGGCGTCAACTAATTCATCCGCCTACTGGCAATCATTTCTTTAAGCTCACTGATCAGCTCCGGCAATACCCGAGTACCCAGGTCTCCCTGCTCGCGGTGCCGCACAGCCACTACTCCCGACTCGGCTTCCCGGTCACCAATAACCAGCATATACGGAACCTTGGCCAGTTGGGCTTCCCTAATCTTCAGGCCGATTTTCTCGCTGCGGTCGTCCAACTCCACCCGTAAGCCAGCATCAAAGAGCTGCTGGTAAACTTCCTGAGCGTAAGCATGGTTGCGTTCCGTAATAGGCAGTACCCTAACCTGTACCGGGGCCAACCAGAGAGGGAAGGCACCACCATAGTGCTCGATGAGGATAGCCATAAAGCGTTCAATGGCGCCAAAGGCCACACTGTGCACGGCCACCGGCGTATGGCGACCGCCGTCTTCACCGATATAGTAAAGACCGAATTTCTCGGGCATCTGAAAGTCCAGCTGGATGGTGGCGCACTGCCAAGAACGCCCTAAGCAATCAGTGAGATGGAAGTCTATCTTAGGACCATAGAAGGCACCATCGCCGGGGTTGATGCTATAAGGTACCCCCTTATCTTCCAACACCTGCTGCAAAGCGGCCTCTGCCCGCTCCCAAGCCTCGTCGGAACCCATGGAGTTCTCGGGCCGAGTAGACAGTTCCACATGATAGGAGAAACCAAAGGTCTGATAGAAATGGTCGACCAAATCGATACGCTTAGATAACTCCGATTCGATCTGATCCAAGGTCATGAAGACGTGGGAGTCGTCTTGAGTGAAGGCCCGTACCCGCATCATGCCATGTAACACGCCCGACTTCTCATGGCGGTGCACCAGCCCCAGCTCTGCCAGCCGCAGAGGCAGATCCTTATAGGAGCGCAACTTGTTGCGGTAAACCAGCATGGCCCCTGGGCAGTTCATGGGCTTAATAGCGTAGTCGTAGTCATCGATCTTGGTGAAGTACATGTTTTCCTTATAGTGATCCCAATGGCCACTGCGCTCCCATAGCTCGCGGTTCAAGATAATGGGGGTGCGGATTTCCTGATAACCGGCACGACGATGCTGCTCGCGCCAGAACTGTTCCAACTCATTGCGAATAACCATGCCGTTAGGCAGGTAGAAGGGGAATCCAGGCCCTTCCTCTTCAATGGTGAATAGCTCCAACTCCCGCCCCAGTTTGCGGTGGTCACGCTTCTTAGCCTCTTCAATACGCTGCAAGTACTCCTCCAGCTGAGCGGGTTTCGGGAACACTGTACCATAAACCCGTTGCAGCATGGGGTTCCTTTCATCGCCGCGCCAATAGGCCCCAGCCAAAGAAAGCAAGCGCAATGCCTTCAAATAACCGGTATGGGGCAGATGGGGACCGGCACACAGGTCGATAAACTCTCCCTGCTGATAACTGCTAATCTCCGCGTCTTCGGGCAACTCTTCGATTAACTCAACCTTAAACTGTTCGCCCCGCTCACGGAAGAACTCAATAGCCTCGTCACGAGAAAGAACCTTCCGTTCCAGCGGCAATTTCTCCTCTACAATCTTGCGCATTTCTTCCTCGATGCGTGGCAGATCTTCCGGCCTTAGGGTTTCACTCATGTCAAAGTCGTAGTAGAAGCCATCTTTGATGGCCGGACCGATAGCCAGTTTGGTGCCCGGGAAGAGACGGCAGACGGCCTGAGCCATCACATGGGCCGCCGTATGCCGCATTACATCTAGGGCCTCGGGGGCATCGAGGGTGAGGATCTCCACCTGTGCCCCGTCGGGCAGAGGTCTACTTAAGTCTTGTAGTTCGCCATTGACTCTCGCCAATATCGCCTCTTTGGCCAGTCGGGGACTAATATCGGCTGCCAAATCGGCGGCTGTGCTACCTGCCGGCAGCTGACGCTGCGAGCCATCTTTCAAAACAAAGGTATAGAGTCGCATAGAAAAACCTCCTTTGCAAGATAAAATCCCTCTCGTCCCTCCCGCAGCAACAAAGCTGCGGCAGGGACGAGAGGGACCAACTCGCGGTTCCACCCTGCTTGGTAGCAAAGCTACCCACTCTCTGGCATTTAACGCGTGCCACACGCCTGGCTTAGTATCGCCCAGCGATCTTTCCGCCCAGGAGCTCCGAGGTGGTGGTAACTACACCCGGTTTCGCCCACTTGCAGCCGGGGTGGGCGTCTCTGGAAAACCTTCGCTATAGTTACGTCCTCTTCACAGCTATTAGCAGTAGTATACTCGCCTGCCGCCATTTGTCAAGTGGTTAGTTTTCCGTCTGCTCCCGCGCAAGGAGCTTCAAGCAATAATCGCAGGAGCGACAGAGCTCAACCCGCGAGGAGAAGATTTGTTGCAGTGTATCTAGCAATCTGGGCCTGTTCTGAAACGTGCCCACGTGCAAGACAAGGCGTTTTGGTGCCGCCGTCAGCAAAGCGCTCAGCAACAAGTCATCTTGATCCGCATATCCGCTGTCGACCTTGAGTTCATTGGTCAACACATCGGCCTGCAATACATGGCCTTGTTCATCTAAGAGCGCGAAGCCGTTGTTAGCGGTAAGCACTACATGCACCGTGTCATGTCGCGGCTCTAGAATACCCACAAAATGTTGTAGCAGCTGTATAAACTCTTGGTACTCCTTCTCGTTAAGATATTGGTCAATAGATAGATACAGAACATCCTCCAGCTCTTCCCAATAGTGGCGTAATCGGAAGTTGAGGAAACCATCGAGATTGATTCTATTCTGATCCTGCAAGTAGGCCGATAGCTCTTCCCGAATGCGGCTCTTACGCGCCAGTTGATACACGCGGCGGTCGGGGCCTGCATCCCTTTGGGCCAGCCTGGCAGTAGCCAGCTCCACAATGCGCCGTTTTTCTGCTTCCGTGAAACAATGGAAGCGGCGACTGAGAACACGCAGTAGCGTATGCTGCTGCCAATCGTCAACGAGAGTGTCGGTAAGGGCGTTTACTATACACTGTCGGCTCAGGTGGCGCCGCTCCGACAGCGAATAGGCCGTATTACCATAGTCTAACTGACAGAAGAGGAAATTAAAAAAACCAGACCTTTTGGTCTCGATGTTGACTTCAATGCCATCGGCAGCCAGGAAAGCTAGTTCTTGCCGCAAGCGGGCTTCCATACTGTCGAGGGGATATTGCGCTCCGATGCAGATAACATCTGTCATGCACCTCACCCTCCCTTCCTTGCTATTATATGAATGCCAAAAAACCCGTATACAGCAGGGACAGGGCGGACAACACAACAAAAACCCACCAAGTTGGTGGGTTTTCATTTAATGGTATTATTGCCCTAGCAAATCGGCAATTAGTCGCTCAATCAGCTTAGGCAGGGTCTCTTTAGCAAAAGGAATGTGCAAACGCTCAGTAAACTTGTGGATGTCGCGGCCAAAGGCCCCCAGATTCACCGCCGGTGCGTTAATCGCACTGACAGCATCTAACGGCAAGTAATAGGCACTTCCCCAGGTGGGACAATTCTCCTTAATAACCGCCACCACTTCTACCGCATCCTGCAACATGACATAGCTAGAATCGGAAATCCCCAGGTAGAACTCCTCGTGCTTTAGGTTCACCCCAAGTTCCTGCGCATAGTTTTGCAGCTTCTCCACCGCCTGCATAACATGCAGCTCCTTGGCTGTTTCTCGCCTATTGCGTATATGTGGATAATAGGGCGGTGCCAGAGCAATAACGATTTTCGGATCCCGATTAGGGCAGTGGCGGTGGGTCTCATGAATTATTTCCAGCGTGAGACGCTGCAGATCGGTACCGCTGGCCTGCAGGCGCTGGGTTAAAGCCTCTATACTTCTAGTCAACTCTTCCCCGTGGGCCGCGTAGGCCTGCTGCCAGAGTTCCGCATAGGTCCACACCTGCGGTTGCCACTGGGGTACAGGTAAGGGCCTGCCAGCCGTCTTTTCCCAGGCCTTCACCGATTGCCTATGCTTCTCTAAGGCCGCCGCCATGGCCTCTTGGCAGACAGCTTGTAGTTTTGCCATCATTACCTTGGGTGAAGCGGCTAAGGTAAAAACATTGAAAAAGCCCCAGGCAACAGTAGGTGTTGATACGTTATACCGCTCTTTCAAGTCGCCACCGAGGAGCAGCGTGGGCGGGAAAGAGACCTCGCCAGCCACGCTGTCGAAAAAGTCGGGGTTGAGCTCTAGTCGGTTGGTCACCTCAGCCATTAGCAGGTGGGCATTGAGGCCGCTGTA
>JAKOXL010000045.1 GCA_029781045.1 Bacillota bacterium | reverse complement strand
CACAACGAGCTTTTTACGTCTGCAGAGAAGGTAGGATAGGTCGCATTCTAAATGTGGGCGGAGGTGCCCGTTATGTGGAAGTTGCACCGGACGCCAAGGACGACGGCCTTTGGCTGGTTAATATCTACGATGGTAGTAGGAAAGATGAAGCGGATGTGACTAGGCAGTTACGCCGTATTTTTACTCTGGAGGCTGATCTGGAGGCCTTTTACTCCCACTGTGGCGAGGACCCGGTTTTGGCCCAAGTCATCCAGCGACTTCAGGGTGCCCGCATGCTGCGTGATGCCGATGTGTTTAGTTGTGCTTTAGGTACGATTATCTCCCAACAGATTAATCTCCGTTTTGCCAGCGAGCTCAAGCGCCGCCTCTGGCAATTAGCGGGTGTGCCCGTGGCTGTGGGAGGAGAGATTCTCTATGCTGATCCGTCACCCGAGGCCATCGCCCGGCTGGATTATCCAGACTTGCAGGCGCTCCAGTTCACGCGGCGAAAGGCCGAGTATGTTATAGACTTTGCCCGTGGTGTGACAGAGGGGCGCTTTGATCTGGACGCCCTCAGCTGTTTGAGTGATGAAGCCGCCATGGACAAGCTCTGTTCACTCCGGGGATTTGGACGTTGGACCGCTGAGTGTATTTTGCTCTTCAGTATGGGACGCCCTGACCTGTTGCCAGCGAAAGACGTAGGCCTACAGAGGGCGGCCACGTTGGCCCTTGGGCGCGACCAGCGTATCGAGGAGCAGGAGTTGCGCCAGCTGGCTGAGGCCTGGCGGCCCTGGCGCTCTTGGGCCACCTACTATTTGTGGTTAGCTTTGGCACTACCTGAGTTTCCGGTGGGAGAGAGGAGGAGTTAGTTGATGGATAAGAAAGGGTTAGCTCAGGCCCTCAAGCAGGTGGCTATCGCCATCGAGCTCATGGATCCCAATCCCTTTCGGGCCCGTGCCTATCAGAATGCGGCCCGCGCCATCGAAACCAGCCCCTATTCCTTGGAAGAACTGGTGCTAGAGAATAAGGCCAGTGTTCTGAAGGGTATTGGCCCCGCTATGCGGGAGAGAATTAAAGAGTACTATACCCACGGTCAACTCTTGTCTCAAAAGGAGTTGCTAGCAAGCGTGCCAGTGGGGCTTTGGGAACTGTTAACCATACCCGGTTTGGGTACCAAACGGGTGCGAGCTTTGCGCGACACCTTGGAAGTGAGTTCCATTAGTGAGCTGGAGTATGCCTGCCATGAAAACCGCTTGCTGGAGTTACCCGGATTCGGTCCCAAAATGCAGGCCAACGTTATGAAAGGGATTCAAGAAGTGCGGGCCCGCGCCGGTCAGGTGTTGCTGCCGGAGGCCCTAGAGCTTGCCAAGCATTGGTTAGAGCAGGTACGGCAGTGGCCCGGAGTGGTACGGGCTGAAATGACCGGTGACGTGAGGCGTTCCACGCCACTTACCAAGTGGGTTGATCTGCTCGTAGCAGTAGATGGTTCGCCACAAGAAGTGCTGGCTGCCATGAGGGATTACAGTAGCGGGTTTGATAGCACCGTGGAACAAGATGGCCTGGCCGTTTTAACTTCTGACTTAGCCCATGGCCCCGACTTGCGGATTTACCTATGCCCGCCACAGCAATTTGCCTACTACTGGGTGATAACTACGGGTAGTGAGGATCATGTAGCTGCCCTGTATTCTAACGGTTTTGGTGATAGGCCAGAACTGAAACAATCCCCCAATGAGGAAGCCATCTATGAACAACTGAATCTGGATTATGTTCCACCCGTGCTGAGGGAGAATGGGGAAGAGGTGGCTTGGGCAGCCGGACGCCGACTACCTAAGCTGGTACAAGCCAGTGATATCCCTGGGGTCTTGCATATCCATACCACATATAGCGACGGCGCCAACTCATTGCCGGAGATGGCGATAGCTGCTGCCGAACGGGGTTATCGTTATCTTGGCATTGCGGACCACAGTCAAACTGCCAGCTATGCCGGGGGATTAACGCCGGAAAGGGTACAGCAGCAATGGCGTGAGATAGAGGCCTTGAATCAGGCACAAATAGGAGCCCGTCTACTAAAAGGAATTGAGAGTGACATTCTGCCCAATGGGAATCTGGACTATGATGATGAACTACTGGCCGTTTTTGACTTCGTGATCGCCTCTGTTCATGCTAGTTTGCGGCAACCGGCGGAACAGATGATGCCACGGCTGCTGGCGGCCATTGCTCATCCAGCCGTAACCATGATCGGCCACCCCACCAATCGCTTGTTGCTAGGTCGTAGTGAGTCAGCGGTAGATATGGCAAGCTTGCTTGAAGCAGCCGCTCGCCACGGAAAAGCCATAGAGCTGAATGCTAATCCGCACCGCCTAGATCTTGACTGGACCTGGTGTCGCCAAGCGAAGCGACTGGGGGTAAGGATTTCCATTAACCCAGATGCCCATCGCATCAGCGGCCTAGATGATGTGCATTACGGGGTGCTGATGGCGCAAAAGGCTGGCTTAACCCGCGACGATCTGCTGATCTTCTAATCCAGAAGAAACCCGCGTCGGTGCCTTCCTGCACGATGACGCGGGTTTTCTTACTCGTAGTAGGCTACCACTCGGTTACGGCCACTTTGCTTAGCCAACCGGTTGGCCGTTTCAATGGCGGCTAGTAATTGCTCACTGGTAGTCCCGTCTTGCGGATAGGTGGCAGTTCCAACCGAAACCGTAATAGGAATGAGCAGTTCGACACTATCCCTGTGCAGCCGTTCGCACAACATTTCTGCCAAACTAACGCATTCGGACTTTTGAGTGCCAGGGCAGAGT
>JAKOXL010000035.1 GCA_029781045.1 Bacillota bacterium | reverse complement strand
GCAAAGGAAAGCCTAGCTATATTCTTGCGTGAGATGGGTGCTCCATCGAGGGTAATCTCACCTGTATAGCGTAGAAGGCCGAGGATGCACTTCATCAGTGTGGTTTTGCCTGCGCCGTTCTCACCGAACAGACCGATGATCTGCCCCTGAGGCAGAGTTAAACTGATATTGTCGAGAGCGCGCTTACCGCCGTAATACTTGCTTACATTTCTTATCTCGATCATCTTCCTACCCCCATGAAAGCACTCCAGAGTTTCTGCCACTGCTGCGGCGCTAGGCAAGCCTGCGGGGTAAACTTCATGTAAACTGCGTAATAGATAAGCAGCAGGAGCAGGGCAATACACAGGCATGTGATGATGCCTAAAAGTGGCAAGGTAAGGCAACGACGGGGCAGTTCCCAGCGGCTAGGCAGCCTCCTCATGAGGTAAATGCTTTTGCTGCCCTGATAGTAGTAGCTGTAATGATAGACAGCAACAGCTACCATACAGAGAGCAAGGATCAGAAAGCCGTTCAGACTGCCGCCCAGTATCTGCACAAAGTCTGGCATTACAGCGCTGGTGTCCAGTGTTTTCATGAATCCATCCCAGACAAAGAGTGACTGATACTCGTTGTCATAACGAATCAGGAATCCGAGGCTATAGAGTAAACTGATGCCAAGGCCACCAGCAAACCAGCCCAGTTCCTGGGCGGGATCCAGCCCCGGTGGCACGTGGCGATGCAAGTCATACTTCGGCATCAACCTCATAGCCCTCCCCCTTCCAGATACTTATCGTTGTACCAGCAGTCACGCCAAGGGCTATGAGGGAAAGCATCAGATCACTGCCAAAACTGCCCATGGCCCGCGCGAAGTACACAACAACCAAGGCGGCTAAAACCACTACAGCGATCCCCTTTTTCCCGCGCCTCTGCTGATAGGAGAAAGAGGCGGTGCATGTACCAAGGCCGAGAACGAAGCTGGCGTTCCGCAAGTAGCGGCTGGTCTCCGCCAGCGGCAACAGACTATGCATAAAGTTGTTACGGTAGAAGGCTAACAAGATGGTCTGATTGCTGACATATGTGGCATCTATTTGCGTCACATAGAGCTGGCTCAGTAACAGCACAATGACTACATGGAGCGCCCAGAAGAGGAAGAAACAAGCCATATTGTAGACGGCCCACCAGAAAACTATGGTTCTCTCACCCACAGATAGCCTTTGCAGGGTATACCGCAGCCTGCTGCCACCCGTGTCGCAGCCTGAGAAGCTGAGCAATGTACACAGCAGTAGAAAGCTGACGGCGCATACTAGGGCAATGCGGCTTTCGCTCATCACGTGTTCCAGGCCGGGGGGATCTTCCCCTAGGATTTTTCTCAGGGTGGAATAGAACAACAAGGTTTCGACCACCGCGGTCACTGCAAAGAGACCAATTACCCTGTAGATAGTGTTTCTTGCCGCCAGCATCAGCACCGATAAATGTTGTCTCATGCTCACACCTCCCGTTCGTTATTCCCATAGTTTGTCAACCAGAGAAATTGCCTCTCTTTTGGAGAGCCCCATTCTCTTCAGGGCGGTAACGATCGCCTGCACGTCGTTTTCCAGCAATTCCTCGCGAATCCGTTGCACTTTCTCTGCATCTAGAACCAGATAGCTCTTCGCACCAGAGCGGGATTCAATGATGCCCTCTTCTTCCAGCATCCGGTACGCCTTCTGCACAGTGTTGGGATTGACTCCCAATAGGGCAGAGAGGACTCGCCGGGAGGGCATTTCGTCTCCATTCTCAGCACTTCCGGCGACGATGCTCTGCTTAACGTGTCGGATGATTTGCAGATAGATGGGGCTGCCATCCTGCAGATCAAATTGTTCAAAGGAAAGCAAATGGCAACCCTCCTGCACTCAAAGTTAAACCGTATTACACGTATAATACGGTTTGTGACTGTATTATATGTATAATACGGTTGACAGTCAATACCACACACGAAAATTATCTTAGAGTGGGGAGCATAGAAAAAACAAGGCGGTGCCTGTCTTATGCAGGAACCGCCTTGTTCTGTAAATATAGCTGCGAACGCTATCAAAAGATGCCCGGAAGCCAGAATGCTAGTTTGAGCCCCAGAGCAAAGGAAGCTGCGTTGGCCACCAGGGCGTACAGGCCTGGTTTCCAGAGGGGAATAGGCTGCAAACCGTCTTTCCTTAGGTGCAGCATATAAATGATCGCCTCTACAATGACGACTATGATTTCCAGTAGAATGTAGAAGAAAAGGAACGCTAGTGCGCCTGAATGATAGTTAATGATGTTCAATGCTACGTTCAGCCCCACCTGTGTTATGACGTTAACGAGGGCAATAAAGCGAAACTGCTTTCTTTCCTTAAAGCCAAACAGCAGGGCGATCGCCAGCTCAGTTAGTATAGTAAGGACTATGCGGATAGCCAGAGAAAGGGCTTCACCGGTATAGTCATAGGACTTTTCCACAGAAAGGCCCATGTCGGAAACATGCGCGGTGAAATAACTGTCAAAGGCATATCGCTCATAGACTTCGTGGCTCACAATAAAGTGGTCTAGCTCCGGAAAGTACAGGAGTATCTTGAACATCTTCGGCGGGTAGTAAGTCCACCTAAATTGGTGAGACTCACTGCAGTCTTGAAAGAACTGCAGAAAATAGTACCCGTCGGTGTCCTGATATTCCACGAACCTTAGGAAGATCTCGTAGTCTTCGTCGCCCTCTGCATATCGCGCATACGTCCCATCCTCGTTAAGGGCCGAGTGAGGACCGGTAGATTTTTTGCTAGAGAGCAACGTGGCGTAATACGTTTTACCTTCAAGTCCGGTGAAATCGATGACTATGGATGGTTTAGGCCCCACGTCTGCACGAGCCATCACAGGAAACATAATTGACAGGGTCAAAATGCTGAGCAACATGACACCTATCCTTGTACTCTTAACCATCAAGTGGTTTTTTCCCCTTATCAGCTTAGCCACTATGCTCCCCCCATGTTCTGTGCTTGGTTCACAAGTTCACCACCAGTTCGCTTATCCCTTCCCCGCATTTGATCAAACCCATGGAAAGGGGAGCAAGCCAGGAAAAACAAGCAGCCGTTTGACCACCCCGTCGAAGATGAACTGATAGAAAGAGCTTAACCTATAACCGAGTATGCTCGTAGACAGGACATATAGAACTGACGGGATAGCGATATCGGGAACCGCCCTAGCCCCGCGCTCAGGGCAGCCACGACGAAATATAAAGAAGAACTATTTGAGGCGGCGTGCGGGTGATGGCTAAAGGGCTGCATCCGAGTTCAAACGGGATGCGCATTTCATTCCCCAACCCTGGAGAAGAACCAGTGCTCTCTCCTCTTAAGTTCGTTTCTATTGCTTATCCTTCACGGCGATGGAGTTGTGCAGTTCATAAAGCAGAAGGATAGTCTTTCTATTACCGCGAACTAAAGTAGCACCAGATGAGAAGGAGGGGATGGGGTGAAAGAGTATTATAGGGATAAGGTGTGCATCGTCACCGGTGGTGCCAATGGCATCGGTCGTTGTCTGGTTGAGGTGTTTGCTAATGCGGGTTGCCGTGTGGCTTTTATCGACCTTGACCAGAAGGCCGGATCGCGGTTACTGGCTAGGCTGCCTCGCCCTGATGAGCATTATTTTTGCTGTGGCGATGTGGGCTCAGAAGCGGTACTGACCGAGTTTGCTGGCCAGGTGATAGAGCGATTTGGCCAGGTGCATTTTATCATGAACAATGCCTGTTTTAGCAATGGGGGCATCCTCAGTGGGTGTTCCTACGAGCAGTTCAATCAAGTTCTCAAGGTAGGGGTGGTTGCCCCCTATTATTTAACGTATCTCTTGCGGGAGCATCTGGCTAAAGGGGCATCTATTGTCAATATCGCCTCAACCCGGGCCTTCCAGTCTCAACCCGATACGGAGAGTTATAGCGCAGCCAAGGGTGGAATTGTTGCTTTGACCCATGCATTGGCCATCAGTCTCAGCGGTAAAGCCAGGGTAAACAGCATTAGTCCCGGCTGGATTGAAACAGCCGCCTTCCACGATGAACGCCCTGTGCCCCAGTGGGAAGGGCCCGACGCCAGTCAGCACCCCTCGGGCCGCGTTGGTGTACCATATGACATAGCGCATTTAGCACTGTTCCTATGTAGTCAACAAGCGGATTTCATTACGGGGCAGAACATCAATGTGGACGGGGGCATGTCGAAGCTCATGATTTATCATGGGGATCACGGCTGGCAGCTGACCGACTCCATGGTAAACTAGGTTTTAGTGAGCAAGGCTGCAACTCGGTTCATTGGACGTGAGGGCTTGTGGAGCTTAATATCTGCCGACGCGATACAAAGAAGGTGTAACGAATGCCCGATTATCTACTATTCTTTGGCCTGTGTTATTTTCTTGCCGTAAGCCTATGGGCCATTGGCCTGGTTTTGTACGACAAACGCGCCTCTAGGCGGGGTGCGTGGCGCATTAAGGAGAAGACGTTGCTATTAGTCGCGTTGCTGGGTGGTTCTATTGCCATGCTCACAACCATGCGTCTTATTCATCATAAGACTAGACATGCCAAGTTTATGTTTGGTATCCCCGCAATTATTGTCTTGCAGCTTGCTGGTATAGGGTGGTTTCTATGGAGGCGGGCGGGAACATGATTGGTCTTGCTATGTAACTTGGCAATGCCGAGAGGACATATTTAGAGTAAGCCACTGAGAAGAAAATTGCATAGGAGGGTTTGTTGATGAAGGCGTTACTCGTTATTGATATGTTGGAAGACTTTATTGACCAGGAAGGGGCCTTGTATGTGGGCCCCAGTGGGGAAGAGCTGATTCCCTTTATCAACCAGAAGGTACAAGAGTTTAGACAGGACGGGGCGCCTATCATATTCATCTGTGATTCCCATGAAGAGGATGACAGTGAGTTTGATATGTTCCAGCCCCATTGCATAGCCGGCACTTCGGGAAGCGATATCGTTGGCGGAATTGATATTGCCCCGGGAGACAAGGTAGTTAAAAAACGCCGCTACTCGGCCTTCTTCGGTACTGACCTGGACATTTCTCTCCGCGAGCGAGGGGTTAACGAGCTATACCTGGTGGGAGTCTGCACCAACATTTGTGTCCTGTATACGGCAGCCGATGCCCGCAACTTAGGATACAAAGTGAACATATACCGGGAGGGCGTTGCATCCTTTGATCAAGCTGCCCATGATTTCGCCCTGCAAGAGGCGGAAAAAACGCTAGGCTGTAAGGTGATTTAACATCTGGAAGGGGTATAGGGTAATAAAAAGAGCTGTCGCAACAGGTTCTGCGACAGCTCTTGCTGTTTGCGGGCCGTGATCAGACTACAGTGCCTGTGGCTAACTTCTGTGTGTCTGGCCAGCGGCCCTGCTCACGGTACGAGGTGCTCCCGGTTGCGAGAGCCGAGGGGGTCTGCGTAAGCACAGTTGGCGTCAGCCAGTGCTCTAGCAGAGCTCCTCGGCTCAAGTTGTTTTGTGGGGCGTCCCCACAACGAAACTCCCGGATGCTACAGCGCCTAATGCGACGACCTTTTTTACTCCTCATGAGGAATCACTACAGGAACCGATGTCAATTGCACGGTAGACTTCTCCGGATTTACCCGGTAGGCAAAAAACTCCACTCCATTACCTTGAGCTTGGGCCATCAACTCGGCAAACTGGGGATCGGTTTCCCGATTGGCCATAACCCTTACTCCTTCCGGATGCTGCAAGAAATAGATAACAAAGGCCCGCTGGCCCCGCTCGACAGCATGAATCAGTTCCTGTAAATGCTTTCTTCCCCGCTCTGTAGGCGCATCGGGAAACAAACCGGTGCCATTTTTTACTAGGGTAACGCACTTTGCTTCTAAGAGAGCCCATTGAGATGGGTCCTGTGTTCGCAATCCTAAGTCAAAGCGGCTAGCACCGAAAGTTGTCTCCGGATGTGCTTCCGTGAAAGCCTTAAGGCGTGGCAGGTCCTGCCAGTGCCTGGCCAGAATCCGATTAGGCAAGCGGGAATCGATAAAGCTCCAGCCGGCGGCCGTCTGAGCTGCAACCAGGGTGTACCGGGTTTTCCTCTGGGCATGGCCTTCAAAATGCAGCCCCACCCGGTTGCCGGGAAAAAGCAGTTCGCTAAGTCGTCCCGAGTTGGGGATGTGGACAACCTCCTGCTGGCCGTTTAATTCTACTTCGGCGGCAAAGCGATGCAGACGACGTTGAAATTGGGCTAAAGTCAGTTCCTTGTAAAAGGAGTTGGGTATTGCAATCATCTTCTATTCCTTTCTGAGCTCCTTATTTTAACCATATCTAAGGCCATTATATATGAGGATTTTTAGTGAAGAAGTTTAGCAGGGCAATGGCAATCATACTGTCGCTGTTGCTGGTGGTTGGGGGGCTAACCGCCTGCGGGCCCAAAGAAACCGATGGCGGTAAAGTGGCTGGTGAGATTACCGACTGGGTGACCTATCAGACCATAGCGTCGGAAATGGAAACGTTCAACTTCCAGTACTCTCAAAATGCTAAGGAACTTGATGTCCTCAACAACTGCTTTGACGGACTGACCACTAACGATCCCTATGGTAACTTAATTCCCTGCATTGCTGAAAGATGGGAGACCCCCGATGGTGGCAAGACTTGGACCTTCTATCTGCGCAAAGGCGTACCGTGGGTAGATTATCAGGGTAACAAAAAGGGAGAAGTCGTAGCTGAAGACTTCCTCTGGGGCCTGGAGTGGGTCTTGAACTTTGCTAAGAATGATGCTATCAACACTTCCATGCCCAATCAGCTAATCAAGGGTGCCAAAGAGTACTATGAGTATACCAAACAGCTAGGCGAAGAGGCCAAGAACCTGGACCTCACTAAGTTCAAAGAAATGGTTGGCATCGAAGCACCCGATGACTATACGCTTAAATTTGAGTGTATTGACAAGTATCCATACTTCCAGACGGTAACCGTTTATAACTGTCTCTATCCGATTTCCGGTGAGTTTCTGAAAGAAGTGGGAGTAGATGGCTACCGCGCTATCACCTACGACAAGCTTTGGTACAATGGGCCTTACACTATCACCCATTTCGTGCCTGGCAACGAAAAAGTGCTCACCAAGAACCCGCTGTACTGGGACAAATCGGCTAAGCTCTTCAATACCGTTACCATCAAGATGGTTGAGTCCACTGATAACGCTTTCCAGATGTTCCAAAATGGTGAATTACATGCGATCACACTGACGGAGGCTAACCTGCAGACCATCTATCGCGATCCAAACCATAAGTATCACAAGAACCTGGTGGAAGCTCGTCCGTCCAAGTATTCCTACCAGATCCATATGAACTTCGATAAGAGACTTCCCGATGGTAAGCCTGATACCAACTGGAACACGGCCATTGCTAATGCCGCCTTCCGTAAGTCCTTGTACTATGGTGTGGACTGGACCGACTATCTCCGCCGCGTCAACGCCATCAATCCATTGAAGACAACCAACCTCTGCTTCACCTCATTCAATCTGGTTACCACTTCTGATGGCCGTGATTATACCGATCTGGTAATGGATCGTATTGGTATGCGGCCCAGCTTGGAGAAATATGTGCGGTACGATGCAGAAAAGGCTGCCCAGTTGAAACAACAGGCAATGGAGGAGTTAACAGCTAAGGGTGTCACCTTCCCTGTAGAGATTGACTACTACATTGCCGGCAGTAACCAGACGGCTCTAGACTCGGCCACCGTTATGAAGAACGTCCTAGAAGGATGCCTGGGTACAGACTATATCAAATTCAACATCAAGACCTATGTGTCTTCCTTTGCTCAAGAAGTACGCAACCCGCAATTACAGTCCTTCAGCATCAGTGGTTGGGGTGCAGACTTCGGCGATCCCATTAACTTCCTCGGACAGATAATCATAGACGACGACAATGCTTACTATGCTACTACGACTACTAACGCCAACAACATCACCGATCCCGAGTTCAAGGCGGTATTTAAGGAGTTCACCCGCTTAGTCCTTGAGGCCAATGCCATCACCGACGATTTGGATAAACGCTATGAAGCCTTTGCTGATGCGGAAGCTTACGCTCTGGAAAACGCTTTGACCATACCGCTGTACTACAACATTCCTTGGCAGTTGACCCATATGAATGCCTACTCCGCTATCTACTGCGCCTACGGTGGGCATGCGGCTCGTTATGTCAACCGCGAGACCAGCACTGAACTCTACACTACGGAACAATATGAGGAGTTTGCACGGGCCTACGAGGCAGGCAAAGGCGGTAAGTAAAACCCATGCTAAAATACACGATTAAGCGACTTCTCCAGTCCTTCATCACTGTTCTAATCGTGGTAACCATCGTGTTTTTGCTGTTACGCATGCTGCCCACCGACTATTACTTCACGGAAGAGCAGCTTATGAAGCTTACCCGTGAACAGTTGGATGACCAACTACGGGCAGCAGGCTTGCTGGATCCCCCTTTAGTACAACTTGGCCGTTACTATAGGCAACTGGCTCGTCTTGATCTGGGAACTTCTCGGCGCATTCAAAACAGTGTCCCGGTTACACAGGTTATTGGGAGCAAAATCTATATTTCTATGCGGCTAGGTTGGATTTCGCTGGCCATTGCTGTGGTTGCAGGAGTGGCTTATGGCGTGGTGCAAGCGATGAACAAGGGAGGATTTTGGGATCATGTTGGCACAGCCTACACGGTTTTCGTGCGGGCTGTGCCAGCCCTGGTATCCTACTCGCTGATTTTAATACTAGGGTCGCGGATGCTAAATCTGCCATCCATGTATTCAACGCGAGATGTTGTTAGATCCAGCATCCTACCGGTGGTTTGCCTGAGTTTGAGTTCAGTGGCCGGCTATATGGTGTGGACGAGGCGCTATATGGTAGATGAACTCAATAAGGACTACATTCGCTTGGCTAAGCTTAAAGGTATGTCCACCAGGAGCGTGCTGTACAAGCACGTGTTGAAAAATGCCTTTGTACCATTGGCCCAATACCTACCTCAGTCGGTATTGTTGGTCACGGGTGGTTCCCTCCTGGTGGAGCGCTTCTTCTCTGTACCCGGCTTGGGTTCGTTGCTCACCGATTCCATTCTTCGCTACGACCTAAATCTGGTGCAAGCCTTGGTCATGATGTATACCGCTATGGGTGTGGTCGGGCTATTCCTTGGAGATGTACTAATGGTAGCTCTTGATCCCCGCATTCTGCTGACTGAGAAGGAGGGCACGCGATGACGAGCAGCAATCTCGTTGATATTTCACAGGTTGATGTCAGTACCCTCGATACGTCGCAGTTGTTCTCCTTTGTTGAGTATAGAGCGGAGGCCGCAGAAGAAATCGGTTACTCCGAGTACTCCTATTGGCGATCGGTCTGGCAGAACTTCATCAAGAGAAGAACCGCCGTTTTTATGAGTTGCGTGTTCATCCTCCTGTTCCTGTTTACTTTCATTGCCGGGCCTATTGGTAAGTACCAATACAACGAGATCAAGCCCGATAGCACGAAGGTCTTTATTCGCCCCAATAGCGAGTATTGGTTTGGGACGGACAATCTGGGCCGTGACTACTGGTGCCAAGTCTGGTACGCGACCCAGACCTCGATTAAACTGTCCATTCTGGTAGCCATGGGAGAGATAGGTCTGGGCGTGATAATCGGTCTGGTTTGGGGATACGTGCGCAAACTTGACCGCCTTCTGACCGAGATTTACAACATTCTCATCCACGTTCCGACCATCATCTATATGACTCTGGTGGCTCTGATGGTTGGCCAGAGTTTCTGGATTCTTGTTGGCACGCTAATCTTGTTTGGCTGGATGCAGCCAGCGCGCCACGTGCGTAATCTAGTGTTGATGTACCGTGACCGGGAATACAACCTCGCCTCCCGTTGTCTGGGCACGCCTATGAGCCGCATTCTAACCCGTAATATCCTGCCCTACCTTACGAGTGTCATCATCTTGCGTCTGGCGCTCAGTATCCCCGGTGCCATAGGGTATGAAACCACATTATCCTATTTGGGCCTCGGTTTGGGTGTGGAGACCCCATCACTAGGAATCTTGCTGCGTAATGCTCGAAACTATTTCTTAGACTTCCCATACTTGCTGATTTTCCCGGCGATCAACGTGTCGTTAATTACCGTTACCTTCTATTTGGTTGGTAATGCCTTTGCCGACGCGTGCGATCCGAGGAACCATGTATAAAGGAGGCGGAGAATATGGAGAAGAGGGAACCTATTCTTTCCGCCCGCAATGTGGAGGTACAGTTCACCCTACGGGGGCAAACGTTAACGGCAGTACGTAATACTTCCCTAGATGTCTATCCAGAAGAAACCTTGGCTATAGTTGGTGAGTCGGGTTGCGGCAAGACCGTGTTTACCAAATGCTTTGTTGGCATGCTCGACAACAACGGCCGCATTACCAACGGCTCCATCATGTTTGATGGTAAAGACCTGGTAAAACTAAGAACAGAGAAGGAATGGCTGCAAATCCGCGGCAAGAAAATTGCCATGGTTATGCAGGATCCCTTGACTTCACTTAACCCTCTAAAACGGGTGGGCATACAAATACAGGAAGCAGTCGAATTGCATCAGGGCCTGAGGGGCAGAGCGGCGCGAGAGGAGGCCATTCGCCTCCTGGATTTGGTGGGCATTCCCAACCCTGCCCTGCGCTACAGTCAGTATCCCCACGAGTTTTCCGGCGGCATGCGGCAGAGGGCGGTCATCGCTATGGCTGTGGCCTGTAAACCCCAGATCCTTATCTGCGATGAACCGACGACCGCATTGGATGTCACTATTCAGGCTCAAATCTTGGATCTGATTCGTAACCTGCAAAAAGAGCTGAAGATGACCATTATCTATATCACCCACGACTTAGGCGTGGTTGCTAATGTGGCCGATCGGGTAGCAGTGATGTATGCTGGGCAGATTATTGAGATTGGCACCGTCAAGGAGATCTTCTATGATTCCTGGCATCCCTATACTTGGGCCCTGCTGGGTGCTTTGCCTCAGTTGGGAGTGAAAGGGGAGAAGTTGCCAGCCATCGATGGTACCCCGCCCAATTTGTTTACCAAGATTAGGGGCGATGCCTTTGCTCCCCGTAATAGACGGGCTTTAGTCATTGACTATATTGAGGAGCCGCCATTCTTTGAGGTTTCTCCCACCCACAAAGCTAAGACCTGGTACTTGGACCCCAGGGCGCCCAAGATTGAAAAACCCGAATCGATTAGGCGCTTGGTACAACAGGCTACGAGAGAAAGTGCAGCTACCGCGACTGCCGCCAAGAGGCCCCATGAGGACCCCTTCCGGGAGCCTCTCATACAGGTCAAAGATCTGCAGGTTACCTTCGGCAGCGGTCGCAGGAAGTTCGTAGCAGTTGATCAGGTTAGCTTTGAGATTTACCGGGGTGAGACTTTCGCCCTTGTAGGAGAGAGCGGTTCCGGCAAGACCACCATTGGGCGCGCCCTTCTGCGAATCAATCCCATATCCTCCGGTCAAATACTGTTTAAGGGCCGGCGCATTGACGGCAAGATCTCGAAAGAGCTGGATATGGAGGTCATTCGCGGCTGCCAGATGATCTTCCAGGATCCAATGGCTTCATTAAACGAGCGGGCCAAGGTGGATTATATTGTGGCCGAGGGTCTCCTCAATCATCGTCTCTACAAGGATGCGAAGGATCTGCAGCACAAAGTGCATCAGGCGCTGCGGGAGGTGGGCCTGCTGCCCGAGTTTGCGTCCCGTTTCCCCCACGAGTTCTCCGGCGGACAGCGGCAACGGATCGGTGTGGCCCGTGCTTTGATCATGGAGCCCGAGTTCATCGTGGCCGACGAGCCAGTTTCTGCCCTTGATGTTTCGATTCGTGCCCAGGTGTTGAATCTACTGAATGACCTGAAAGCCAAGCGGGACTTAACCTATCTCTTCATCTCCCATGACCTATCGGTGGTGCGTTTCATCTCTGACCGGATAGCGGTTATTCGTGCGGGACGGATTGTGGAACTGGCGGAAACGGAAGAACTATTCCGCAATCCTTTGCACCCCTACACTAAAGCCCTTCTGTCGGCCGTTCCCCATCCCGACCCCGAGCTGGAGCGCAACAAGCAACTCATCGTCTATGACCCGAAAGAGCATGAAAGACCGGGCGCGGAGCTGCTCTGGCAAGAGATAGTGCCGGGACACTTTGTTCTAGGTACCGAAATGCAAATCGAAGAGTATCATAGACTTTGCAGATAGCATAAAAGGCACGAAAAGCGGAGCCTAATAGAAGGAGGCTCCGCTCTTATTTCAGTTGGCTACAGGAGTGAGAGGGTGAAGAAGACAATAGCACAAATCAGGCTGGCGGCCAGACGGCATACATGCCGCTCTTCTTCTGCCAGTTCCTCAAGGGACACCACCTCTTCGTCGATAAAGTCGGCCATGTCGGCGAAGGGCAAAGGTTTTCTCTTTATTCTTGGCCAGGTCCACTGAGGGAGGTTCATACCGTCCAAACGTAGGTAATTGAACCAGGCCAGCGCGAGAAAGAAGACGCCCAGAGTGGTGAAAGCATATGAGATGGCAAAGAGACCAGCTGTGTTAACAAAGCGGTCCCATAAGAGGGCAAAGGCCAAAGCAGTCAAGAAATAGGAGAAGGTCTTGTAGACGGTAGGGCGAATCATATATGGCTGTAGATGTTGTCTTAGCCATTTTCCCACTGTGTATCTCCCCCTTTCGCTTAATTCTGAGTTTATCATAAAGTTCCATTCTAACATATCTGGTTCCCGGTATTTCCGGCTTGTAGTTGGCTACGGTTCTCTTCAATGTTTACAATAACAGAAGGTAGAATTGGGAGGTGAAGGTAGTTGGTTGGTGTGGAAGTCAATATGGTTGTAAGCAACTGTTTAGAGGCCTTAGCCCTTTACGAGAGCGTCTTTGAAGTGGACCGACATGAGGTTACCAACTACGAGCAAGGTTTGAATGAAGCCGTCTTTTCTATTTACGGTGTGCGGTTCCACCTGCTGGATGAAAACCCGTCCTATTCCCTTATTGCTCCCAAAGCCGGAGAAGTAAGGTCCATCTGGATGAACGTCCTAGTTCCAGATATACAAGAGACTTATAAGAAGGCTTTGGCTGCCGGGTGCAGCGAAATCCAGCCCATCACCGAGATAAAGGAATTTGGTGTGAGTAATGCCATCTTTGCCGATCCCTTTGGCTACACCTGGTTGCTGCACCAGATCCACCGCCCTGTCAGTTTTGAAGAGCGCTGTGCGATCTATGAGGAAAAGATGAAGGACGGTTCCCATTAGTTTGCGTCAAGAAAAAGGCTTCCCTCAGTGGGAAGCCTTTTTCTATGGCAATGGGCTGGCTGCCTCATATTGTCTAAGTTTCTGGACAAAGCCTTGTAACCCATCGCTGCGGTTTATGCGGATACGCTTGAGGGTCATTAGCCCCTGCTCAAGGCTCGCATAACCATAGTCGGTGGTAACAGCGATCTTGTGTCCCGATTCGACCACGGCGCGCACCGCTTCCGGGCTGTGGCGTCCCACCGGGTAGCAGAAGGAAACGATGTCTGTATCCAACCTCTCCTCCAATGCCGTTTTGGCCTCCTGGGTCTCCTGCAGTAGTCGCTGTTGGTCCAGAGTATGTATTTCCACGTGGTTATAAGTATGGTTGCCGATTTCATGGCCAGCAGCAATCAGCTCAGCGATCTCTTGGGGGGTGAGCCCATTGGGTTGCCCCACCTTCTTCACATAGAGAAAGTGGACGGCCCTAAACCCGTATTCCTGTAGGATGGGGAAGGCCTGCTCATAGTCGCTTCTATAGCCATCATCGAAGGTTAGCACAATGGGCCGGGGTGGCAGAGGTTCACCGTCCTGCCAATGGTCATATAGTTCCTTTAGAGTTATGGTATGATAACCATTCTTATGTAAGTACTCCATCTGGCTAGCGAAGATGGCTGGGTTAACATAAAGTTCTTGCAGGGAGCCAGAACCATCCCCGATGACGTGGTACATGAGGATAGGAATTCTGCTTATAGGTTCGATGGGGCGGATTACTTCATCTTCTTCTAGCGGTAAATCAGTAGCTGGATTCTCGTCGATGGGCTCCTCAATTATCTTGTTATTCTCGTGTACAAACTCAGCAGCTAACCAGATTACGCCGGCTATAAGTGCTACGACTAAAACAACTACTAGCTTGTTTCTAGTGATAATATCTACTCCTCCGCTGCACCACTAGCAGCCTTACTGATTACGCTTTAATTCTTCGTTGATGGGAGAAATCCTCTCCTTTAGGTACTCTGAGCATTGCCTAAGAACATGTGAAGACAGCTTCCACCGCTACTGCTGGTTGCCGTTTCTGTCGTTAACTAGAACATTATCCCAAGTTTGTGGTTGGGTTGAATTGTGCAAGCAGTCTGCTTCAACTACTGGTGCTTTACTATGCACAACGCGACTATCGTTACCAACACCTTGATACCGCCAGCAACAATCATCGTGTTCAACAGTCTTATGATAAACATGGTTTAACTTATCTAGGTAGCACGTGTAGCTATACTCGCTCTCGACGACCATAGGTTACCTCTATTAAGAAAAGGTGGTGCGCAATGAACTCTCCATGGGATTTGAGTTACCTCGCTTGACGGTCGATATGGCCGGCTGCCCGAATTGCCGTCATTGCTGGCTTGGAGCACACAGAGATGGTAATATGACAGTTAAGGACTTCCACGATCTGCGTTGCGGCGGCACAAGCAGGGAAGCTTTACAGCAAAGGCGACCTGATTTGCCGCTTTATGGTGAGGAAAACAGCGGCGAACTAAGCTACGACCGCGGGGACGGTCACTTCGGCTGGCGTTCATGAGGATGTGGATTTGAGCTTTTTAGCCCTTTTTTCGTCTTTGTGGAGATGAAGGATTCTGGTGCAGTAGAGAGAAGTAGACTAGCATCGCTCTAGCTTATTTCAGTAATAGAGGAGGTGCTATTTTGAACTATAGCGCAGAACGCATTGCCGCTTTTGAAAACTATGTGGAAAGAGTTATGCAGGCCTACGAAGTTCCGGGGCTGGTAGTCGCACTGGCGGAGAATGGCGAGGTGACTTACCAGAAGGGTTTCGGTGTGCGAAACCTGTCCTCAGGCGAAGCCGTTGATAGTCAAACCATCTTTGGGATAGCATCCATCACCAAGTCCTTTACAGCTCTGGCGATCATGCAGTTGGCCGAGAAGGGTTTGCTCGCTGTCCATGATCCTGTTGTGCGTTACCTACCTGAGTTCCGTCCTCATGGCCAGTCAAGCGCAGCCATCACTATTCATCATCTTCTTACCCACACGGCCGGTTTCCCACCCTTACCGGCTTTGAACTACAGTATTAGAGGTAACACTAGGCCCGATGATGAAGAAGACCAGGCGGACGAGCCGCAGGAGTTTCCGCCGGTGAACACAGTGGCGGATCTGCTGAACTATATGGCTACAGGTGAGTACCAGATGCTGGGGGATCCAGGGGCCTACTTCAGTTATTGCAACGATGGTTATGGCCTGCTAGGGGAGATCATTGAGCGAGTTAGCGGGCAACCCTATATGGAGTATGTACAGGAGCACATCTTAAAGCCCTTAGGTATGGACCGCAGTATGTTTACTCTGGAGGAACTGGAGCACTTCCAGAATGTGACCGAATTGTACTACCGTAACGAGAAAGAAGAGCTAGTTCACTCCTCCAATTGGCAGGTGGCACCGCCTTTTACCGCTGGGGGCTGGTTGAAGTCCTGCACTGCTGATCTGATCAAGTACGCTCAGATGTACGCCAACGGTGGAGAATATGCTGGCCAACGGCTGCTCTCGCAACAGGGAATTGGGCAAATGCAACAAGGGACCCACGAGTTTGGCCAAGGGCGGAGATATGGATATGGGCTTATGGTGAAGAGCGACTATCATGGTGTTACTCTGGTTGAACATAGCGGTAGCTTGAAGGGCGTATCCTCTAACATGGGGTTTGTGCCGGAGAAAGGAATCGCGGCTGTAGTGCTTTGCAATCTTACGGGGGTACCTGTGGGTAAGGTGTGGCTGGCGTTAGTCAATCTGGCACTAGGCCTGCCCATCGAGGAGCAGTATGTGGACTATTCACCCTTCGCTTGGTCGCCAGACATGAAGGCCAGCGTGGTGGGGGAATATATCTCGGGTGAAGGCGCCAAGCTCAAGATTGAACTGGATACCAACAATGAGCTAGCCGTAGACACTTGGCTTGGTACTTTCCCGTTACAACCGGTAAGTCCTGACCGGGCTGTCTGGCGCTATAGGCTGACGGACAACGAGGTGCGCTTCCTGTTTGATGCCTCCGGTAAAGCCTGGGCCATTCATACCGGTGGGCGCCTCATTCGTAGGAACTCCTAGGGCGCTAAAGGTAGGATAATCTCGGTAAGAAAGGATGGGAAAGATGAACGGTTTTATCTATCATGTGCCAACAAAGGTCTACTTCGGTAAGAATCAGTTGCAGAACCTGGGGCCAGAACTCAAGAACTTCGGCCGGCGGGTATTGTTGGTTTATGGCGGAGGCTCTATCAAGAAGACGGGGCTCTACGACAAGGTGGTGGCTGAGATTGAGAAGGCCGGGCTGGAGCTCTATGAGTTGTCTGGTATCGAGCCCAACCCACGGGTGACTTCCATTAACGAAGGGGCCCGGATCTGCCGCGAAAAACAGATTGATGTGCTGCTAGCCGTTGGGGGCGGTTCCACCATTGATGCGGCCAAGAGCATTGGAGCGGCCGCCTACTATGACGGTGACGCCTGGGATTTGGTAACCCGCAAGGTTCCCATTACCAATTGTCTACCGGTGGTGAGCATACTGACTCTAGCCGCCACCGGATCGGAGATGAATGCCAACTCGGTAATCAGCAATCTGGAGACCAATGATAAGATTGGCGTGGCCCATCCCGGTATGGTGCCGAAGGTATCTTTCCTAGATCCGACCAATACTTTTACCGTCAGCAAATACCAGACGGCTTGCGGTGCAGCCGATATTATCTCACACATTCTAGAGGTTTACTTCAGCCCAGACCATGATCTGTATATGCTGGATCAGGTGATGGAGGGGCTGTTGAGGACCGTCATTAAGTTCGCCCCCGTTGCCCTGGAAGAGCCCGACAACTATGAAGCGCGGGCCAACCTTATGTGGGCTTCGTCTTGGGCCATCAACGGGTTTATCCGCGGTGGTAAGCAGCAGGCCTGGAGTTGCCATCCTATGGAGCATCAGCTTTCGGCCTACTATGATATTACCCACGGACTGGGTCTGGCCATCTTGACTCCTCGTTGGATGGAGTATGTACTAGATGAGACGACAGTGGCTAAATTCCAACAGTTTGCCTGCAACGTATTTGGAGTGGACTGCAGGCTAGAGCCGATGGTGGCAGCCAAGAAGGGCATTGAAATTCTGTCCGATTTCCTGTTTGATACCTTAGGCCTGCAGCGCACCCTTTCGGAGCTGGGCATCGACGACACCCATTTCCATGACATGGCCGAGAAAGCTTGCAGAGGCGGGGTAATCAACGGTTTTAAACCCCTTAACTCGCAGGATGTGGAGAGCATCTACAGAATGTGCCTCTAAGGCCAGAAGGCAGAGCAAAGGCGGTATGGGATAACTATTCCATACCGCCTTTTCTTCTATTGCAGTTGTATCCGTCGGCCGTTAGATCTGGAGGGTTGAGCTTTAGGTACCCTGATGGACAAAATGCCGTCCTTATATTCGGCAACGGCCTCATCCGGTTTCACCTCAACGGGAAAAGGAATGGTGCGCGAGAAAGAGCCAAAGTACCGTTCGGTGCGGTAGGCATTCTCTTCATTCAGCTCTTGCTCCCGTCGGGTGGTTCCGGCAAGACGCAGGGAGTTATTATCGATGTAGAGATCCAGGTCTTCTTTTGCTACCCCTGGAATCTCCGCTTTGACTATAATATCGTTTTCAGTCTGGTAGACGTCCACCCGCGGTGCCAATATGCCCTGCATGCGTGAAGGCCAATCCAGCATACTGTCTAGTTCTCTGCGCATATGGTCTAGCTCGCGGAAAGGATTCCAAGGCATTAGACTCACTTAGTTATACCTCCTTCCAAAATGCTGCTATCCTAAGGGTTTCTCTTTCGCCCAGTGGTTTATGCATTGCTCCTTTAACAGGAATCGCAAGTCCAGTTGGCGAAAGAAGGGCACAGGTTGAGCCGAAGGTGAAGGAGAGTGTACGGATTGGAGGACGAGAACATGTTAGAAGCAAAACCGACCCCAAGTGAGATCCGGATTACTAAAGGGGTTAGTGTTGTGAGGGATATTGTGAGGATCACCCCCGACAGCCCCCAGTGGGGAGAGCTAGTCGCTCATCTGGAGCGTACGGGCGATTTCCGGCATGTGAGGGAGGGGCAAGATATTAAGCGGCAACTCCTTTTCGTAGGTGCTTTGGTTGAAGGACGAGTTGTGGGGCACATCTCGCTGCAGAAGCAGGTTATTAGCGTGCCCTCGCAACCTCCAATTGCGATGAGGCTTGGTGGACAGGTTCTATGGGAAAGCTACGTGCAGACCTTTTCCGTGGAGGAAACCTATAGGCGACAAGGCCTTGGCACCGCTTTGCAGCAGGCCGCCATGGAACTAAGTCGGCAGTTGGGTTGCTACCAGATGCGCAGTTGGTCTTCGCTGGACAAGGAGGCAAACTATGCCCTAAAACTCAGGCTGGGTTTCTCCTTCTGCCCGGGCACGTTTACGGTACCCGGTACAGGAGAACAAGTGCCCGGCGGCTGGTTTGTGAAACGTCTTTAGTATTGCAAGTGCAAGACAGTAGGTTATGTTCACAGCACATCGGGCCGCTGGTCATACCCATAAGTGTATCGAGCTGAATAGTTAAAGGAGCCAGGGAACGGTCGCAAGACGGTTGCCTGGCTCATTTGTTAGAGCAATGTTAGTTGCGGGCACGTAACCATGCTCTTCATGTTTGCTTGAGGTGTTGCAAGAGACAGGCTGTAGGATGTTGCTGTAGGCGCGTTGGAGCCCGCCATCCCAAGACAAGTTCTCGCAAGAACCCTATAGGCGCTTGGCCATAATGATATCTGGCTTACCGAAGCCGTTAGCATCAGGAATAATACCAACTACTTTGTAGCCCAGCTTCTGATAAAAGGCGATGGGATGGTTGTTGACGCTTCTCAGGCGGAGGGCATGCTCTAGAGGGTCCGGGTACACGTCTATGCCACCGATACTAGTTCGGTTGTTTACGTCATCTGTACCCAAATAGACGGTAATAGCACCCCGCCGTCGCAGCTCATTTTCCAACTCGGCCACCAACATGCTACCAATTCCCCGTCGACGCTGGTCTTCCCTTACTACCAACGGATGCAACTCATAGGCATATCCGCGGTAGGCGGGGATGCCACCTATCCAGCCTACAGCCTCTTGGTTTTCGCCCAGAGCCACCAGACTAACGCGCTCTTCAGCAAGGAATTCTAAGACTTCTGCCCGAGCTTCCGCTGGAGTGGGGTAGCCATCGGGCGTGGGGAAGGCCTGTTGCAACATGGCGGCCAGCTGGGCGATGATCGCGTCCTGGTTATAGATGTGTAAGGGTACTATTCTGATCTTCATGACCTCCAATCCCCTTTGGTCAGCAGGTCTAATAGTATACTGTTACTCCATGAGGGCACAGGGTCCGGCAACCACACATTTCCCGCAGACATCACATTTGCCGATTGAGACGAACGCTTTGGCGTTTTCCAGCAGGCGGTCATGGCAGGTGAACCTGTCGAAGCTGTCCACCCCTAGGGCATCAACGGGACAGGCGGAGAGGCAAACGAGACAGCTGCCATCTTGGTAGTAGAGGCAGTACTCCTCATCCACATGCGGGTCAGGCGCAATTTCTTCTCCTATGAGGACACTGCCATAACGGCCGGCACAGCCTACGGGGGTAATCAACATGCGATTGACGCCAAATCTGCCTAGACCAGCGATGCGGGCAGCGCTTCGGTGGGACCAGCCGGCCTGTAGGGTGCTTTCGTCGTAGGTATGGGTAGCTCGGACTGTGGCCGCATCGATACCCTTCTTGGTCAGTAAGGCAATGATTTCATCACAAATGTGATTGATAAGCTTATTAGCTTCCACGTAAGATTCGGCCCATAGGTGGGAGGGGCGGTCGCCTCCTCGGTTGCTTGTCACTACTTGCGCAGAGAAGGGAAGGAAAAAGGAGATGATAGTTTTGGCTTGAGGTAGAATGTCTTGAGGCTGCATATGCCACGGTCCCACAATTTCCTGGAGTTGTAGGTAAAGAGGGTCATCGGCTGCTGAAAAACCTACCAAGGGTTGGCGAAAGAGCTCCGCTCTCGGTGCATTGGCTACAGCAGCGGTTATCAGATCTATGATTTCTTCTCTTAAAGACATAACGTCACTCCTCCAGCTTTTTTACCTACTAAAGTTTACGCTGAATTGGCTAGAATACCTGCTCAGGAAGACTTTGAGAAAGATGTATCATGTTGCAAATCTTTGGGAGTAGATTTATAATGAATAAGTGAAAGGAGAGTTTTCAAACAAATTTAGAAGGAGGATTACTGGTGAAGATATTCGACCTGCTGGAACAGTATGATTATGAGCAATTAGTATTCTGTCAGGACAAGAGCACCGGCCTCAAAGCCATTATTGCTATCCATGATACAACTCTAGGTCCCGCCTTAGGTGGTACTCGTTTCTGGAACTACGAGTCGGAAGAGGAAGCCATTATCGACGTTCTCCGGCTGGCTCGTGGTATGACTTATAAGAGTGCAGCTGCTGGTCTCAACCTCGGTGGCGGTAAAGCCGTTATCATTGGCGATCCCGACAAACTGAAAAGTGAAGAGCTGTTTAGGGTGTTTGGTCGCTTCGTTGATGGTCTTGCTGGTAGATACATAACCGCCGAAGATATGAACATCAAGACGCAAGATTTGGCTTACGTCAACGAAGAAACCGATTTTGTCGTCGGTTTGGAAGGCAAGAGTGGCGATCCATCTCCTGTAACAGCTTTTGGTGTGTTTAGAGGCATTTTAGCCGCTGCCGACGAGGTGTTCGGTAGTGCAGACCTGACGGGTAAAGTTGTTGCCGTACAGGGGTTGGGTGCCGTTGGTTATAATCTGTGCAAGTTCCTGCATGAGGCAGGCGCAAAGCTCATTGTCACCGACATTAAGAAGGCCAGCATTGAGCGGGTGGTCAATGAGATGGGCGCTACTGCCGTTGCTCCTGATGAAATCTTCTCCGTGGAGTGCGACATCTTTGCTCCTTGCGCCATGGGTGCCGTTATCAACGACTTCACCATTGATCAGCTCAAGTGCAAGGTTGTTGCTGGCGCCGCCAACAACCAGTTGGCCGAAGATCGGCATGGCGATATGCTGAGAGAAAAGGGCATACTATACGTGCCTGACTTCGTGATCAATGCCGGCGGTGTAATCAACGTTTTCGAAGAACTGAAGGGTTACAATAGAGAGCGGGCTATGAGCAGGGCAGCTAACATCTATGACGCTGTCAAACGAGTATTTGAGATCTCCAAGAGAGACAACATCCCGACCCACGTGGCAGCAAACCGCATGGCCGAAGAGAGAATTGCCAAGATGGCTAAGGTGGGGACTATTTACCTGAAGAAGTAACTGCTATTGTTAGCCTGACTGTTGCAGGCCAGTTGATGGGGAGTTCCTCTCAACTGGCCTTTCTAATTAGCAAGGAGGATTGCGCGCTTGCATACGGAAATATTTGACCTTGGTGTTTTTGCCGATGAACTATTGCAGTTTGTGGCGGTAGTGGCTCATTTTCAAAAGAAGTGGGTCTTTGTTAAACACAAGGGACGGGATACGTGGGAACTCCCAGGCGGCCGACGGGAGGCGAATGAGACAGTCGGTCAAGCTGCTGCGCGGGAACTCTGGGAGGAAACTGGGGCCAAAGCTTTTGTCATGCGCCCCATGCTTGATTACTCGGTGACACGCAGCGATGGAGTTATCACCTACGGACGCGTATTCTATGCCGAAATTGCCGAGTTTGCCAGGCTACCCCAGTCAGAAATAGGGCAAGTTGCCTTACATGATGACTTACCTGAGCTCTTGACCTACCCGGAGATTCAGCCCCGTCTTTTTCAGGAAGTCCGAATCATGATTGAGGAAAGGCGTAAGTGAGGGCGTGAGGAAGGAAGGGATGACTATGGCTATTAGTTTGGCCGATGTTCTCACTATGTTTCAAAAAGAGGCCGATCCCGAACGGGCAGAGCAGATGGCGGCGTATATGCGCAATCGCTTTGCCTTCTTTGGTATCAATAAACCTGAGAGAAAGGCCCTGACGGCACAGCTGCTGAAGGACTCGCGTAAGATTTCTGTTTCCGCACTGCTCGAATTAGTGCAGCAGTTGTATAGTCAACCCCAGCGGGAATGCCATTACTTGGCCATCGACTTGTTAGAGCGCAATCATCGTCGTCTTACTTATGAAGTGTTTCAGCTTCTGTATCCCCTGATTGATCAGAACGCATGGTGGGATTCAGTAGATGCTTTGCGCAAGCCCATGTCTCTGTGGGTAAAAGAGCATAGAGAATACCTGGACGAAGTGATGGACGTGCTATTATCCGCACCTTCCTTCTGGCAGCGACGGGTGGCCATAACCCTGCAACTGCAGTGGAAAGAGGATACCGATACCCACTGGTTAGCAAGGGCAATTTTAGAGAATCGGGAGGACCAGGAGTTTTTCATACAAAAGGCCATTGGTTGGGCTTTGCGAGACTATAGCAAGACTAACCCCGAGTGGGTGAGGGCTTTTCTTCAGCAACATGAACTCAGTCGGCTGGCTGTGCGTGAAGGCAGCAAGTATGTCTGATATGAAACAGAGGTTCATCCAGCGGGTGCAGGAACTATATCGGCAGGATCTGGGGGCGTCAGTAGTATCGCTTATCACAAGTTGGAGCGCTTGCTGCATGAGAGTAGCTGCTACCGAGTGGCAGACGGCAGATATCAGGTGCTCTACGCAATACGGCATCAACAACTGGTCTTCTATTGGTCGGATCAAAAAGAGCGCTTCTTAGTGCCTCCGGAGCAGCTGGCTGACCTGAACTTCCTTGTGTTGCGCGCTAAATGATGGGTCATCATGCATGCCTGAACTGAGGCGTGGTGTTGAGACCCATTTTTGCTCTGGGGACGGTTGCACCTTGCTTTTAACAAGTAGAGGGTTTATACTAGCCATAGAACTGACTGACCAGTCAGTCAGCAATTACTCCTCGAGGGTTAGGGAAAGCTGAGACTAAGACTGGTTGATAAGGAGTTTTGAGATGCTAGAAATAAGAAATATAAGCAAACGGTATGTTACCGGAGATTTGGTGCAAACCGCTCTGGATAATGTCACCCTCAATTTGCGAGACAATGAGTTCGTGGCCATTCTGGGACCTAGTGGCTCGGGGAAGACAACCCTGCTCAATATTATTGGTGGGCTGGACCGCTATGACAGCGGCAATATAATTATCAATGGTATATCAACCGAACAGTATAAGGAAAGCGATTGGGATTCCTATCGTAACCATACCATCGGTTTTGTTTTTCAAAGTTACAACTTAATCCCCCATCTTTCAGTATTGGCCAATGTGGAGTTATCATTGACACTTTCCGGTATTTCTAGAAGCGAACGGATTCGACGAGCAAGAGAGGCGTTGGAGAAAGTAGGGCTGGGCGACCAGTTACATAAGAGACCCAATCAACTGTCGGGTGGACAGATGCAGCGGGTAGCCATAGCCCGTGCTCTTGTTAACGACCCCGATATCTTGTTGGCCGACGAGCCTACTGGCGCACTAGATAGTGAGACCAGTCTGCAGGTCATGGATTTGCTACAGGAAGTGGCCAAGGACCGACTGGTAATCATGGTTACCCATAATTCGGAACTGGCCGACAAGTATGCAACCCGCATCATTCGCCTGCGGGATGGGAAGGTAATTGATGATTCCAACCCCTATATAGTGGAGGAAGAGGGAAGGGCCGCACCAGAGCACAGAAGTATGGGGAAGACGTCCATGTCCTTTCTCACGGCGCTTTCCCTCAGCCTTAATAATCTGCGGACGAAAAAGGCCCGAACCATTCTCACTTCTTTTGCCGGCAGTATCGGCATAATTGGTATCGCCCTTATCCTGGCCCTTTCCAGTGGTATGAATGACTATATTCGTACCGTACAGAAAGATACCTTGTCCACCTACCCAATCAGCATAGAGAGTGAAAGTGTGGATATGAGTTCGGTGATCTCCACCTTGATGGCGCAGAATCGCCCCGACCAGGTGGAGCATGATTTGGATAGGGTCTACTCTAACAATGTGGCCACCCGCATGTGGTCAACCGTTAGTACCGTAACCAAGAAGAACGACTTGCGGGCCTTTCGGGAGTTCATTGAGAGCGGCGAAAGTCGCATTCTAAACTATGTTTCTTCTATCCAGTATGGGTACCGACTGGATCTGCAAATATATAGCCCGGATACTAGCGAAGGGGTTCTGCAGCTTAATCCCAGTGACATACTTAATAGGCCTAGTATGGGACCCGCGGGGCGTTTTAGTCGTATGCCACAAATGGAAGTCTTCGTTGAAATGCTGGCCAACCGGGAACTGCTGGAGTCTCAATACGATGTGCTGGCCGGTCGTTTTCCCCAAGAAGATGCTTACGATGAAGTCGTGATTGTGGTTGACAAGAACAACGAGATTAGTGACATTGTATTGTATTCGCTGGGGTTAATGGATCCCGATGAATATAAGGAACTTATGGAGGCAGTGACTAATGGGGAAAAGGTGGAGGAGCCGGAGCCAGTAGCCTTTACCTATGAAGAAATCCTTAATACGAGATTTAAGTTGGTGTTGAACGCCGACTATTTTCAGTACGATGAGGCCACTGGGGTCTGGGAAGACATGCGCGACGACCAGGACTTTATGGTCGACTTGCTGGAGAAGGCATTGGAGTTAAAGGTCGTCGGTATCCTCAGGCCGAAACCGGGGATCGGAGGGGCTGCCATAGCTGGTACGGTGGCCTACACAGCCGCCCTTACCGACTATGTGATCGAGGGTAATAACAACAGTGAGATTGCCAAGGACCAGTTGGCCAATCCCGACACCAATGTCTTTACCGGTATGCCCTTTGATATCGATAGCTATGTGGAAAGCCTCACCATGGCCGATGTGAACCAGATGGTGGCAATGCTCTCGCCTCAGGAGCAACAACAGTTTCAAATCATGCGTTTAACCCTGCCAGAGGAGGAGATCTTGCGCATTTTTCGGCAGCAGTTGCGGGCCCAAGCTGGCACTCCCACTTCCTTGGAAGATAACCTGCGGGAAATAGGGGTAGTGGATAAGGAGCAACCGGCGGTAATCAATTTGTTCCCTATTGATTTCAAGGCTAAAGATGAAATAGCCGCCATCATAGCCGATTACAATGCGGCCCAGTCGGCTGCTGGTCGTGAAGATTTGACTATTAGCTATACAGACATTGTGGGACAGATGATATCGTCCATAACAACAATCATCAACATGATCAGTTATGTTCTAATCGGTTTTGTGGCCATCTCTCTTGTGGTTTCCTCCATCATGATCGGTATTATCACCTATATTTCAGTTCTAGAGCGAACCAAAGAGATTGGTATTCTACGTAGCATCGGTGCGTCGCAGCGCAACATTTCCAGCATCTTCAATGCCGAGACTCTAATCATCGGTTTTGTTGCTGGGCTGATTGGTATAGGGATTACCGTACTGCTGTTGATTCCAACCAACGCCATTTTGGCCTCCCTAACAGGGGTTTCCGGCATTGCAGTCTTGCCCTGGAAGGGAGCAATCCTGCTTATACTCATCAGCATGACATTAACTCTTATTGCCGGTCTAATCCCGGCGGGGCAAGCGGCGAGGAAAGATCCGGTGGCAGCTTTAAGAACCGAATAGTTGAAGGGACAATCCCGTCGGTTCTGGGAATAAACAGGGGGCTGTTTGGCGACAGCCCCCTGTTCTTAGTTGTCTCTTCTGGTCGCCTTGACATAATTGGCTCTTGCTCTTTTCAGAGCAGTCAAAGCCTGTTCCCGGTCGGCCCAGCCTTCCACAGTAACCCTTTTCCCTTCTAACTGCTTGTACTGGGAGAAAAAGTACCGGCTTCCGTTTGGTTGGAGAGCTGTGAAAAAGGCTAGAGTAGAAGACTGGAAGTGCTTGATATTTATTTATTTTGAGTCAGCAAAGCAGGAGAATGGATATATAATGCGAACTAAGAAATGGGGGAGAGTTTCTTTTTATGAGGTGGGACGTATGTGTAAACCAGATCCGTATCGGAAACCTTCTGCGTCGCAATCCTGTAAGGCTTTGGAAGCGGATATTTTGAGGCAGACCCGGGAGGAGTTGTATGAAAGCGAGCGCCAGCTTGCTACTTTCTTATCTAATCTTCCCGGTTTGGCTTATCGTTGTCTGAACGACCTGGATTGGACCATGCTGTTCATTTCTGCAGGTTGTTATGAGCTTACCGGATATCACCCCGAGGACTTTCTGGAGAAGCGCATAAGCTACAACGATCTGATTGATGAAGCCTATCGGCAATACCTATGGACCAAGTGGCAGAAGGTGCTAGCCGAGCGGGGTGTGTTTACGGAGGAATATACGATTACTACCGCTTCCGGTGAGCAGAAATGGGTATGGGAGCAGGGACGGGGTGTCTACGGGCCCAATGGCGAGGTAATTGCCCTGGAAGGTATTGTTATGGACATCACCGACCGCAAGTGGGCGGAAGAAACGGCCCGTAGACGCCTGGCAGAGCTGGTACATATGAGCTATCATGACAAGTTGACGGGGCTCTATAACAGGGCTTTCTTGGATGAAGAGTTGGAGCGTCTAGACTCCCATGGTGTGGTCCCCGTTTCAGTAATCGTCGCCGATATCAACGGGTTGAAAATTATTAACGATGTTTTTGGTCATCATGAAGGCGATAAATTGCTGGTCACCATTAGCCGCGCCTTGAAAGAGGCTTGTCGGCCAGGAGATGTGGTTGCCCGTTGGGGTGGTGACGAGTTCGTGATTTTACTTCCGCACATGAGTGAGCGAGAAGCGGGCGAGCTTTGCGTACATATCCGCAACGTCATGAGGTTGCTGCCCGATGGTCTGTTAACGCCCAGTGTTTCTTTGGGCTATGCTAGCAAGGTTGATCCCGACTCCAGTTTGCAGCAAGCTCTCGTCGTGGCAGAAGACCGTATGCTGCGACGCAAGCTGTTGGAGAGCAAGAGTATGCGTAGTGCCATATTAGACTCACTGCAAGAAACCTTATATCGCAAAAGTAGTGAAACAGAGGAGCACGGTCGTCGCATTGCGGAGTTGTGTCATCGAATGAGTCACATATTGGGCTTGCCTAGAAGTCAGCACGATGAATTGCGCCTACTGGGAATACTGCATGATATAGGCAAAATCGGCATTCAAGATAGCATACTGCAGAAGCCGGGTCCGCTTACGGATGAGGAATGGGCGGTGATGAAAAAACATCCGGAAATCGGATGTCGCATAGCTCAATCGGTTTATGAACTGGCCCCCATCGCCGACTACATACTTACCCACCACGAGCGCTGGGATGGCACTGGGTATCCTCAAGGCCTAAAGGGAGAAGAGATCCCCCTCTTATCCCGCTTGTTGGCCGTTGCTGATGCCTATGACGCCATGACTCAGCCAAGACCCTACAGGGCCGCTTTAAGCCATGAGCAAGCGGTGGCAGAAATTTTGCGTTGCCGAGGCACCCAGTTTGATCCTATAATTGTAGATGCGTTCTTACAGGTTATGGAGCGAGAAGAGCTTTAAATAACATAAGGAAGGGCGCTGCTCCCAAGCGGACGTCCTTTTTTAGTTCCAATTAGTAACCAGATTAAATGTGATAAAATTTGAACCAAATGCCCAATGTATTGAGAAAGAGAAAGCCGGTGGTAGAGTTGTCTGTTACTAAACATGAGCTTTTCACCTATGCGGAATACGCGGAACTGAGAGCTCTTTTGGAAGCCCTTGCTGGGCGCTTAGATGTACCACTTGTTCTTGTAGATGGGAAGACGGGCATGATCATTGCCGATACTGGTGTCGATAAGGAATGGTTTGCAAAGCATTGGCTTTTTATCAAGGACAAATTTAACTCCCTTCCAGCGAGGCTGGCCAAGTCATTTACATATGACAATCAACCCATATTGTGTTCCCGTTATAGTGTGGCGAACTTGGAACTGGCACTGTTGACTGCGCGACCCAAGCTCGAACAGCCCGTGTCTTCACCCAATGTCCAGGACTTTGAGTTGATACAGCACCTACTCTGGCAGTATTTGCAGGGACAAGTTAGTGCCTACTATGAGAGCAATTTTGTCGCTTTGATAGAGAAGGCCCAGCTTCCCAGCCAGCCCTTGTCTAGCGGCGAATACTATCACCATATTGTGGAAGTTGCTGCGACTATTCCCGGTGTAGTCATGGCAGCGGTACGAGCTTTGATTTCCATTGGCACAGGTAGACTGGTGGCCCGGATAGGAGAATATCCGCAGGACATGCCGGAGGAACTTCCGGTGGCTGGCGTATGGGGCAAATGTCTAGAGGATGGGCGGGTACGTATGCTTGCCAAAATGGCTGAAGATCCGGGAATCTCCAGCCATCTATTGCAGCGTTTGGAAGCCTATAGCAGTGTTTACCTCCCCCTTGGTCTAGGCGGCAAAACGGTAGCAGTGCTCATAATGGCCTTCGACAAGTGGGAGAGACTGCAAACCCCCCACATTAGAGAATTGCTGACATGGGTCAATCGTTGGGGGTCTCTATTGGCCACAATGGCTCATTCCACAGAAGACTTGGTATGGGCTAAGCGGCAGCTTTGGGGCCAAACCCACTTGATTGACAGTTTGGCGGAAGGGAACATCCAATCGTTGGCGGATATGGAGGATATGATCTCGGTACTCTGGGGGCTAAGCCGGGTGCGGATCAGCTTGGAGGAGGGGACGAGGCTAGATCAAGATATTTCCGAACTGGTGCGTATTCCGCTGCAGAGTGCAGATACCGTCATTGGCTATCTCTATGCCAGACGTGGGGAAATAGCGGCTCTCGGGAAGGATCTACTACACTTAGGTATAGTTTTCTTATCCCATTGTATTTATCTCTGGCGGGAGCTGGCGGACCGATCACACACTAGCAAGAACGGCTTTGATACATTGCTGACCCCGAGGGAGTTGGAAGTGGCTCAGCTTATTGCCCAGGGGGAGAGTAACAAAACTGCAGCTGCCAGACTTGGCCTGAGTGAAAAGACGGTTAAGACCCACATATCTAACATGCTACGCAAATTGAATCTGCCTGATCGTACGGCTATCGCTGTCTGGTACACCAAGAATCAAGGCTAGGAGTAAACGGTTCTGAGTAATAAGGGAAGGAGCTGCCGCAAGTCTACTTGCGCAGCTCCTCTTGTCTGGGGTTTCCTACAGCCTATTCTCCCGCATGAACTGGGCGTTGGTGCCATTTATGCTCAGGAACTGTTCCGTTGCCCGTTGCCCGATTCGGTCCGGGTATTCAGCTACAGCGGACAGTATTTCCTCCTCATCGACAGTTAGTATAACTCCGTCCCTGTAGATAACCTGGCCTTCAACGGCCACTAATGCCACTTCATTGCCCCTAGCGCTGTAGACTAGGTTGGGGACAATGTTGCGCATGGGATGGGTGTAGACCGGCATCATGGTCGGCTTTTGCAGATCGATGGCGATAAAGTCGGCTCTCTTTCCCACCTCAAGTGAACCCACCAAGTCACCTAAGCCTACCGCCCGTGCCCCTTCAATGGTAGCCATTCGCAAAGCCCGCCAAGCAGGTAATACCTCAGGATTTTGATACTTGATTTTGTTAAACAGAGCCACTAGCTTCATCTCGTTGATGATATTGTGACAGTTATTACCAGGTGCCTGATCTGAACCTAGGGCCACATTGCCTCCCGCATCTTGGAAGGCCTTGGAGGGAGGCACAATGCCGTCGATGATGCCGATGGAGCCGGGGCAAACGATCATAGAAGCTCCGCTTTCGGCTACTATGCGGGCCTCTTCTTCCGTGGCATCGGTTAGATGAACAGCAATGAGGGTTTCATCCAGATATCCGATCTCTTGTAGCCAGGCGATGGGGCGCTTGCCATATCTTTGCACCACTTGGTACGTCTCTCGGTCACCCTGTTGGGTGTGCATGTGAATCTTGGTTCTTCTTTCCTTAGCTAACTGCCGTACCCGTAGCAACAGTTCCTTGCTTAAGAAGTCGGCTCCTTGCGGACCAAAAAGCACCCTAATGCGGCCGTCTCCCTTGTTATGCCATTTGTCATAGAGCTCCAGATTGGCCTGCAACGTAGCCTCTCCTCGGGCCGGGTCGAACTCATACAACTCGCCGGGGGCGTAAACTCGCGACTTAGCTTCTCTAATGGTGCAGGTGATATTCCCCCTTGCTCCTAGCTTGTGGATGAAACTGCAGACCGGATCCATATTGAAGGAGTAGTCACCCAAAGTAGTGGTACCGGCCTTGATGGCTTCGATGATGGCTAACTTGCTGCCCGCCAGAGCTGCATCCTCGGTGGTTGCTGCGCTAAATGGTTGTAAACCATACATCATCCAATGGCTGGTGTCTTGCGCCAGCCCTCGCAGGATGGCTAAGGAAGTATGCATATGCGCGTCAATAAAGCCGGGGAAAATGGCATGATGCTGTAGATCCAGCACTTCTTCAGCCTGATATTCCCTCTCAATCAACTCGCTCTCGGCTATAGCTATGATCTTGCCGCCGTCCACGACCATGGCGACGCCGGTTTTATAACCTACACCTTCACCTTCCATGGTAAAGAAGTGCGGTGCCTTTACAATAAGATCAACTTTCCGCAAATGTGCTCACCTCTTATTCCTACTCTTTACTTCCTCTACAAGCAAGTTTCTCCGCCCGCCGGTCATATCCTGCCATAGTCCTGACAGAGCTCGCTTATCAGGGCCTAAGGCCAAAGTCCTATATCTCTAGTCCTAGAGGCTTAGGTAAAATGGGCTAGAAAAGAGGCTTACGGGACGAGGGAGCGGTTTGAGCCCTAATTGATGTTATAGGAGAGGGCAAGGGAATGTGGGGTAGTTACTGCAGCAGCCTAAGGGCGAAGGATCAATTGAGGAATAGAATCTGGGCTAGTCCCGTGTTGGCCTCCTTGCAATATGCACTCTTTAGCAAGAACTCTGCTACAGAAGAGCACTGTCAACGCATTGCTATCATCTGCTTAGCCCTAGGAGAGCGCTTAGGCTTTTCGCCAGTTCAGCAGGATAGGTTGCTTCTGCTAGGTCTGTTCCACGACATAGGTAAGCTTTTCATTGACGACCCTATTCTCACCAAACCGGGACCTCTCACAGCTGGCGAATGGGCAGAGATTAAGAGACATCCTGATTTAGGGTGCCGTATAGCCCGCTCGGTTTACGAGTTGGCCCCTATTGCCGACTGCATATTAAGCCACCATGAACGTTGGGACGGCAGTGGTTATCCCCAAGGCCTCCGGGGCTATTCCATTCCTTTCTTTGCCCGGCTATTGGCGGTCGCTGATGCCTATGATGCCATGACTCAGCCCCGGCCATACAAAGCTGCGGTTAGCCACAGTGAAGCGATCGCTGAGATTCAACGCTGCAAAGGCACTCAGTTTGACCCGGCCATAGTTGACGTGTTCGTGCGAGTCATGGATTAAAACTAGCATCCAGACCACAGGTTCTAGGGGGTGAGGTGCGTGGATGCGTTAATTGTCAAAGGGGATACGGTTGATGAGGCCATTGCCCATGCTCTGAGGGTCCTGCAGGCCAAAGAAGACGAAATAGCAGTGCAAGTAATAGATTGGGGTGAGCCGGGTGTACTTGGCATAAGCCAACGTCCGGCGGCTGTGAGAGTGGTTCGGAAAGAGAACACAGGGCAAGAAACGGCGAAGCCTTGTGTGCTGGGTGATTGGGGAAGTTTGCATAAGGGTAGAATCGAGATAACAGCTGCGAGAAGAACGGCTTATGCCGCCATTTGTAATGGACAACTGCTAGTGCGCCATACGGAAGAGGGGCCGTTTCCCACCATAGTACCCTGTCCGGGTGTCGAGGTGAGGCTAAACGGCCAACTGCTGCAGAAACCCGCTCAGGTTACGATGGCCGACCAGGTAACCATAAAGACATTGCAAGAGGAGATAGCGGGTAAGTGGAGCATCGAGTTGACAGAGGACGAAGTGCTAGCGGTTATCAAGCTGCAGCCGCGCGTAATCCGAACCTACAAGCTATGTGATTTGCCGCCCAGTGGGACCTTGCGCCTACAGGTGGAAAAGGAAGAACACCTTTTCCCACCACTGCTGTTTGCAGAACTGGTGGCTGAACTAAAGCGCCTTGGCATCAAAAAGGGGATAGACTGGGATTGTTGTCGAAGAGTAACGGAAGAACCCATCAGCGGCCAGGTGGTGATAGCTAGAGGGGTTCCACCCACCTCCAGCCAAGATGGCTATCTGGAGCTGTTCTGCTTGACCGAGCCCCGCTATGCGGTGGCTATGTCTAATGATGCGGATAGGGTAGATTTTCGCGAGAGGTTCAATATTAACTCGGTTGTAAAAGGGGCCGTTCTGGCCCGCAAACATCCGCCGATCTTGGGTCAGTCCGGTGTTTCGGTCCGGGGTAACGCAGTCTTGCCCAAACCACCTGCCGATGTGGTCTTGCGTCTGAGTAAGGGTGTGGAATTCTACAATGGAACGGATATCATCGCGGTTACGCCAGGTCGACCAGTGGTCAGGGAGAGAGGACGTTCCGTATTCATCAGCGTGGAGCCTGTACTGGTCCACCAGGGGAATGTGGATCTAGAATCGGGGAACATTAGCTTTTCTGGACACATACGTGTATTAGGTGATGTGCAAGACGGTATGCTGGTGCATGCCAATGAAGACGTGTTGGTACAAGGGCTGGTGTCAGCAGCTGCCGTTCAGGCCGGCGGGTCTGCTTATATATGGGGTAACGTAATAAGCTCAACTATTGTAGCTGGCGGGCCGTTGGCTGTCGTAGGCCGCTTTTTAGATATCCTCGACGCTTTGGCAGTAGAACTGGAGAAACTGGTAATGTATGTTGAGCAACTGCGCCAACATGGTATCAGAGGTCCCAGCAATCAGGTTATTCAGGTACTGCTACGGCATAAATGTCAGGTCATTCCCAGATTGTGTAAAGACTTTTTGCAGATGGTGGAGCAACTGCCCCCGCGACTTAATACCCAGGCTCTAGAGCGGTTTGCTCAGCAACTGGCAGCTGGAATAGGAGCCGGCAAAGGAGTAGTAATGCAAGAGATTGAGGAGCTGCTCACAAGATGCAAAGAGTGGCGGACTGCTATTGCCGCCACCAGCTCTTCTTGGGGTGATGTGCAAGTGAACAACTTGCTCAACTCATCTATTACAGCTACCGGCAATGTGATGATCCTGGGTCAGTGTAACGATCACTCCCAGGTGCAGGCGGGGGGGAAGCGTGACCGTGCGCGGTGCATATCGAGGTGGCAGCATAGCAGCCAATGGCACGGTGATGGTGGGTGAGCTGGGAACATCGGTCGGCACCTATACCACCGTTAATGTGTCCGCCGATGCGTTAGTCAAAGTGGGGCTTTTGCACGAGAACGTTCTTATCACGGTGGGTAAGCGGGCCTATAGTTCCCACCGAGAAGAGAGGGATGTGCAGTTCTATTATGATGCCAAGGAGGACACAGTGGTTAAGACCTACTCACTTTTCAACGCCAAGAGATGACAGAGCTGAAAGGGGCTGTCGCCTTGAGATCTCAAGGGTCTGCAGCGAACACCCCCTATCGGTTCTATAAGGGGGCTGTCTGGCACAGCCCCTTTCCTCTGCCATGTGACTAGACTGCGCATGGGTGCAGGTAATCTGATTCCTTGCTGCTTGTCCCTTGGGCGGCACCAGTTGCTGCCGCAAAGGGCCCGTGGTAAACTGAAGACGCATAGCTGCAGCTTTAAAATGACGGTGGGGGTGGGAGTATACAGAAGCCAGGCAGAATCATACCGTTTCGTCAGCGTCAGGACTTCGCGGCCGGTATGGATAAGACGACTCGTTGGAATTTCGCCTCCCTGGTTCTGGACGGTGTTTGTTTCGCCATTGGTGCGGCCTTTTTGGAGGCGAACACACTGTTACCTAGTTTGGTCAGTCTCCTCACCAACAATAGTGTGATAATAGGTCTCGTCAGCACCATGCGCAATGCTGGCTACTTGCTGCCCCAGCTATTTGTGGCCGGATATGCGGAGCGGCTGCCCTTCAAGAAGCCGCTACTAAGGATTAACGGTGCGGTAAATCGACTGAGTGTATTGCTGATGGCCATGGCTGTCTTTTTGCTGGCGGGAAAGTGGCCCCAGATGGCTCTCATTTCACTACTGTTTGCCATTTTTCTCTTTGCCATCACTGACGGGATCGGTGGTGTTCCCTGGACCGACTTGGTAGCCAAAACGATTCCCAGTACCCGTCGGGGACGTCTATTCGCTACCATGCAGTCGGTGGGGGGATTAGGAGCCTTTTGTGCCGGCCTTTTTGTGCGTCAGGTATTGGCTAGTGTTGCCTTCCCCTTCAACTACTCCCTGCTACTCTTGGTGGGCTTTGTGTTTATGGTCATTTCCCTGATAGGGACCCTGCTGGTGAAAGAGAAGGCGGGAGTGGTGCGACCCAGTTCCACCATGGCCGAGTACTGGCGTCGCCTACCCGTAATCTGGCGGGAAAGCCCATCGTTTCAACGCATGATGTTCACCCGTATGGTGTTTTCTTGCTTTTACCTGGCGCTTCCCTTTTACGTTATCTTCGCCCGCGAAAGACTGGGTTTTGCCGAAAGCACAGTGGGGCTGTTTCTGTCGGCTCAGATGGCTGGCAGTATCCTAGCCAGCCTGCTTTGGGGTTATCTGGGTGATAAACATGGTAACCGCACGGTCATCCGGGCTGTAACCCTGGTGGCGACGACCACTCCTGCGCTGGCACTGCTGGCCAGCTGGATGACACAGTTAGGTTGGCGGTTGGGCTCCTTCATCTTGTCTGCGTTGGTCTTTGCTACTGTGGGAGCCACGCTTTCCGGTAACTGGATGGGATTTACCAATTACCTGTTGGACGTGGCATCCGATGTTGATCGCCCCACCTATGTAGGTATGATGAATACCTTAACGGCACCTTTTACCTTCTTACCCGTTGTGGGGGGACTGTTGTTACGCTTCGTTTCCCACGAGATTCTGTTCGCAGGCACGGTTGGCATTGTGGGGATAAGTGTTTTGCTGGCTGAAAAGCTACCGGAACCCCGGGCCCTGATGGAGCAACAGCAAGGGAAGGAATCAGTTCTCTAGCGCCCTAATGGGCGCTTTTTTGCTATCCTTTTACGGTTTCACATAAGTAGCAAGATAAAGAGATTTAACTTCGGCCTTGACAGGTTCTATTCTAGGGTGCTAAACTGCTGAACAATACCTGAAGACAAAAGCAAAAGGCGATGATGAGGACGAGTAAATGGAGTGTTCCCATTTAGCGAGTCGGGGATGGTGTAAGCCCGGCGGTAAAGCACCCGTTGAAAATCACCTTGGAGCTACAGGCTGAACCGTCTTAGTAGGCCTGTCGGAAGCCTACCGTTAAAAGGGTGAGGGTATCGGAGAAAACTCCCGTACCTGATAGAGCGCTACTGTTCTTAGCAATTAGGGTGGTACCGCGGGATTATTCTCGCCCCTTACAGGGGCTTATTTTTTTACCCTTTTTTCCTTTTGCAATCTTAGCTATTTTGTCATCAGGGTGAAAAGTGAAAGAAGAGAAGGGGTGATCAGATGTTGCAGCCATTGCTAAGGGTGAACAACTTAACTACCCAGCTAGACACAGCGAAAGGTTGCTTTGACGCGGTGGCGGGTGTGAGCTTTGAATTGGCGGCTGGAGAAACCATAGCTCTTGTGGGCGAATCAGGGTGTGGCAAGAGTTTGACGGCCCTCTCCATTATGGGCCTCCTGCCCAGTCCGCCTGCTAAAGTTACGGCAGGAGAGGTTCTGTTTCAAGGCCAAGACCTGCTGCAGAAATCGGAGCACGAAATGCGATTAGTGCGGGGCAAGGAAATAGCCATGGTCTTTCAGGAACCGATGACGGCCCTTAACCCCTTATTGCGTATCGGCGACCAGTTGAGTGAGGGGATTCGCCTGCACGAAGGGATAGGCCGAGCAGAGGCTACCCAGCGAGCTTTGGAAATGCTGCAATTGGTGGGCATAAGCGATCCTCAACGTCGCCTACGGGAATATCCCCACCAACTGAGTGGCGGCATGCGCCAGCGGGTGATGATAGCCATGGCCCTAGCTTGCAATCCAAAGCTTCTGCTGGCCGACGAACCCACTACGGCACTAGACGTGACCATTCAGGCCCAGATCTTACATCTGATGCACGACTTACAGAAACGACTAGGCACCGCTATTATCATCATCACCCATGATATGGGAGTAGTGGCTGCTATGGCGCAAAGGGTGTTGGTGATGTATTTAGGTCGGGTTGTGGAAAACGCACCGGTTAGGGAAGTATTCCGTCAACCACTGCACCCCTACACCCAAGGGTTATTAGGTTCTATTCCCAAAGGTAAGGAAGGAAGCAGGCGTCTAGCGCAGATCAAGGGTATGGTTCCTCATCCCACCCAGCGTCCCAGCGGCTGTGCTTTCAGTGATCGCTGTCCTTATGCTCAAGTTCGTTGCTCCGGGGAGGAACCCCCATTGTCCGTCTTACCTGACGGTCGCCAGGTGGCCTGTTGGTATCCATTACTGTCCTGGCAAGGAGGTGTACGCCATGTCAGTACCGTTGCTACAAGTTGAGGAGCTGAAAGTGCATTTTCCTGTCAGGGGGCACCGAGGGCAAAGGGTGTTACGGGCCGTCGACGGTGTAAGCTTTCAGTTAAGTGCCGGCGAAACGCTGGGCCTAGTGGGCGAGTCGGGCTGTGGCAAGACAACCACCGGGCGGGCAGTGTTACGGCTAGTAGAGCCGACGGGCGGCAAGGTTGTTTTTGCTGGCACAGACGTGGGCACTCTGTCGGGTCAAAGTTTGCGGAGGTTCCGCCGACGCATGCAAATCGTGTTTCAAGATCCTTTTGCCTCCCTCAATCCCCGCATGACGGTGGGAGATGCCTTGCTGGAGGCAATGGAAATTCACCAAATAGGCAGGCCGCAGGAGCGACGGGCTATGGCGCAGGAACTACTTGTACGAGTTGGCCTCAATCCAGATTATCTGGAACGCTATCCCCATGAGTTTAGTGGTGGGCAGCGACAGCGTATCGGTATTGCACGGGCTTTGGCTGTCCAGCCCCAATTCATCGTCTGTGACGAGCCGGTTTCAGCCCTTGATGTTTCAGTACAAGCCCAGGTGGTCAATTTGCTGCAGGATCTGCAACAGGAGTTGGGCCTGAGTTACCTGTTTATCTCCCACGATTTGAACGTGGTTAGACATGTAAGTCAGCGGGTGGCCGTTATGTATTTGGGGCAAATCGTAGAATTGGCCACAGTAGATGAATTATTCTCCGCCCCTCAACATCCTTACACGCAGGCCCTGCTGGCGGCTATCCCTATCCCCGATCCCGAGGAGGTTTTGCGGTTCCTGCCCCTGGCTGGCGAGTTGCCGAGCCCCATGGAGCCACCCGTCGGCTGTCGCTTTCATCCCCGCTGTCCGCATGCTACAGCAGCATGCGCCGGCGAGGCCCCCAGGCCTCAGTTAATTACCCCCAGTCACTTGGTGGCCTGCCACCGGGTTAGGCAAAGGAGGGAAGAACAATGCTAGATATCCTCTGGCACCGGCTAAGACGAGCTCTACTAGTTATTCTGGGAGTTTCCCTTTTTGCCTTCATGATTGTGCATTTAACAGGCGATCCGGCAGTTCTGATGTTGCCTCCAGATGCCACTATTGAGCAGGTGGAGGAGTTTCGCCAGGCTATGGGGTTCAATGATCCTCTCTGGCAGCAATACTTACGTTGGCTGTCTAAGGCGGTGCGGGGCGACTTTGGACTCTCGCTGCGACATCAACAGCCCGCTCTGGCTCTGATTGCAGAGCGGATGCCGGCAACGGTTGAACTGACAGTAGCTGCCCTACTGGTGGCCTTACTGCTGGGCATCCCCTTGGGGGTGTGGACGGGGAGCAAGGGCAACTCGCTGCCGAGTTTTCTAGGCTCTATCTTTGGCCTATTGGGCCAGTCTATGCCCGTCTTCTGGTTGGCGTTGATGTTACAGCTGCTTTTTGGCCTCATCATACCGATTTTCCCCCTAACTGGACGTGGGACCATTAGTCAGCTAGTCATGCCAGCCATCGCCCTTGGCCTGTATACAACGGCCACCATCATGCGTCTGCTGCAATCCCAGATGGGAGAAGTACTTCAGCAAGACTATATTCGTACAGCCCGCTCCAAGGGATTGTCTTATACTCGAGTGGTGTTCAAACATGCTTTGCGCAATGCCCTCCTACCAGTGGTGACCATTGTGGGTTTACAGCTGGGAACCCTGCTAGGCGGGGCAGTAATCACCGAGAGCATTTTCGCTTGGCCCGGTGTGGGGCGGTTGCTGGTACAAGCCATCAATAATCGGGATATCCCTCTCGTCCAAGCTGGGGTATTCGTTCTCGCCATAGGCATTGTGACCATCAACCTAGTTACCGATCTGCTTTACACTTGGTTGGATCCTCGCATTCGGTTGCAGCGGTAACGGAAGGGAGGAAGGGAAGTTGAGGCTCATGTTGACATGCAAACGAGCGCTAGTAGGTGTCTGCCTACTCATACTGGTGACTAGCATGGCGCTGCTGGCACCGCTAATAGCACCCCATGATCCGGGGGAGCAGAATCTGGCAGCTCGACTCCAGCCGCCAGCGTGGCTGGCTGGTGGTAGTCTGCAGCATCCTTTAGGTACCGATCACCTAGGGCGCGATATACTTAGCCGCCTTATCTATGGTTCGCGCATATCGTTGTTGGTGGCCCTCATTGCGGTCGCCGTATCTGGAACCATAGGAACGCTACTGGGAGTGGCCGCCGGCTATTGGCAAGGGAGAATTGATTCCTTCATCATGCTTCTGGCCGATGTGCAATTGGCCTTCCCCTTCATTCTATTTGCCCTTGCCGTAATGGCGGTTCTGGGGCCAGGGTTGCGTAACGTGATAGTCGTATTGGGCATCACCGGTTGGGTAGCCTATGGCCGTTTGCTGCGGGCGGAAGTTATGTCTTTAAGAGCTCGAGAGTATGTGGAGGCGGTAAGAGCTTTGGGGCAGACCGATGGCAAGATCATATTACGGCACATTCTACCCAATGTCATGCCCTCTCTAATTGTGATGGCCAGCTTAAGAGTGGCGAATATGATCATTGCCGAGTCGTCCCTGACTTTCATGGGGCTGGGTGTGGAGCCCCATATCCCCACCTGGGGAAGTATGCTGGCCGATGGGCGAGCTTACATTACCAGCGCCTGGTGGTTAGCCACCTTCCCCGGACTGGCCATTATGTTAACAGTGTTAGGTGTCAATCTAGTGGGCGATTGGCTGCGGACCACACTTGACCCACGCTTAAGAAACACGGTTTAGCTCAATAAAAGGAGTGAAACAACATGAAAAAAACAGTGTCGTTAGTAGCTTGTCTCCTCATAGCCACTCTTTTGTTGATTGGTTGTGGCGGGAAACAACAGGAAGCAGTCTTAGTGGTGGCCCAAGGTGTAGATGCCACCATGTTAGACCCGGGCATGCATTCGGAGACCACCACCGCTAATGTGGAACGTCAGATTTTTGACCCTTTGTTGGAGATGGGGGCGAACCAAGAGTATGAGCCGGCTTTGGCCACCAGTTGGGAGGCGGTGACCCCCACCACCTGGGAAATCCGGCTACGGCAGGGAGTGCGATTCCATGATGGTGAGGAGCTGACGGCGGAGGACGTTCAGTATACCATTGAGCGTATTCTAGATCCCAGCAAAAATAGCCCTCAAGCCTCCAACTATTCGGCCATAGCTTCGGTCGAAGTGGTAGACGATTACACCCTACGCATTCACACCAAGCAACCCTATCCAGTGTTGCCAGCAAGGTTGGCCAATCTGCGCATAGTGCCAAAACACTATGTGGAGGAAATTGGTGATGAACGCTTCAAGCGGGAACCGGTTGGTACCGGCCCCTATAAGTTGGTGAGGTGGGACAAAGACGAGCAGATTGTACTGGAAGCCAATCCCGACTACTGGCGGGGTGAGCCGGAGATCAAACGGGTTGTTTTCAAAGTCATCCCCGAGGATGCATCGCGGGTAATGGCATTGCAGGCAGGTCAGGTGGATATCGCTGTGAATATTCCACCCCATCAGGTGGCGGCGGTGAACAATAGTGGTAAAGCCCAGGTGCTAGAGGTACCAAGCAGTCGCTTCCTATTAATTCAGTTTATGATGGACAATCCGGGCCCCCTTGCTGATCGGCGGGTACGCTTGGCTCTTAACTTGGCGGTAGATGTGGATAGCATTGTCGAAAACCTCCTAGGCGGCAACGCCACACCCATGACCCAGACTTTAGCCAATCTGGATTTCGGCTACAACCCACAACTCAAACCCTATGGGTACGACCTGGAACGGGCCAAGGCCTTGCTTAAGGAAGCCGGTTATGCCGATGGCTTCAAACTGACCTTTGCCGCTCCCACTGGCCGCTATATGATGGACAAAGAGGTGGGGGAAGCGATAAAGAACCAGCTGGAAGCCCTCGGGCTACAGGTAGAACTGAAGTTGCCCGAGTGGGGTGTCTACGCCGAGCAGATTATGAGCCGGAAAGTGGATGCGGATCTCTGGTTAATAGGATGGGGCAACTCACTCTTTGATGCGGAAGGTACTCTCTATACCTGGTTCCATACCGGGCAGCGGTTCTGCTACTATCATGTGGACGCCGAACGGCAGCGGGTCGTGGATGAACTGCTGGATAAGGCTCGCACCAATATGGATCCGCAGGAACGTGAACAACAGTATCAGCAGGCTCTAGCTCTAATACATGAAGATATTCCTTGGTTGTTGTTGCACCAGCAGAAAGATCTCTATGGTGTGAGTAAGCGGGTCAACTGGACTCCTCGTTCCGACGAAGCCATCATTCTCTATAATGCGGGTTGGAAATAGTGCTCCTATTTACAACAACTAAGTATACTTCTGTAGGATTTGCGAGATTTATAGCGAACTACTAATTACGGAGAGCGCAAGCATTGCGTGAGCAAATAACTATAGAAGGAAGATGAAAGCAGTGACAGGAAAAACCCCCCTTGCGGAGATTCGCTACCAGTATAAAGGTAAAGAACGCACCCTTTATGCCAAGTTGGAAGCCTACAATCCGACGGGTAGCATTAAAGACCGCATTGCCGAGCACATCATTATTAAGTCCAAACAGAGCGGTGAGCTGAAAGATGGCATGCCGATCATTGAAGCCACTAGCGGTAATACTGGTATTGCCTTCTCTGGTCTAGGCCGTTGCTATGGACACCCGGTGCATATCTTTATGCCCGATTGGATGAGCCGTGAGCGTATTTGCATTATGGAGAGTTTTGGTGCCACAGTACATCTGGTTTCAGCCGAAGCCGGCGGCTTCCAGGGCAGCATCGCCTTGGCTGACCAGTTGGCTAAGGAGATAGGAGGATTCCGCCCTAACCAGTTCTCCAATGAAGACAACACAGAAGCTCACTATCTCACCACCGGGCAGGAGATTTGGGAGCAGGTGGAACGACTGGGACTGCGTGTAGATGCTTTTGTGGCCGGTGTAGGTACTGGCGGTACGGTGATGGGTGTTGGGCGCTGTTTGCGTCGGCAGAACCCAAAGGCTAAGATCCATCCTCTGGAACCAGCCAACTCACCTACAATGGCAACGGGATATAAAGTAGGTAAACATCGTATTCAAGGGATTTCCGATGAGTTTATACCGCCTATCGTCAAGCTATCCGAACTGGATTCCATTGTCCACGTAGATGATGGCGACTCCATAATTATGGCCCAGAGGTTGGCCAAAGACATTGGTCTCGGTGTGGGAATCTCTTCTGGTGCTAACTTCTTAGGCGCCGTGTTGTTACAGGAAGAGTATGGCTCAGACGCGGTAGTGACCACCGTCTTTGCGGATGACAATAAGAAGTATTTGAGTACCGACTATTCAAGAACAGAGCCGGTGAAAGACGGTTTCCTCTCACCCGAGATTAAACTCTTGGGCTACAAACTACATCGTTATTAGGTCTGCAATAAGAGACCCGCCTCCAAGTAGGGGCGGGTCTTTGTTTTTGCATATGGATATCGGTGGCCAGTGCCCAGAAGCAAGGGGGGTGAATCCTTTTGCCGGGCTTGGAGAAAAATACCCAAAAGGAGGGGTGAAGAATGCCAACTTGGAGGCGCATTCTGCAGCGGGTTCTTGGAGCTCGGCGACCAGAAGTGAACACGGGGTTGGAAAGCGAGCACCCAGTAGATAAAAGCTTGGACGCCAACCTCGATCATATAAAGCAGCTCTTTGCCGACTCGGCGGACCTGGTCTGCCGCCGCCTGCAAGTAGGTCACCGTGCGGCGGCCTTAGTTTATCTTAAAGGGATAACCAACTCGCAGCTTATTCAACAAGGTATTGCCCAACCCCTGCTCAACTGTCAACGCAGCTCCTCACTGGAGGATATTCTTGCTTGCTTGGGCGTCAGTGATTACGCCAACATGGAAGACCTGCATCAGGCTTTGCAGCAGATGATGGACGGTCGGGTACTCCTAATCTGCCAAGGGATTCCATTTGCTGTGGCTATTGATGTAGTGGACTTCCCCAAGCGGAATATCGACGAGGCCGAATCGGATGCGGTCGTCAGCGGCCCCCTCGATAGCTTTATCGAGTCCATTGAAGATAATCTGGCCTTAATACGGCGTCGGCTGCGTACACCCCATTTCAAAAGTAAGATCATGCGTTTAGGCATTCTTTCGCGCACACCAGTTGCTATTTGCTACTTGGTTGATCGGGTCGACAGACAATTGCTGGAGGAAGTGGAGCAACGGTTGCAGCGGATGCAAGCCAGGGAAGACTTGCCCAAAGTGTTGGATAGCTATTATGTAATGGAATCCATATCCGACCATCCGCTATCGCCTTTTCCGCAAGTATTACAGACAGAACGCCCCGATGTGATAGTTGCCCATTTGGTAGAAGGACGGGTCAGCATTCTGGTGGACGGCAGCCCGGTAGCCTTGGTGGTGCCTGCCGCCTTTTTTGACCTACTCCAGACTGCCGATGACTACTATATTCATCCCCTCTTTGCCAGTGCAGCCCGTTGGCTACGCCTATCGGCACTGTTTATAACCACATCGGTTTCCGCCCTTTATGTGGCTGTGACCACCTTTCACTATGAGGTAATTCCCTCTAAACTAGTGAACACGGTGGCCCAGACACGAGGTGAAGTTCCCCTTTCTTCCTTTTCTGAAGCCATTATTTTGGAGATCACCGTTGACCTGTTACGGGAGGCCACAATCCGGCTACCTACAAAAGTAGGACAGGTTATCGGTGTGGTAGGGGCGTTGGTGGTGGGGCAGGCGGCTGTGCAAGCTGGTCTGGTAGGGCCCCTACTGGTGATTGTAGTAGCCATCGCCACTATTGCAGGTTTTGCCATACCCAATAACGAACAGGCCACGGCCCTGCGCATGTTGCGCTTCCCAATGATTCTAGCTGCTAACTATCTCTCCGGATTCGGTATGATTATCGTCATGGTGGCTGTGCTTACCCACCTGGCCAGTATGGATTCATTAGGGGAGCCCTATATGCGCCCTGTGGCTCCTCTGAAACTTCGGCAACTGAAAGACGTTATTATCCGGCCTTTTCGGAAGGTATAAGGGGGGGGAGTATGTGCAAAACAGGCATCGTCCGGTAGTCACCGGGTGGCAGCTCTTCTGCCTCATAGTCAACACTATCGTTGGAACGGGGGTTTATACTCTGGCACGGGATGTGGCGGAACCGGCAGGGGCGGGAGGTCTATTGTCCATGCTCCTAGCTGGCATCCTAATGGTGGTGGGGCTGCTGGGGTTACACCTGTTGGCCAGCCGTTTCCCTAGACAGACGCTCAACGAGTACATTGGTGAGATACTAGGTACCTTTCTGGGTAAAGGCTATCTGCTCGTCTATGCTCTTTTTACACTGCTGATTGGCGTGAGTGTTCCTCGTGCCCATTTCCCCGTGGTTTCTGCTTGGGCACTAGGGCAAACACCTCAGCTGGTCTTTATGGTTCCTTTAGTCTTTGTCTGTTGGAATGTGGCCAGGCGAGGCGTGGTTGTTACCGCCCGGGTGGTAGAGATGATCAACTATTTAACACTAACCCTGATCATTCTGCTAGTGATACCGGTCATTCCCATCGATCTGGACTTTGTGCGACCGCTCTTCGAAAAGGGGGTAGCAGGCATAGCTAAGGGCATACTCCCTGGCCTATATGCTTTTGCCGGATTTGATGTTTTTCTTATCGTCTACCCCTATGTGCGTACCAGGCGCAAATTCGGGATTGGGGTTGCTGCCCTGGGGCTGGTAACCTTCTTCTACTTGATGACCACTCTTCTCATCATAGGTAACCTGGGCATAGAGCTTATCCTTATGACCACCTGGCCGCTCCAGTCCTATCTGAATCGTTTTGCTTTGGAGATTTTTGAACGGGCCGATGTGGTCTTCTTGATCGCTTGGACCTTTCAGATCATCAACACCATTGTCGTCATGTTATATATTGCTATTACCTGCTTGCAGGGTGCCTTTCCCTGTCTTAATGCAAGCATCGTCTATTTCATTGTCCTGATTTTGGCTATAGCCACTACCAGCTATCAAACGGATTATGACTTCGAGACTCGGGTGCGAAGTACCTATAGTCTAATAGCCATTGGCTTCTTCTGGGTTACACCCTGGCTATTGTGGATGGTATCCCTACTGCGTGGCAAGAAGGGAGAAAGTAGCAGTGAAGAGAAGAGCGCAGCTTAGTGGGCTTCTGCTGATAATATGCCTAGTACTGACAGCTTGCTGGGATCAGCGGCCTTTGGAAGACATGGCTCTTATTGCCGGTATTGGCATCGATCCATACCCGGAAAGCCCTAACCTGATGAACTTCTCTCTGGTTTATCCCCTCTATCTACCGGATAGGCGCCAAGGCGAAAAGATTGAGCTGATAGCTGCTGACAACCTGGGTCAGGCTATTACCGTATTTGAAAGGCAGAATGCGCGGCAGTTTGCTGGGGGGAAAGTACGGGTAGTAGTCTTCGGGGAAGACGCGGCTCGTCAAGGGTTAGAAGGCCTGATCGATTATGTCCAGGTTCCCACCATCGATGATACTGCCCTAGTTGCCGTTGCTGAGCGGGCCTATGATCTCTGGAATGTGCAGTTACCAGAAACAGAACGTATCGCCTTCCAGATTCAAGGCATGCTACGCAACGCCCACAGGGAAGGGAATACCCTACGGATTACCATGGGCGAATTGATTACAGAGGCCAGTGCTTTCGGGGTGGATGCCGTTGTGCCAGTGTTGAAAGTACTGGACCAGTGGCGTATACAAGTGGATGGCGCTGCCCTTTTTCGTGACATGCAAATGGTGGATACCGTTACCCAAGACGAGCTGAATCTGCTCATGGCGCTACGTAATAGGATAGGCGAGGTTTCCATAGTGGCTAATGTGGGCGTTAGCGATATACTGTGCAAACCGGTGGTGGAAATCAGCCTGATCGCTCCCAAACCACGCATAAAACCACGCCTAGAAAATGGACAGCTGCGAGTTAAGGTCGATTTTAGTGCCCGTTATGTGTTGAATTCTTACGATGCTATAGCTGACTTGACAGAACCCGATGCTACCGATGCCCTCACTAGGGCTTTGGAGTCCTACCTGCTTATTGAGATGAGCCGGCTCGTGACAAAACTTCAGGAGCTAAGGGTTGATCCTTTAGGAGTGGGGAAAACACTGCGAGCTCAGAATCCCAAGCAGTTCGACCCTATGCAATATCGGGAACAATGGGCGCAGGCCCAGGTGGACCTTTCAGTGGACTTGCATCTTACCCGCGCCGGGACTCTGAACAGGAACCATAGCCAAAGACCTTAATTCCTGTCTGCCTTTTCCTCCGTTGGGCACCCTTGCTGCCCATTCTCGGTTATAATGAGACATACATCGGAGAGAGAAGGAGATAGATATGGATTTTCAGAGTGTGCTCAATCAGATTTTGGTGCTGTTTTTCACTCTCATCGTGGGGTATGTAGCCCGTCGTTTGAACGTATTTGGAGAAGAGGTGACCCGGGGGTTATCCAGCCTACTACTGAAAGTTGCTTTGCCGGCCCTGATCATCGATTCTTTGCAGCAGTCCTTTACTCCCAAACTGCTCAAAGCCAGTGGGCAAATCTTGCTCATCGTCTTTTTTGTCTACTTGTTTTCCGGGTTAATGGCATTGCTGGTGGGGAAGCTGCTCAAACCCCCGGCTGCAGATGCGGGGGGTTTATCGTTTTGCCCTTCTGTTTCCTAATGTGGGGTTCATGGGTTATCCAGTGGTGAATGCGGTCTTTGGTGCAGAGGCCGTATTCTATGCGGCTATTTATAACCTGCCCTTTAACCTAATCGTCTTTACCGTAGGTATCATGATCATCAGCTGGGGTGTGAACAGGACAACCCAGAAGATCACGCCAGCCATGTTTCTTAATCCGGCTACTGTGGCAGTCGTCATTGGGTTCCTATTCTTTCTCTTTTCCATTGAACTGCCGACGGCTATAGCTGCTACCGTTAAGCAACTGGGTTCCCTAACCACTCCCTTGTCGATGATTTTGATTGGAGCTCTCCTAGCTAACTGCAACTTCAAAGCTATGTTGGGCAATTGGCGGATTTATGTAATATGCTCTTTCCGACTGATTGCGATACCGCTGGCAACTTGGGTTGTCTTGCGCAGCTTTACTTCGGACCCCCTCCTAATCGGTGTTCCGACCATTATGGCGGCCATGCCAGTGGCAGCCAACTCGGCCATCTTGGCGCAAGAATACGGAGCCAATTCCTTCTTGGCTTCGCAGGTGGTGTTCGTAACAACCCTCCTGTCGGTCATTACTATTCCATTTATAGCCTATCTCCTGGCTTAAAAAGGAAGGATATAGCCTTAACACCAGCGAAAATAGGTAGAGCTAAATGAGTATTGTCAGGACGAGGGAGGGGTAATTATGACTAAGGTGAAGATCTTTACCGACAGTGCCGCCGATTTGCCGGTAGATTTACTGACGCGCTATGACATTGGTGTGGTTCCTCTGTTAGTTTCTCAAGGGAACGATATTTACGCCGATGGCGTGGACTTGACTCATGACCAGTTTTACCATCTGCTAGAAACGTCAGATCAGTTGCCTACCACGTCCCAACCTTCGCCCCAGAAGTTCATTGATGCTTTTGCCCCCTATTTGCAGCAAGGAGTATCTATCATCTCCATTAACTTATCTTCAGGTTTAAGTGGCACCGTCGAAAGCGCCCTTCTGGCTCAGGCTAGTTTGGGTAGCTTGGCAGAAGGACGGTTACATATCGTCGACTCTTTAGCCGCCTCCGTTGGCCAGGGCTTGTTGGTTTGTCTGGCCGGCGAACTGGCTCAGCAGGGAAAAGAGGCAGCTGATATTGTTGCCGCAGTGACGGAAGCTCGGCGTCATCTTGTACATCTGTTTACCTTGGATACGATGGAGAATTTGGTGAAAGGTGGGCGCATCAGCCGTACGAAGGCCATATTGGGTGAGGTCTTGAACATCAAGCCGATCTTGCGAATTGATGAGCAGGGCAAGATCGAACCACTAGACAA
>JAKOXL010000027.1 GCA_029781045.1 Bacillota bacterium | reverse complement strand
GCTAAGAACTTATCAATGCCGATGTCGGTCAAAGGGTGGTTGATCAGTTGCAACAGCACCTTATAGGGCACGGTGGCAATATGAGCACCGGCACGGGCTGCCTGCAAAACGTGTTCCGGATGGCGCACGCTGGCGGCGATAATTTCCGTTTCAATACCATGGATGTCAAAGATCTCAACTATATCTTGCACCATCGGCATTCCCGGGTTGCCAATGTCATCAAGCCGTCCCACAAAGGGGCTTACATAGGTGGCACCAGCCCGGGCAGCCAGCAGGGCCTGGTTGGCAGAGAAAATGAGGGTCATATTAGTCTTAATGCCTTCCCGCGCCAAAGTATGCACAACTTCCAGGCCAGCGGCGCTCATGGGAACCTTTACCACCACATTAGGAGCCAGCTGGGCCAGTTCACGGGCCTCCGCCAACATCTGCTGGGGCTCCAGGCTGATCACCTCCGCACTCACCGGACCGGAGACAAGACGGCAGATCTCCTGAACGGTGGGCAAGAACTCACGACCCTCCTTGGCAATTAGTGAAGGGTTGGTGGTTACGCCGGCCACCACGCCCAGACGCACCGCCTGGCGAATTTCATCGAGGTTAGCCGTGTCGAGGAAAAACTTCATATTAGCCGACTCCTTTCTGGGTTTTGATTGGCCCCAACCCACCGAAAGCTGGTGCCATTGTGCATCGTAACATAGTAGAGGTTATGTTGCCAATGCGAACATAAGATAACCGGGCGAGGCACCGCCTCGCCCCTACAGATATACCAACAATGCGGCGCATATCCGTGTAGGGGCTGCTTGGGCAGCCCGCAGGCGAAGCACCCTTACGGCCGCTCTACAATCATACTCACGCCCATACCGCCACCAACGCAGAGGGTAGCTAGACCAAGGCGCACGTCACGCTTCTGCATTTCGCTGATTAAGGTCACTAAAATGCGGGTACCACTGGCCCCGATGGGGTGACCCAAGGCAATGGCGCCGCCGTTTACGTTGACCCGCTCCATATCAAAGCCCAGTTCTTTGGCTACGGCCAGCGCTTGGGCAGCAAAGGCTTCATTGGCTTCAATAAGGTCGATATCACTGAGCTGCAACCCGGCCTTAGCCAAAGCTTTGCGCGTGGCTGGCACAGGGCCCAACCCCATATGGGCCGGATCCACACCGGCGCTGGCATAGGAACGAATGGCAGCTAACGGTGTTATACCCAACTCTTTGGCCTTCGCTTCCGACATCACCACTACGGCCGCGGCGCCATCGTTAATACCAGAAGCGTTGCCGGCAGTAACGGTACCGTCCTTCTTAAAGGCGGGCCGCAGTTTTGCCAATGATTCCACCGTTACCCCCGCCCGCGGATGCTCATCACGGTCGAAGACGATGGGGTCGCCCCGGCGCTGGGGAATAACCACCGGCACTATTTCCTCGGCAAAACGGTTAGAATTGAGGGCTGCCTCAGCTTTGTTTTGGCTGGCGGCAGCAAATTCATCTTGCTCTTCCCGGGAAATGTTATACTTCTCAGCCAGGTTTTCCGCGGTAATGCCCATATGGGTGTCACCTATAGCACACCAGAGGCCGTCGCTGATCATGCTGTCAATCAGTTCACCATGGCCCATACGATAACCATTGCGGGCGTTTTTCATTATGTAAGGGGCCTGGCTCATGTTCTCGGTACCACCAGCGACCACAATGTCAGCATCACCCAGCATGATAGCTTGGGCCGCCAGAGCAACTGCCCGCAAACCGGAGCCACAGACCTGGTTGACGGTCATAGCTGGTTTCTCTTCCGGAATACCGGCGGCCAGAGCTGCCTGCCGGGCCACGTTTTGCCCGAGCCCAGCCTGTAACACACAGCCCATTATAACCTCGTCCACCTGATCGGGCTTCAAATTAGCCCGTTTGAGGGCCTCTTTAATCACCACAGTTGCCAGTTCCTTGGCGGAAACGTTGGCCAAGGTTCCGTTAAAGCCGCCAATTGGGGTACGCGCAAGTGAAACTATGATAGCCTTATTCACCTGTTTACCTCCCTTATAGGATATACTGAATACACGTGTTTTTCTAGACGTGATTTTTGGCGGGCGAGGCACCGCCTCGCCCCTACGAATATGCCCAGATGCGCAGCGTATCTGCGTAGGGGCCGGTCGGTGACCGCCCCGTAGGCTGTAGACCAAGGTTCACACGATATCTCTACATTGGGTATGAAACCCAAATGCCTGTCTCGGCGGGCGAGGCAGCGCCTCGCCCCTACGAATATGCCCAAATGCGCAGCGTATCTGCGTAGGGGCCGGTCGGTGACCGCCCCGTAGGCTGTAGACCAAGGTTTAACGCGATATCTCTCCATTGGGTGCAAAACCCGAATGCCCGTCTCGGCGGGCGAGGCACCGCCTCGCCCCTACGAATATGTCCAAATGCGCAGCGTATCTGCGTAGGGGCTGGTCGGTGGCCGGCCCGCAAAACCCGCCATTGGCGTACGGTGTTTATGCCTGCATTACCTTTAGATCGTCTACCACGTTAAATGGTGCTGCGGTGGCGGCCCTTACCTCATCCACTGTAATACCGGGCGCGATTTCCACTAACCACAATCCATCGGGCCGTACTTCCATTACCCCCATTTCCGTAACAATCAGGTCTACCTCCCTAGCCGCCGTTAGAGGTAACTGGCACTCGGCCACAATTTTGGGGCGTCCCTTATTGGTGTGTTCCATGGCCACTATTACCCTTTTCGCACCCACAGTGAGATCCATGGCTCCGCCCATTCCGGGCACCAGTTTACCCGGAATCATCCAACTGGCCAGGTTGCCGTATTGATCAACCTCCAGCGCTCCCAGCACCGTCACGTCCACATGGCCCCCACGAATGAGGGCAAAGGAGGTGGCGCTACAGAAGCAGGCTCCTCCAGGCAAGATGGTCACTGGTTGGGCTCCCGCATTAACCACGTCCGGATCTTCTTCCCCCGGTTCAGGTGCGGGCCCCAGCCCCACAAAGCCGTTTTCCGACTGGAAGATCACTTCCACCCCTTCGGGCAAGTGGTTGGCCACTTTTGTCGGCAAACCGATGCCGAGGTTTACCACATCGCCGTCTTTCAGCTCTCTAGCCACTCGGCGGACGATGAGCTCGCGCATTTGCTCCCTAGCATCCATGACAGGCACCTCCCGGCACAATCATGTCTACCAATAGTCCCGGCGTCATTATGGCGTCGGGGTCAAGTGACCCGACGGGGACAATCTCGTCAACCTCCGCAATGACCAGATCGGCAGCCATGGCCATCAGCGGGTTGAAGTTGCGGGCCGACCGGCGATAGACCAAATTGCCCTTTTCGTCGGCCTTATGGGCCTTAATGAGAGCTACATCGGCCCTAAGAGGTAATTCCAGTAGATAATCTTTGCCTGCGACTTGGACCACTTGCTTCCCTTCAGCCACCACCGTACCTATACCGGTTGGGGTTAGGATACCGCCCAAACCAGCACCGCCAGCCCGTACTTGCTCGGCCAGCGTACCCTGCGGCACCAGCGTAACCTTCAGTTCACCACTGTTCATTTGCCGCCCGGTTTCGGGGTTGGTGCCTACGTGGGAGACGATCACCTCGCGGCAGCGTTTGGCCACCACCAGACGACCGATCCCTTTGTCGACAAAGCCAGTGTCGTTGCCGATGACTACCAGATCGCGCACCCCGCTCTCCAGTAGCCCATCGATTAGCCCCTCCGGCGTGCCCACCGCCAAAAAGCCACCGATCATGATGGTCATGCCGTCGCGCACCGCCTTCAGTGCTTCTTGCCTAGTTGTTACCTTCTTCCCCATGCCACACCTCCGAAAAGTGTATTTATGTAACTGCCATTCCCAGCAGCTGTCTAGCTTCGTTGGTCGTAGCCACTTCCCGCCCCAGCTCCTTGGCTAAACGGGCAGTACGTGCCACCAGCTGGGCGTTGCTTTCCGCCTTTACGCCCCGGGTGTAATAGATGTTATCTTCAAAACCCACCCGCACATGGCCACCCATAATGATGGCCATAGTGGCCAGCGGCAGCTCGTGGCGCCCAATGCCGGCCACCGACCAGGTGGAGCCAGCGGGAATGCTTTCCACCAGATGCAAGAGATTTTTCACCGTGCCCCCGATGCCGCCGGGAACACCCATGACAAAGTCGAAATGGAGCGGCGGTGTAAGTAACCCCTTCCGCACCAGACGCAAAGCGTTATCGATCATACCCACTTCGAAGACTTCGATTTCCGGCTTTACTCCGTTATCCATAATTGCCCGGGCAATAGCCTCGATGTAGGCTTCCGAGTTATAGAACACATCAGACCCGAAGTTCACCGTACCAGTGGTCAGGGTAGCCATTTCAGGCCGCAAGGAGAGGGGCTTGATGCGCTCTTCTACTGGCAGGCCCACTGCTCCCCCGGTAGAGAACTGCACGATAACATCACAGCGCTCTTTGATAAGGTTCATAGCCTGGGCAAAGGTGCCCACATCTTGGGTGGGCTGCCCCTTTTCGTCCCGCACATGCAAATGGATAATGGAGGCCCCCTCTTGCCAGCAGGCGTAGGCCGCCTCGGCTATTTCCTCCGGCGTAATGGGCAAATTGGGGTTATCTTCCTTGGTTGTTTCGGCTCCCACCAGTGCCGCCGTGATGATGAGTTTATCCATTGCTGGCGCCGCCCTTCCGTTGCCTATTCTTAGGCACTACGCAGGTACCGCTGGCCCGCGCCACCAGTATGGGTTCTGCCAGCACCTCGGCCGCTGAAGGCTGGTTGGGGTCGCGCAAACTCTGAATCACCTTATGGGCTGTAAACTGCATGCGCCGCGAAGTGTTACCCACCTGGGTAATCTCGCCCCGCACTTCGATATAATCGCCGGCATATACAGGAGCCTTAAACTCCACCATGTCGTAGGCCACAAACAAGCCTTCGTCGCCATCATGGCGAATGAGCAGCTCAGTGGCCATGTCGCCAAACAGAGCCATGATCCGAGCCCCGTCCACCAGGTCGCCGCCATAGTGGGCGTCGGCTTGGCTCATCCGTACTCGCAACACCAAAACCACTCCTTTTCCCAGTTGTGATTGTGCCAATATGAACATGCAAGAATCATGCCATTCATGTAGAGGGCGGTCGGTGACCGGCCCGTAATGGAGGCCTCCGTTCGGTGACATTGATTAATAGGTCGCAGAAGAAGAGCAAAATCTGAGGGTTATGCGGGCGAGGCACCGCCTCGCCCCTACATAGGGCTGGCATGAAACACTTGGCCATAATGCAAGAACCAAGACGAACGCACAGACAGATCTTCCGTAGGGGCCGGTCGGTGACCGGCCCGTAATGGAGGCCTCCGTTCGGTGACATTGATTAATAGGTCGCAGAAGCAGAGTAAAATCTGAGGGTTATACGGGCGAGGCATCGCCTCGCCCCAAGGCAGGGCCTAAATGGGGTGCCGTGTGAAGAACCAAAGAAGCGTCTTGAGTTACAGGCCAGTTGCAGGGGCCAATGGCTATTTGGCCTGTCTTTTGGAGGCTAAAAATGCCGACGGCAAATTAACCGTCGGCCGCTGAAAGGCCTTACGACCTAATACTAAGCTTTATGCCTTGATACTCCTGAAAACTCGCGTACCTTACCCTACCGCGGGCACCCGCTGATCGTGCACCCGCAGCACCGCATCTCGTAGAGCCAGAACATCGAAAGGCTTCATGACCTTTCCATCAATCCCCAACTGCTCTGCTTGCTTCATCATTTCCAGTTCGCCATAGGCGGTCATGACGATCACTGGTAGCTTCGGGTGGGTTTGACGCAGTTTGGTTAGACAATCAATACCATCCATAACTGGCATCTTCATGTCTAGCAAGATTACGTCCGGGTTTTCGGGCAACTTGTCCAACGCCTCCCGCCCGTTTGTAGCCTCGACCGGTTGCCATCCTTCATACTTGAAGTACTCGGACAGAAGACGCCGGATGCCCCATTGGTCATCAACGATCAACACTTTCAAGTCCGACACTACTTAGGCCCCCTTCTGACGGCTAACATATACTATTATTCTTATCCTGTTTAGATATTCTACACTCTCCAGTAAATTCCTTCCGACTTGTGAAGAAATAATCAATATATAGTAGGTCATTTTTCAACATAGCGCCATATATTGAGGTCGAGTGCCGTCGAGACCAGCATTTCCTGCCAAAACATGGCATGACTGGCCCAATTCTGTAGAAAAGAGCCGTGTTTCTCTAGGCTTCTTCTGTAGGACTAGGTCGGATTATGCCCTCGCCCACAAGTTCCATTGCGTAGGCCCCCAGCTTAGGCTCCCAGAGAGGAATCTGCCCTCCATGCCCGCTGCATGACTTGCCTCTAGGTCAGAATCTGAGTATAATTAGGACAGACCTGAACATATGTTCGGTTTTATGCAAACACTGAGAGGAGGTTATGTGGTTGAACCCGCTTTTGCGCCCGCGGGCACCAGCAACGCCCCTACCTGCAATACCCCATGAGAAGCACGTAGAAGTACTAAACCTAATAGCGGCAGATAAACCCGTATTAGTTACCGGACCTCGCCAGAGCGGGCTAACCACCCTTCTCTTGGGGCTAGGTAAGTCGCTGCAGACCGACTACGGACTGGCCAGTTGTTATCTCAGTGGCCGCGATCTGACCGAGCTTAGTCAGGCCCAATGCTACGCAGAAATGGCGGCCCGCGTAGCCGAGCTTACCCCCCAAGCCCCAGGCACAGCCCACGATGCTCTCAGTCTACGGCGCGCCCTACTACGTATCCTGACAGTATCGACCCGAGGAATCATAATGCTTATTGATGACATGCACCTGGCGCCCTGCGACTGGTGCATTTCTTTTCTCAATCTGCTGCGCAGCATTCGCCACGAAGGCTACTTACAACCCCTGTGGCAGAAGCTAGGATGCGTCATCGGTAGTCACCAGCCGGAACCGGCGGCAGACCTTAGTTTCTTAGAGCGCGTGGAACTGCCGCCCCTTTACAACAGCCCACAGCATCCCTGGCTAGTGAAAGAGGATACACCCCAACTGGTGATTGATGCGGTGCGTCTAGAGGTACGCTATCAGGGCCGGTTTTTGCCCCTCTTTCCCCAAGAACTCAAAATCCTGCTGTTTCTGGCCAGCCACCCGGAGCGCTATTTCAGCGAAGAGGCCATCTTCCGCGGCATATGCGAGCAACCCTATGGTGGCGATCTGGGCGTGGTTAACCTAAGAGCCCCCATCGCCCGCCTGCGCAAGAAGTTGCCGAGCCGCGACCTAATCCACAATCGCCGGGGCATTGGCTACGCCTTTCGCCCGGTAATCCCTTATAGATACATAACTGCAGAATAACGCTGCCGTGATTTGGCCGTATCCGCAGGGGCCGGTCGATGACCGGCCCGTAAAGATAACCAGCAATTGATAGCGTTTCTGGGATTGCAGGGGAAGAGTGCAGTTCCGGATAACCGGGCGTGGCATCGCCTCGCCCCTACGACGCGCTGGCTTGAGACCTTTGGACCAATGTTAGAGAACCAAGACGAACATACAGGCACAAAACACTCGTAGGGGCCGGTCGATGACCGGCCCGCAAAGATAACCAGCACTTGATAGCGTTTCTGGGATTGCAGGGGAAGAGTGCAGTTCCGGATAACCGGGCGTGACATCCCTCGCCCCTACGACGCGCTAGCATGAGACCTTTGGACCAATGTTAGAGAACCAAG
>JAKOXL010000028.1 GCA_029781045.1 Bacillota bacterium | reverse complement strand
TGTCTCGCAAAGGAAACTGCCTAGACAACGCTGTTATGGAGAACTTCTTTGGACTACTCAAATCCGAATTACTCTATCTCCAAAGCTTCGAATCCGTTGAAGACTTCCGAGAGCAGCTGGAAAAGTACATAGATTACTACAACCATCGACGAATTAAGCTGAAGCTAAAAGGAATGAGCCCAGTTGAATACCGGACTCATTCCTTCGAAGCTGCTACTTAATAATCTGTCCAACATTTGGGGTGCAGATCAAAGACAGGCCCTTTTTTCATGTTCCCGTCAGACCTGATCCCACTTACGTGCCCAGCAAAGTAGTAGGCAGCCCGTGTCATGCAGGGAGCATGCGGATTTGCAGTAAACGCTCCACATGGGAAATGGGGTTGCAGACGGTCAGGCCTCCGCCACCGGCGAAGAGAAGCCCCACTGCCCGGCGTTCATTATCAACCACAAGGGAGCCGCTATCTCCTGGAGCACTGGGTATGTCACTGATTATCTGGTCGGTAAAGATGGCCATACCTGCCGAACCGTAACTCACTCGTACGGCGGCGTTGAGCAAGAGGATTATTCCCTGGGTAACACCGGTGGTCCGGCCGCTTTTCTGCACAGGTAGATCCAACTCCGCCTCCCGAGTGCCGGTGACAGGGCCGATGCCGAGGATTTCCGGTTCCAAAAGCTTATCGGGTAGCGGTTCCGCCACTGCCGCGTCTACCAGATTGGTGAGTTGAGTAGCTAAGCTATTTTGCCAGGTGGCAGTCTGATGATCGGCTGCCAGAAAGTTAAGGACCTGGAAGCGAGTTAGTTTCGCTATGAGAGAATCGGGTAGGCGGCCTCCATCGCTGGGGCCTGGGTGGAGAATAGGATCTCCGATATAGGCCCGGTGATCTCGGCCGTTGCTGGAGTTGGCCAGCACATGGTTGTTGGACAGAATGAGGGGAGTGGAATTCCTTTGATCATAGACCACTGCTCCGAAGGTTCCAGCGGTAATACGGTAATGGCCGATACTCGTACCGGGTGCCGCCGCTTTGGTACCTTGGAGAAGGGCAAGGGCTTGAAATGGGCCGCCAGTAATAACATCGGTGGGATAACCGGCAATGAACTTGGGAACCACATCTGCTGGTGCTAGGGCCTGTAGGGGCAGTTTTTCTGCAACCAAAACAGTAATACAGGGTTTGTCGGTCTTTCGCCCTCCTTTGACTTTGATACCAATACCGACACCCACCACATTGGCTTTGCTTAACAATAGGGCGGCATTAGCCGCAAGGGTGGTCTGTAGGGACATGGCAGCAGCCTCCTTTCGTCTCATTCTATGCCCCAACGGGTGAGAATAGGCTCATCAAAGCAGGAGCTGCCAGGTTGGAAGCGAAGATAGAGGGCAGGAGGGATCGCGAGTGAGTCACAGGTTATCGTTTACTGCTGGTTTTCCTCTCTCAGGGGAGCCGGTAGCAATACCAAGCTATTGCCAGCCGGCGGCGGCTGCTAAAGCTCGCCGCTTTCACAGAAGTCTGGCCGGTTATAACAATACCCCGCTTTACGATTTACCAGGCTTAGCCCACTTGGCTAAGGTGGGGAAGGTGTTGGTTAAAGATGAATCGGAGCGATTTGGGTTAAATGCCTTTAAGGTTCTGGGAGCTTCCTATGCTATAGCCTGTCTCCTGGCGAGACGTCTCGGACTGGATGCCGATAGCTTAGATTTTGAAGGCCTGGCGGCAGCGGCGCAGTCCCAGCCAGAGCCGTTAACCTTTGTAACAGCCACCGATGGCAACCACGGCAGAGCCGTGGCTTGGGCGGCGGAACAGCTAGGTCAGCGGGCAGTTGTTTATCTGCCCCAAGGTGCGTCGCCCCATCGCGTAGCGGCTATCGTGGAGCACGGAGCCGAGGCCGTTGTGTTGGATACCAATTATGACGAGGCGGTGCGTTTTGCCGCTAAGCGGGCTGAGCAAGAAGGTTGGTTGTTGGTTCAAGATACGGCTTGGACCGGTTATGACGAAATCCCGACCTGGATCATGCAGGGATACACCACGCTGGCAGATGAGGCCTGGGACCAGATGCGGGTGCTGGGGGTGACGCCGACCCATGTGTTCTTGCAGGCAGGTGTGGGGTCCTTTGCCGCCTCTCAGCTGGGCTACTGGCAGTCCCAAAGGGAGCTGACTAGACCTCCTCAATTTGTGGTGATGGAACCGAGCAATGCGGCTTGTTTCTATTTGTCAGCCCAATGCAGGGACGGGCAACCACATGCGGTCATGGGGGATCTGCAGACTATGATGGCGGGTCTTAGTTGTGGCGAACCCAATCCACTGGCCTGGCCTCTTCTGCGGGATTATGTCTGCGGCTTTTTTAGCTGTCCAGATTATGTGGCGTCCTATGGTATGCGTATTCTAGGTAACCCTTGGTTCGGTGGCCCAAGAGTTACTGCCGGGGAATCGGGTGCAGTGGGGGCTGGCCTGCTTGCTCTATTAGCTGAACCAGTATATGCTGAGTGGCGCCAGCAGCTTGGCTTGGATGAAAACTCGGTGGTGTTGTTGGTTAATACGGAGGGTGCCACTGATCCGGTCAACTACCGAAGGGTGGTTTGGGAAGGCCATTGTCCATTGCCATCGCTGGAAGGTTGAGAAAAACAAAGGCTCGATGGGGCGATGCCCCATCGAGCCTTTGTTTTCTAGTCATCCCCCAGCCTGATGCTACCGTTGGAAGTGACTATCTCCAGTCTAAACTCGCCGTTACCCCGCTGAGCTTCCACCTGCCTGCGGCTCTGCTCGCGGGTGTGAGTCCATTGGCCGTTTCCCAAGGTTATGTTGCCATTGCTGGTTTGAGCCTTCAGAGCGACTCCCAAATCCTCCGGTAACTTAACCTGCACCGAGCCGTTGGAAGTCCGCAGTATATATTGGCCGCCGCTCTCCGGCACGGTGTTGATCCGGATGCTACCATTGCTGGTGTGGGCCACCAGGTTTTGCGGCCCTTGCTGGGAGATGACAACTATACGTCCATTGCTGGTATTGATGTTCAAGTCTCCACTTAGATCCATGGCCTCCACGCTGCCGTTAGAGGTTTTGGCATCCACTATCAAAGAGTGGGGTAGGGTAATGGTATAGCTAATTGCGCCCTTCACACTTGTATTACCAAAATCGGCCTGTATGACCAGACGATCCCCTACTTGGCTGATCCGCGTAGTCATCTGCTCCAGCATCTTAGTGGCACTGCTTTCGCTGGCAGCACGGGCACGGTAATGGGCTTCAATGATGATTTCGTCTCCCTCATCGTTACCCAGCAGCGTAATGCTGCCATTTCTCGACTCCACTAGCAACTGGTCTATGCCGACGCTCGTATGAGTTGACGTTTCCGTGCGTTCCACCTGAATGTGACCTAAGAACTGAGACATGATATGATCCAGGTCTATAGCCGACTGTAATGCCGCCAAGACTGTCCAGGTGAGTAGAATGACCAGCAAAGCCGTTGTCCATTTCTTCATGCCGAACACCACTCCTTACTCCCCGCGTGACGCCACCCAGATCTGGCGTTACGGGCAGAATGCCATCTACACTACTCTAACGTAACTTAGGGAAAAAAGTTACACATGACGTATATATTCTCTTGCTAAAAGGGCTATCGCAAACTCGCGACAGCCCCGTCTCGCCTTTCACTTCGCCTTCTACTCGTTTAACGGACGCATAAGAGGGAAGAGGACGCCGTCCCTAATATTGGGTAAGTCTAGCAGAACCTGTAGCAAGCGGTCGATACCGATGCCCCAGCCTGAAATGGGTGGCATACCGTACTCCATGGCCCGCAGGTAATCGTTGTCTAGCGGCATGGCTTCCTCGTCTCCCTGGCTGCGCAGCCTTGCCTGTTCTTCCAGCCGTTGCCGTTGATCGATGGGGTCAACCAGCTCCGAATAGGCGTTGATTATTTCGGCGCCGTTGACAATCAGCTGGAAACGGTCAGCGATACTTGGGTCTTTATCGTTTCGTCGAGCCAGAGGAGAAAGCTCTATCGGATGGGCCGTTAAGAAGGTAGGAGCAATAATCTTAGGCCTACTTACCTTCTTATACAGCACATCTATGAGGTTGCCCTTACCCAGAGCCTCTAGATTCTCGTGTTCCAGCTGGATTCCTTTTTTCCTAATAGCTACCAGTAGAGAGGGGCCATCCGGGTAGGCGTTAATGTCCAGACCCGCATCTTTCAATATCAACTCCCGGAAGGTAACTACCGGCCATTCCTGTGAAAAATCGATGACATGCTGGCCGATCTGAATCTGATAGGTGCCAAAGACCTGTTCCAGTATGTGCAGAATCAGGGAGCGCATCAGTCTCATATTGTCCTCATAGTTCCAGTAAGCGCTGTAGCCTTCTACCATGGTGAAGTCCTGCAGGTGGACAGGGCTAATACCTTCATTGCGGAAGTTGCGAGCAACTTCATATACGTTGGTAAAACCACCGACAACCAGCCGCTTCAAGTAGGTCTCGGGTGCAATGCGTAGATAGACATCGATGCCCAAAGCATTATGATAGGTCTGGAAGGGCCGCGCTAAAGCGCCCGAGGCCTGATTGGTCAGAATTGGAGTTTCAACTTCAATGAAGCCCCGCTCATCCAAGAAGTTGCGGAGAGCCTTTATCAGCCGCGAGCGTAGCAGAGCCACACGACGGCTTTCCGCGTTGGTGATGAGATCCAGGTAGCGCTGCCGATAGCGCAACTCTATGTCCGTTAACCCGTGCCATTTCTCAGGCAGTTCGCGTAGGGCCTTGCCTAGGAAAACGTACTCCTCTGTCATAACCGTCTTCTCTCCGGTTTTGGTGGTAAAGACGGAGCCACTAATGCCTACAAAGTCACCGATATCTATGATTTTATGGAAGGTATCATAGGCCTCGCCCAGAACATCCCGCTTGAGGGAGATTTGGATACGTCCCTCCAAGTCTTGCACATGGGCAAAGGTCAACTTGCCCAGCTTGCGCAGGGCAACTATGCGGCCAGCAATGCGAACGTTTTCTGTGCCGTCGGGCAACTGTGCTGCGGCTGCTAAGGTATGGGTGCTGGCAAAACGTTCGGGCCAAGGCTGGATGCCCAGCTCCTTGATGGTGTTAAGCTTCTGCAATCGATACTCGGGTAGATCAGACACTTTGCATTCCTCCTCAAAAAATAAAGCCCTTCTTCCCTGAAGGGACGAAAGGCCATTTCGCGGTACCACCCTGCTTGGTTACCAAAAGGTAACCCGCTCTTATCCCGATAACGGGGGATAGCCGTAGGGCTCGGTCCGAGTACAGCTACTCGTTTTTCTTGCCCCAACTCCGCGGCTTTCTTCTAGGCGCCTTCATGCTGCGTTTCCACCAGTACGCAACTCTCTGGGAATCCGGAACAGCCTATACTCCTCCGCATCATCGCTGCTTGTCAAAATCATACTGGAATGGTCTGGCCTAGTCAAGGGTCGCCAGCTACTAGGTGCGGCAGATGCGCTGAATGGCCTGGCAGGCGATCTCCAGCGATTCAGGTGATGTGAAATAGCCAGGGCTTAAGCGGTAGCTGCCTTTTGGGAAAGTGCCTACCGCTCGGTGAGAGAGGGGGGAGCAGTGCAAACCAGGTCGCCCTGCTATGCGCCATTCATCGTTCATGATTTGAGCCAACTCTTCCGAATCAAAGCCTTCAATATTGAATGCCACCAACCCGGCACGCTCAGAGGCAGCAGTCGGACCATAAATGGTAACCCGGTCTTCTGCCTGCAGACAGGCTAGTAGCTGTTCCATATCGGCCTTCTCTTTGGCCATGATGTTTTCTAGACCAATGCTGTTGATAAACTTGATGGCGGCACCTAAACCGGCAATGCCAGCGGCATTAAGGGTACCACCTTCCAAGCGGTAGGGGAGCTCATCCGGGTGCAGACGAGCGTCGGATCTAGTACCCGTACCGCCATCACGCCAGGGGCGGATGCCCACGTCCCTCAAAGTAATGACTGCCCCGGTTCCATAGGGGCCTAAAAGCCCTTTGTGACCCGGAACTATTAGGATATCTATCCCCAACTCCTGCATGTTGATGGGATAATGGCCCGCCGTTTGAGCTGCATCCAGAGCGAAGAGGGCTCCTCCCTCATGGGCTACTTTGGCCAAGGCCGCCACGTCTTGACGGCAACCCAAGACATTGGAGGCATGAGTGATAATTACCAGTTTCGTTTCCGGGCGCATCAGCGCCGCCAGATTCTCCGGCGACAGGCGCCCCTCTGCATCCGACTGCAGATAAGTGACATCTACTCCTTCCCGCTCCAGACGGCGCAAGGGGCGGCTGACCGAGTTATGCTCCACATTGCTGGTGATGGCATGATCCCCAGGAGACAAGAGTCCCTTGATCACCAGATTAAGCCCATCGGTGCCGTTGAAGGTAAAAGCCACCAGCTTGGGATCGGGTGCACCAAAGAAGGCGGCCAACAAATGGCGTGTTTCCTCTACGATGGCATCGGCTTGCTTAGAAAGACAGTGACCAGAGCGACCCGGGTTGGCTCCGACTTCTCGCATAAACCTATCGCAAACTTGATAAACCTCCTCCGGCTTTGGCCAGGAGGTGGCGGCGTTATCGAAGTAGTGCATATCCAGCATCCAAAGTCCTCCTTAGGCTTGCTGCATTGAACTAGTGTCATTGTCTAAGTTTCCCTTGGACAGTCGTTGGCATGCAACCTAGTATGACCATGGTCGTTCCTGGATTCCTAATACAATGCTCTTATTTTAACAACATGGCAGCGCCCACAGTACCCGGGCCCGTGTGTACGCCTATTACGGGGCCCACTGACATGAACAGATCCGGCCCACGCCCAAAGGCCCCTTGCAGTTGCCGCGCCAAACGGGCAGCCGCTTCCTCAGCGGCTCCATGGGCCACAACCAGTCGCTTAATGTCCTTGCCAGCGGCCAGGGTCTGCATTTGGTTCACGATCTCTTGCAGTGCTATATCCTGCCGGCGAACTTTGGCTGCAGGAATGTATATGCCATCAACTACCCGTATTATCGGTTTAATGTTTAACAAAGATCCCATGATAGCGGCTACCTTACCAATGCGTCCGCCCTTATGTAGGTATTCCATGGTATCTAAAGTAAACAGCACTTCTGTGTCCTTTATCACTTGCTCTAGGCTTGCCACAATTTCCTTTGTCCCCAATCCCTTTTCCACCATTTCCCGAGCTTCTAGCACGATCAGACCAATTCCTAGACTTATCGATTTGGAATCGATTACATGAATATCACCAGTCACCATTTCTTTGGCGGCTAAGGCCGAGTTTACCGTTCCGGATAAGCCGGAAGAGATATGAATACTGATGATACTTTCATAATCCCGCAAAAGCCGTTTATAAACGGCTTGAAACTGGCCCGGGGAGGGTTGAGAACTGGTTGGGAGGGTAGAACTGGCTGCTAAGAGAGGATAGAAGTCTTTACTGGAGAGGTCCACACCGTCCAAGTATTGTTGCTGCCCGAAGTTTACGGTGAGCGGAACGACTGTGATTCCCAGTTCTTGTGCCGCCTCTGGCGGTAAGTCTGCGGTGCTATCGGTCACTATTGCGATGCGTTTGCCCATAAACAAGATTACCTCCCTGTGTGGCTGGTTGGGTCAAGAAACCCATTACCTATTAGACCGGGCTCCGCTGCAAAAGTGTCGCAAAAAATGGGGTGGTCGCAAAAAGATTTTGCGACCACCCCAGATACTTTCCATTTGGGTTTAAATAACTTCAAACTCGCGCCCAACGTGTTCCAGAATTTCTAAGGCCCTATCTAGATGCTCGCGGGTATGGGCCGACATCAGGCTGATGCGCAGGCGGGAAAGTCGCTCGGGCACAGCCGGGTATTGAACAGGGTTAACATAAAGACCCAGTTCGTGGCAACGCCGACACATTTCTCTTACCTTAAAGCCATCACCAATTATTAAGGGGAAGATGGCTGTTTCCGCATTACCTATATCGTAGCCGAGACTGGTTATGTTCTTGCGGAAATAGTTTATGTTATCCCAGAGTTTAGCCCTTAGCTCCGGTTCGGTTTCGATTACATCGAGGGCGGCAATGAGCGAGCCAGTGGCTTGAGGTGTGGGAGCTGTTGAAAACATGTAGGAACGAGAATAGAAGTGCAACAGTTGCACCAACTCCTTGTTGGTGGCGATAAAACCACCAACAGCACCCAATGCCTTACTGAATGTACCGGCTACAATATCCACCTTGCCTTCCAAACCAAAGTGCTCGGGGGTGCCCCGACCGTTAGCGCCAATAACGCCAGTGGCATGGGCCTCATCTACCATCACATAGGCACCGTAAGCATGGGCCAACTCCACGATCTGATCAAGTTTGGCTATGTCTCCGTCCATAGAGTAGACGCCATCCACAACCACCAGTTTGGTGCGATACTTATCCTTCGCCTTCTTCAATGCTCTCTCCAGCGACTCCATGTTATTATGGCGGAAGTACTGGACGTTAGTCTTCTTGCAGCCATCAATAATACTGGCATGCACTAGCAAGTCGAGAATCGCCACGTCCTTTTCGGTAAGCATGGCCAGCAAGGTGCCGCAATTGGAACCAAAACCGCTGGTGTAGAGAATTGCCGCTTCGCAACCTTTGAACTTCGCGATCTTCTGCTCCAGTTCTATATGAATATCCAGTGTTCCACCTAACAAAGGTACGCTGCCAGCGCCTGAGCCATACTTCTCTAAGGCAGCGCGACCAGCGGCAATAGTGCGGGGGTGTTTCGTCAGGTTTAAGTAATCGTTGGACGCCATGTAGATCATTTCATTGACTTTACCGGTTAGGGGATCGATGACCTGCATGGTGGGACCAGATCCGTCTAATGATACTCTTCTGAAATGGGCATGCCCGCGCCGTCGGCTGTCTTCTGTGTACTCAGCGAATATGCGTGCCCTGCCCATAATATCCTGGTCCGGTATATCAATGAAATCGGCCAAGGAGTACTTTGTAGAATCCATTTTCCACTCCTCCTGCAGATGGTTTGTTTGCTAGTTAACTTTATATCAATATTGTAAGGCCTAGAACGATATTGTGCAAGTAAATGTGCAAATATGTTCAGAATCTGGGAAGGGGAGCATCAACCGACTCGGGCCCGCTCATACTAGTGATAGGAGGCAACTACCTTGGAAACGGAGTGAGGCCTGTGCCAACAGCTATGAGTGTGATCTGGATAGTCTATTTCTTGTTGGCCGCCATCGCCATGTTAGTGTTGGTTCCGCAGCGCGAGATTGTTCGTCTGTTGCCCTTTGGTATTGTGGGAGGGGCGGTCATAGCCAGTATCGTCCAGACAATAGGGGTCTGGTACCTACGTCTATGGCGCTTTAACCACACTCAAATGCTTGCCTACCGGGGAATTCCAGTTTTCTTAGTGCTTTCCTGGCTACCCCTCATGATTATCTTCGCCTACTGGCTACTGTCTTTGCGCACGGGCACGGGGCGCTTCTTCTATATAGCTGCCTATGCTCTAGCTACTGTGGGCATTGAATATCTTCTACTTCGCACTGGCTTCATGGTGCATAGGAGTTGGAGCATACTACGTACCGCCCTGTTAGCCCTAGGGCTGCATTATATTTTGGCTTGGTACTTGTTGGCTGTCAGGGAAGGAGAAGGAGAGCGTCGCCTTATACATATAGATAAATAGGGTTGAATAGTGTTCGCATGATATGGCGTCGCTGGTCATATACACATCAACTGGGCCCGCGTCTTAAGAAGTCAGCAGCAACAAGGAGCCCGGATGTCTATGGCTGGGAGCGTCCCGTATGACTAAGGCCCTCCGGAATACAAAGAAAAAGGGACTGTCATGCGACAGTCCCTAATAAGGTTGCCCTAACGGCTAACCGCGACTTTCCCATCCTTTATCACATATTTGATGTTGGTCTTATCCTGTAGCAGTGTGACATCAGCAAGAACATCACCTTGTACTATTACCACGTCGGCCAGCTTGCCCTTTGCTAAGCTACCCACGTTGGGACGATCGCAGACTTGAGCTGCTGTACTGGTAGCAGCGGTAAGGGCTTGTAGAGGAGTCATGCCTGCTTCTACCATCAGTTGGAACTCCAGGGCATTTGCACCCGGCCGGTTGAGGGGAGTGCCGCAGTCGGTACCGAAAGCGATAGTCACGCCAGCCTTGAGGGCCTTCTTAAAGCTCTCGATATGAGACTTATACACATAGTTAGCTTTGGTCACCGCGTAGGCGGGAACACCGGCTTCCACACCGCCCTTAACAATGTGGTGAGGAGCAACTAGAGTAGGCACCAAGGCCACATTGCGCTCTAGCATCATCTCTATAGCTTCATCATCGAGGAAAATCCCGTGTTCGATTGAGTCGAGCCCAGCGCGAATGGCGTTCTTGATACCGGTGGTGCCTTGAGCGTGGGTGGCTGTCTTCCGACCAGCCTTATGAGCTTCTTCCACGGCGGCGCGCATTTCTTCTATCGTCAGTTGCGCCGAACCGGGTTCAACACCGGGGGTCATAACCCCGCCTGTTGCCATAATCTTGATGACTTCGGCCCCAGCTCGTAGCTGTTCACGGGCACCTTTGCGTGCCTCGTCGGCACCGTCTACTTCCCGGCCGCCCATCCAGCCATGTCCACCAGTCATACAGATGCACATACCAGAGGTTATGAGGCGCGGACCAACAATGTAACCGCTTTCTATAGCCCGTTTAATCTGGATATCGATTTGGTTACGGCTCCCCATATTGCGTACTGTTGTGAAACCCGACTCCAGTAGAATGCGGGCGTTGTTGGCTCCACGCAGAGCCAGGGCTGTATCGGGCTCCAGGCGTTCCCCCGAGCTATCTGCATCGCCGGCACTAGTGATATGTACGTGGCAGTCGATGAGGCCCGGTAGTACGGTGCATCCAGCAGCGTCAATTATCGTAGCATCGTTCTCCGTGGGTAAGTTGCCTACGGGAACCACGTCTTGGACCATATTCTCCTCAAGGATAAGAGCTAGGCCCTCCTGCGGTGAATTCTTGCCGTCGAAGAACAGGCCACCTTTAATAATCAGTTTGGACATTGCATATACCTCCTTGGCTAAACGTCAGGGTGGACATTGTTCCACCATTGCTTGCTAGTAGGATTCCCCGTGCAGGGGAGAATTCCTTTCAGGTTTCTTACGAAAGCAATACATTTTATCTTTAGCACCCGGTATACCCTTGGCGGCTTCAGCTGATTCTGTCGCTCTGGCACGACTATGATTATCTGGAAGCCAAAGAAAAAAGGGCTGCTTCGCAGCAGCCCCATGTTCTTCTGACTGGCATTAAGCAATAATCTCCTCTTGCGCAACCGCCAGCAGCTCGATCTTCAATTTAACAATGCGTTTGCCGCTAACGGCAACCACTGTGATTCTGATGCCATACTCAGGCAGATCAAGAACCTCGCCCGCATCCGGAATATGATCCAGCACCCAGTAAACCAGACCGCCAATGGTATCCACTTCTTGGTCCGGCAACTCTATGCCGATCAGCTCGCTTACCTCATCAATGGGTACAGCTCCGTCAACCAACCAGGTGTGGTCGTCCAGTTGTTCAATCTCCACTTCCTCGTCTATGTCGAATTCATCGTGAATCTCGCCCACGATTTCCTCCAATAGATCTTCAATCGTGACGAGGCCGGCGGTACCACCGTACTCATCGATGACGATTGCCATGTGGATGCGTAAAGCTTTCAGTTCTCGCAGCAGGTCATTGATACGCTTTGTCTCCGGCACAAAGTAGGCTTCCCGCATGATGTCAGCTAAGGAGAACTGGCCTCCATTACTGCCATAGGCCAGCAAGTCTTTAGAGTATAATACGCCTACGATGTTATCCACCGTTTCCTCATAAACCGGAATGCGGGAAAAACCGGAAGAGATAATCTCAGCCCAAATGCTTTCCAAAGGATCATCAATGGCGACGGCCACCATATCAACCCGGGGGGTCATAACTTCCCTTACCAGAGTGTGATTGGACTCCAGCACCGCCACAATCATATCGCGCTCCGTCTCCTCAACAGAACCGGCTTCTTCCCCCATATCTACCAGTGTTAGCAGTGATTCCTCGTCGATGGCGCCATCTTCTGGCTCAATTGGTAAGTGTTTGGTCAGTCGCTGTGGTATCAGCAGTAAGGGCATTGCCAACGGGCGGAGTAATCTATAAGCAAAACTGACGGGCCCGGCTGCCCTAAGAGCAAAAGGAGCCGCATAGATGGTGGCTAGTCGTTTGGGCAGAATCTCACCGAAAACAAGAATCAGGGCGATCATGCCCCAACTGGCTATGGTCGTGCCATTAACTCCTGCAAAAGTCACATTGCGCATTAGAACAGTGGCTAAGACCGTAGTCAGTACTACCGCTATATTGGTGCCTACCAGCAGGCTGGACAACAGTGGTTGGCGTTCTTCTATGAGTCGGTCAACCAGTTGGGCCCCTTTAACTCCCTGCCCAAGCAGTTGCTTCACCGTTAGGTTATCAAGCCTAATAAACGCAGTTTCTGCGGCGGCGAAGAAGGCCACCAGGAGGAAACTCGAAAGCCAAAGGGATAAGGTTGCGATCAACCCTAACATGAGACCACCTCCCGCTCAGCAATAGTCGAGGCGGGTTCGTGGTCGTATTCGTCAGCTATATCGCCTACTATTTCTTCTAAGAGGTCTTCCATGGTAATTAAACCAATGGTTTTACCTATTTCATTTGTAACAATACACATATGCATGCGACGGGCCCGCATTTCCTGTAGCAGATGATTAAGCTTGCGAGTAGGCCGGCAACGCATGATCGGACGGATCACATCGGCTAATTGCAGATCCCTCTGCTCCCTAAGGAGGGGCAAGAGGTCTTTCGCATAGACTAGGCCAACCACATGGTCTATATCATCTCGATAGACGGGCAGGCGGGAGTATCCATTTTCATTTAGAATCTGGATGGCCTCCGCTAAAGGCAAATCAACAGGGATCGCCACGATCTGCTCCCGCGGCACCATGATGCGTCCGATGGAAGTGTCGTCACTGGCGAAGATACCATAGATCATCTCTCGATTCTCCTGCTGGAGAGTGCCGGCCTCTTCGCTCATGTTGAGCGCTGTCTTGATGGTATCCTCTGTTATCTCATGGGTATATGCACCCTTGTCCTCATTGTGCCAATCGGTAAAGAAGTGCAAAACTCCCACAATGGGTCGAAGCAGCCAATGTATCAATGAAATGGGTCTGCTAGCGAACAGAGCCAGAGATTCGGGGGCATAAGCGGCAATCGCCTTTGGTGTTACTTCACCAAAGACCAACAACAGAATTGTCGTAACTACGGTAGCAAGTGCACTAGCAATCTGAGTCCCATAGCTGTTTAACAGCTCTAGAAAGCCGGTGGTGACCAGGCTGGTGAGCCAGATGTTAACTGCGGTGTTACCCACCAACAGGGTGGTCAGGACTCTCTTACCGTCATCGACCAGCCGTTGCACTATATCGGCCTTTTTCACCTCTTTATCCCGCATCTGGCGTAGACGTACTTGACTCAAAGAAAATAGGGCGGTTTCTGAGGCAGAAAAGAGAGCCGAAAAGCTAAGCAACAACATGATCAACAGTAATCGATAGTTACTACTACCTCCAGGGTCGTCCAAGATAAATCTCCCTCCCAATTAGTTGTGGCCAACGTTTCGCCAGTATATCTCTATTTCTTGATAGCTTGGACTAATTCCTGCCTAAGGTTGGCCTGCTGGACTAGCACAGGAAAAGTCTGGCATGTAGAGGTGGCCACGAATTCAACGAATATTATCTCACCTCCTTCTTGCAAGTGACAAGCCAAGGTGGAGCCCTTGTGAGGGCGCAAACAGGGGCTAGGATTAGAGCACGCCAGCTGTCAGCGCCAAATTCTCGTGGTAGGGTGATTTCTTGACCCACAAGCTCTTTTCTTGGATAATATCAACAGTATATGGAACGAAGGAAGGTGCTGGCGTGGTACCTCGGGCGGTGTATTTTACAGTTGGGTATTCGCTGTTGTTCCTCATCTTTGGGGTGCTCTGGTTGTGGGTCTTCTTTCGTGGCGCCTTTGCAGGCCGCAAGGCTCTGTACTTGCCTGCCATCAGTACGGGTGCCTTAGCCTTTACGGGTGCCTTGCTTCTGCAGACACCGGTGCAGATTTATGCCAACACCCTTCTGACCACGTGGGGAGCTTCTTTGCTGTTGACCGGTGCCGTAACAGTTTTGATCAGTGGTCTGGTACAAGAAGCCTTTAGAATGTTGGCAATCTGGCTAAACCGCTTCATTAATGGTGAGCGCTTAGGCTGGTTGCCGCTCGGATTGGCAGTTGGTTTCGGTTTCGGCGTCTGGGAAGCGTGGCGTCTAGTGGCCATTCCTTTTGGTAAGAATGGCGTTTGGATGCCGCTAGCGGTGTTTGAGCGTCTTTCTGCCATCGGCTTACATTTGGCCTTAGGCTTTATTGTGGCCTACGGCTGGCTGAAGGCGCAGCCGGGCCGTTATTTCCTGCTGGCTGCTTTGTTACACGCCGCTGCAAACTTCTGGGCCATGCTCTATCTCGGTCGCATCATTGGGATTTGGCCAACTGAAATCGCCATTTTTGCAGTCTCTTTGCTTTCTCTGTTCTTGGCAGCCCGGCTATACCATCGGGAGTCGAATCGCGTTTAAATGCATGGCTTTCCTCAACGCAGCGAGGAAAGCCTTTGTTTGCTGTGCCCGCATGTCGCAGGATTTTACACCCGGTGGCGAGTATTGTTATGATAAAATGATTTCAGTTTAATGCAGGGAGGGTTAGACATTGAACGTCTACGATCAAGCCCATGCACTGGCTAGAAACTTACGTAAACACCCCGATGTGGTTGCACTGTGGGACGCTAGAGCAAGAATAGACGCGGACCCCGAGGCCAAGAAAATGTTTGACAGCTTCATGCAGAAGAGTTTGGAGCTACAAAAGAAGGAACTGAGTGGGGAAGCCGTAAGTCAAGACGAGAAGGAACAGTTGGAAAAACTGGCAGAGATCGTCTTTTTGCATTCAGACATTCGCGCTTTCCACGAGCAGAGCCTGCGCGTGGAGCGATTGCTGCATGACATCTATGGGATTATCAGTAGGGCCGTGCAGCCAGATATAGACTAGCTAGGAAAGGCGGTATTCTAATAAATGCTATCGTGTGGAATTGTGGGGCTCCCCTCCGTGGGGAAGACAACTTTGTTCAATTTGCTCACGGGAGCCCAGGTGCAGAAGTCCCAGTTCCGTGTGGAGGCTAATGTGGGCATTGCCAAAGTGCCCGATGCCCGCATTGATTTTTTGTCTGAGTTATACAAACCTAAGAAAACCACATATGCTCAGATGCAGGTGATCGATCTTCCCGGGCTGGTCAGGGGCGCTAGCCAAGGTCAGGGAGTGGGGAACGCTTTTCTTGACGGGGTGCGGCAAGTGGATGCCTTGATTCAAGTTGTGCGGGCTTTTAGCAACTCGGACGTGGTACACGTGGAAGAAAGCATCGATCCTGTACGCGACATGGAAACCATCAACTTTGAGCTCCTAATGGCTGACTTGGACTTTGTTGATAAACGTATAACTCGCATAAAGCAGGGCAAGAAGATTACCCCAGAACAGATGAAAGAGTTGGCCGTACTGGAGAAATGTTTGGCCCACCTAGAGCAAGAGTTGCCCTTCTCCAGCTTGGACCTTGAGCCAGAGGAACGGGCTACTCTACAGAGTTACACGTTCTTTACCGACAAGCCCATGTTGATAGTGGTCAACCTGGACGAGGAGCAATTTGGCAACAAGAGTTATCCACAGCGCGATGCGCTCCTAACAGCTGCGGCAGCCAAGGGATTGCCTGTAATTGAGCTTTGTGTGCAGATTGAGGAAGAGATTAGCCAACTGGATAAGGCTGATCGGGAGTTATTCTTCGCAGAGTTAGGTATCAGTGAACCGGCTATTAACCGGGTGATGAGGGTGGCCTATGACACGCTGGGACTCATATCCTTCTTTACAGTTGGCGCCGATGAAGTTAAAGCCTGGACTATAAAGCGCGGCACCACAGCTAAGAAAGCGGCCGGCGAGATTCACTCCGACTTGGAGCGCGGATTTATCCGGGCCGAAGTGATCAAGTATACCGATCTGGTCCAACTGGGTAGTGAGGCCAGAGTCAAGGAGGCGGGCAAGGCTGGTTTGGAAGGAAAGGATTATATAGTGCAAGACGGGGACATCTTGCATATTCGTTTTAATGTATAGAAACCAAGAGTACATGAGGAGGGGGCAAGACAATGAACACGGGGCAGATAGTGGAGCAGTTGGTTGATTGGCTGAGAGAGTATGTTTACGGGGCCGGGTGCCGAGGGGTGGTCTTTGGCCTTTCGGGCGGGCTAGATTCGGCGGTGGTGGCCGCTTTAGCCGTTCGTGCCTTTGGTGACGATGCTCTCGGTATCATTATGCCCTGCTACAGTGATCCTACTGATGCAGAGCATGCAACGCTGTGTGCCGAGACTTTTGGGTTGTCGGTCATCACCGTGGATCTCAACCAGGCCTTTGATACCGTGTGCCAGACCTTGTCGGTCACGGCAGATACACCACCCGTTGTTGTGGCCAATATTAAGCCCCGTCTGCGCATGTTGACTCTCAACTATTATGCCGCGTTGCGCCAGGCTTTGGTCATAGGAGGGACTAATCGCAGCGAGTGGGTGACCGGTTATTTTACCAAGCACGGGGATAGCGGTGTGGACCTCATGCCCATTGGCCCCCTGGTGAAGAGGCAGGTAAGGGAACTGGCAGCCCATTTAGGTGTTCCGCAGGTCATAATTGATAAGGCCCCCTCAGCCGGCCTTTGGCAGGGTCAGACCGATGAAGGCGAAATGGGGATTACCTATGACCAGCTGGACGACTACATTCTGACGGGTCAAGCCGATGCCCAGGTGAAAGCCATAGTTGACAGCCTACACCAGCGGAGTGAGCATAAGCGTCGTCCAGCCCCCATGCCAGAGCTTAATCTATAGTTCAATTCGTTATATTAAGTAGGAGGATGAAAAACAATGGCTGGCCATTCAAAATGGAACAATATTAAACATCGTAAGGCAAAGGCCGATGCCCAAAAGGGAAAGATGTTTGCCAAGGTGGCAAAAGAGATAATTGTGGCTGTGAAGCATGGCGGTGGTGATCCGGAAAGCAACTTTGCCCTGCGCATGGCCTTAGAAAAAGCTCGCAGTTACAATTTCCCCAATGAAAACATCCAGCGCGCCATTCAACGTGGTCTAGGGGGAGCCGACTCCGACAACTACGATGAGTTCTCCTATGAAGGTTTTGGGCCCGGTGGCGTAGCCATTATGGTCGATCTGCTCAGCGATAACCGCAATCGTACCGCCTCCGACATCCGCCACATTTTCAGCAAACATGGTGGCAATCTCGGAGAAAATGGTTGTGTTTCCTATCTTTTTGACAAGAAGGGGCTCATAGTTGTAGACCGAGAACAAGAACCCCGTTCGGAAGATGAAATGATGCTCTTGGCTCTAGAAGCGGGTGCCGAGGATCTACAGGTCGAGGAAGACAGTTTTGAGATTATTACCGACCCGGCCCAGTTGGAGAGCGTGCGTGGTTTTTTGGTGGAGCAGGGTATTGCCATTTCCTCAGCGGAGATTTCAATGATTCCGCAAACCACCGTATCCGTTGAGGGTGAGGTGGCTGAGAAGGTATTGAAATTGCTGGACGCGTTGGAAGATCACGATGACGTGCAGAACGTATATACCAACGCCGATCTGCCTGAGGCTGGTGAATAAACGGCAAGTAAAACAGGCGGTGCATTGCACCGCCTGCTTTTTATGCTATTTGCCCTTGGAAATAGACGTCTACGAGAGCTTGGGCCCCCGTGGTATTAGTGATTACCACCCGCAAATAGCGGGCAAAGATGTCGGCCACCAGCCGATCAGTTTCGGATGGCTGGATGACGCGGGGGGCGCTACTGCTGACAAAGTTGTTTCCATCGGCTGATATTTCTAAGTGCGCTGTTACAGTACCTGGACCGGAGTTAGTAATCAAGACAGTCATAATGCGAGTCAAACTCACATCTTGTGTTAGCTGTCTGGTGTCGTTGGCTGGCACTATCAACTCCGAGTGGTTGTCGACAAAAGAGGGAGGAGTGATGATGGCTTCTGGTAGAGTATACTCCACCATAAGTTGAGGCCAACGGTCGGACTTGGTTGCGTTGCTGGAATAGGCTTTGAAGTAGGCACCCCGAGCTGATTCTGCTGGACTGATCAAAACACCCAGTTCCGCGTGTTCACCCGATAACCATTTCTGTGCCAGGGTGGTCAGGTCCAGGCTGAGTAAGCCTATGTCAGGTGAGGGGAAAACCAGCAAGGGGTTAGGATCAAAGAAGGGAAGGGTACACCAGGTAACGTTCCGCCAGTGCCAGCGACTGGTAATCCGGCACACCTTGTAGGTCGCCTGGAGATTTGGTTGCTGTACATCATATAAGGTAAGTAGAAGCTGGGCACTGGTTATGCTAGCGTTTACCGGCAAAACCGATTGGAGATCGAAGTTGATTAATGTATAACCTAGTGAGCCATTACGGTCCCGTCCAGTGGAAAGATGCCGCGAGCGGGCGTAATTGCGGTAAGGTAGGAACTGATAGACGAAGGTATCGCCACGAGCAGGAAGAAATATGGTGGCCAAGGGCATCGCCTCCTTTGCTTTTGTAGCAGTATATGTTGCGGTCGGTATATCTGACAATCCAGCATGATAGTTAATATTGGGCGCACACTGCTGAGTATATCTGCATATGTTGGTACAAATGCAGCTAGCTGCATTCACAAATCACCAACAAGAGGTGAGGATAGATGCCCAACTACAAGGTCTTCCAAGATGCACCCTCAGAATTGAGGGTTCGAATCTACGGTAACGATAATGGTACCGATCAGCCAATAAAGGTAGATGCCACAGGAGCCGTAGCTATTCAAACTGACGGTGCTAGCCTGACCGTCGAGGCTACTGATTTTGACATCCGGGATCTGAACAATGCCACCGACAGTGTGTTAGTCTATGGCAACGATGGCGTGAACAATCAGCCCGTGCGCACCGACGCCACTGGTGCTCTAGCTATCCAGGACAACGGCGGTAGCATAACCGTTGATGCCACCGATCTCGATATCCGTGATCTGGATAATACCGCTGACAGCGTGCTGGTCTATGGTAACGACGGTGCAGATAACCGGGCCTTGCTCACTGACGCTACTGGCGCTCTCGCTATCCAGGACAATGGTGGTAGCATCACTGTCGATGCCACCGATTTAGATATTCGCGACCTTGACAACACCACTGACAGTGTCCTCGTATACGGCAATGATGGTGTAAACAATGTGGCACTGCTCACGGATGCCAACGGTGTGCTACAGGTAGCGTCTGTCTCTACCTTTATGGAGGACACGGAAAACGTAAACACCGCTGACACTTACGCCGGTTCCAATTCGCAGGATGTCAGCCGTGTTCCCAACTACACCTGGTTTATCAAGAACACAGGTGCCAACCCGGCCACTGTCAAGCTACAGATTAGCCCCAACGATGTGGATTGGATTGACGACGGCACGGAACAAGAGGTAGAGTCCGGTGAAGCCATTGTGCTGGTTGCCAACGTGTTCTTACGTTACACCCGTGTAGCCTACCGGTCGACTGCTCCCGGTGACGACACGACCCTGGAGCTCATCTGGCAAGCGTACGGTGGCTAGAGGTACAGGGCCTGTCCGTTAGGGTACTTCGTGCAGTCATTGCCATTGGACCGTTGGTTCTACGCACAGCGCGTTGGCCCAATCACTAGAGCGAGGGAGCCAAGGGAAAGCAACGGCTACAGGCCGAGCAGTCATGCGCCACACCATAGTAGACGCCTAGTTTCTGACTCTCAGACAGTTTGAACGGTGCGATCCGGTGCGAGTGTCGTTGCTGCCCTTGGCGAACTGTTGGGTACTGGTACTCTAGTATGGCCACGGCCAAGCGGTACCATAAAGAAGAGGGGCTGTTCTTGCGACAGCCCCACGTGTTTTTGTTGGACCTCGGGAGGGGAGTTTGATGCGAATCAATCAGATTTGCCTGTTGTCAGCCGCTGGTCAGCACCGACAAGCCTTGGCTTTAGTGGAAGCTCGTCTCGCCAGCACTCCTACTGATCCGGCCCTTCTGGCTATAGCGGCTAGAAGTGCTTTTCATTGCCGGGAATGGCGCAGCTGCATCGAGTGGGCTGGGCGCTGGCATAAGCACCACAAACGGGCGGCAGAGCCCCTACTGCTCAAGCTGGCGGCCTGCTGGTTGATGGGAGAAAGGGATGAGGCTCAGAACACCATCAATACGGTGAATTCTCTCGGAGACCCTATCTTGTCAGCAGTCTGCCAACAGTTGCAGTGGTACATGGAGGGGCGTCATTGCTTTTCCCTCCACGTTGCACCAACGCAGGTCAGTCAGTTAAGGGCTTTCCATAGATGGACACTGCAAGTCTTGCGCCTAGCGGTCATTAGTGGGGATATAGGGTTACTTGGCAAACTCTTACCTATTCTGCGTCCTGAGGAAGATCTGGACGCTTGGTTGCAGTTGGGGCTTTACTACTATCAATACGGCCACCCTCAACTGGCGTGGCTGGAACTGCGCGATTGTGAACGGAGGGGCAAGGCCATCTTCCAATCCCTGCGTGTATTAGGGGAGTTGGCCTTGGAGAGGCGGGAACTTGCCTTGGCCATTGACTACCTGCAAAGGGCCTTAACCAGGAAACCAGCCCATAGGGAGATCCGCCTGTTACTAGCCCGTGCCTACCAACTGCGGGCAGAGCAACTCTTGGCGGAAACCAGACAGTCCCAACCGGAAGTAAAGATGGGGAGGCCCTGTTCAAAATTTGATTAGATAGAAACAGCAGCCAAGCAAGGGGCAGGGCTGCTGCTTTTTGGGTATACAATTACCAACTTGTGGTTATGCTAAGCCTGGTTATAGTAACCAGGAGGTGATAGCAGAAGTGCGTCGTTGGCTGGTTTTGCTGGGTGTGGTGATCTGTGCCTATGCGCTTATAGCATCGGGCTGGCTGACGTCCTTCTTTGTTAATGCGGAGACTAATAGTATACGAGAGCCCGAATATACACGTTATTGGGCGGAACTCTTTGGTCCCAACGCCCTTGTCACTTACAGGTTGCAGTATGCTTGTGGGCACCAACTATTGGTGGCAGAGCCGGACCTTACCCCCGAACTACTCAAGGTGGCTCCCCATGATATGGAACTGGCCGTGCACGCCATGCAATTGGAGCCGCGACTAGATGACGTAATCCTTATGCAGGGAGAAGTGAAAGCCGATTGTCCCGACTGCCAGACCCACTTCTGGGTTGGCGAACAGGATGGTTGTGTTGCCGTCTGGCGGGGAAAAGATAGAGTGACGGCCGTTCTTCTTCAGCGCTTCGAGGACATGTCGGTGACACGCTTGCCAATGGAGGTGCAGCAGCAGCTAAGGGAAGGTATTTTGGTGCACTCGGAAGATGAGCTGGCGCTAGTACTGGAAGGATTAGATCGCTAGACTGAACAATCAAGCAAAAGGGCGTGTTGCGCCAAGTATGGGGCTGTTTTGCGACAGCCCCTTTTGCTTGCCATTCTTGCTCCTTCTCTTGGGCAAGCAGGTGTTTGCCCTTTGCTTGTCGAAAGGATGACAAGTAGCATAAGGAGGAGATTATTGTGCTTGTCATGGGAGTTGATCCGGGCCTAGCCATTACCGGCTATGGCTTTGTAGAGCCTGGGCGCCAAGGTACGGGCAAGGCCATCGCCTATGGTTGCATACGCACACCTGCCCGCACAGCCTTGGCGGAGCGCCTGTTGCTATTGCATCAGGAGTTGTCGGAGCTTATCGCCGAGCATAAACCCGAGGTCCTGGCTATTGAACAGCTCTTTTTTAACCGCAACACTACAACGGCCTTTACTGTGGCTCAGGCTAGGGGCGTGGTGGTGCTGGCGGCAGCCCAACAGGGGGTGCAAGTGGTGGAATACACTCCACTACAAGTGAAACACGCGGTGGTCGGTTTTGGTCGGGCCGAGAAGCAACAGGTGCAGCATATGGTGAAGGCTCTGCTCAATCTAGCTAGTGCTCCCAAACCCGATGATGTGGCCGATGCCTTAGCCATCGCCATCTGCCACAGCCATAGCATGCAGTTCCAAAACCTACTGCCATTTGGGAAGGAGCAATGAGCCAATGATTGCATACTTGCGGGGAAAGCTGGTTTACAAGGGGCCCAGCTTTGTTGTCTTAGAGGTTAACGATGTGGGCTATCGGGTTTATGTCCCGCAGCGCCTACTAGCCGGCCTAGCGCTCAACAGCGAAGTCATGCTGCACACCTACATGCAAGTACGCGAAGATGATATATCCCTTTACGGGTTTACCGAGCCAGAAACCCTCGCCCTCTTTGAAACCCTTCTCACCGTTTCGGGCGTGGGGCCGAAAATGGCCGTTAGTATCGTGGATGCTTTGCCCAGTCAGGTGTTCTGTCGCGCCATATTGCAGAACGAAATAGGAGTGTTAACGAAAATACCTGGCATAGGCAGAAAGACGGCACAGCGGCTAGTCTTGGAACTTAAAGACAAATTGGCTGATCAGGCCGACTCGGTCGCTTTGGATGATGAAACGACCGTCCTAGTAGATAAAAGCGTGCAAGCTCAAGTGTTGGCAGCCCTCACTGCTTTGGGCTACCGACCCGATGAGGCGGCTGGGGCTCTGCGTGCAGCCGCCAAACAGCAGCCTGATGCCTTGGAGAGTGAAGCCGGCTTGCTGCGGGAAGCGTTGAAATACTTGGGGTCGCGTAGCAGATAGGGGGAGAAATGATGCAGAATGAACGCATAGTTGCCGGAGAGCTACATTATGAAGACGCGGAACTGGAAAACAGCCTGCGGCCACGTTATCTACATGAGTATATTGGTCAAGACAAGGTAAAAGAGACCTTAGCCATCTTTATTCAGGCTGCCAAACAGCGGCGCGAGGCCCTTGATCACGTGCTACTTTATGGCCCGCCGGGGCTTGGTAAGACTACCTTGTCCCATATAATAGCCAATGAAATGGGGGTCAACCTACGTGTCACCTCTGGGCCGGCCATCGAGCGCCCCGGCGATTTGGCGGCTCTGTTAACTAATCTGAGCCCCCACGATTGCCTTTTTATCGATGAGATTCACCGCCTAAACCGTAGTGTGGAAGAGGTGCTCTATCCGGCTATGGAAGACTATGCCCTTGATATCATAATCGGCAAGGGCCCCAGTGCCCGATCCATTCGCCTCGATTTGCCACCCTTTACGCTCATTGGGGCTACTACCCGGGCAGGAGCTCTTTCCGCTCCCCTTCGGGACCGCTTTGGCGTAATCAGTCGCCTGGAGTTCTATTCGGAGGAGGACTTGCAGACCATAGCCTTCCGCTCCGCCCGTATTCTGGGCATTAGCTTGGCTGAGGACGGAGCCTATGAGCTGGCCCGACGGGCGCGGGGCACTCCCCGGGTCGTCAATCGCCTCTTGCGCCGGGTGCGCGATTATGCGGAGGTTAAGGGCGACGGTGTAATTACACTACAAGTGGCCAAAGACGCTTTGCAGTTGCTGGAGATTGATGAGCTGGGTCTAGACGCTACCGATCGCCAGCTACTTACTACCATCATTGAGCGCTACGATGGTGGGCCAGTGGGTCTGGATACCATGGCGGCCACCATCAGCGAAGCGCCGGATACCATCGAAGATGTGCTGGAACCTTATCTCATGCAGATTGGCTTCCTTCAACGTACTCCCCGGGGCCGCATGATCACCCGCCTGGCCTGCGAGCATCTGGGTATCACACCCAAGGCCAGCAACAACAACGAGCAGATGCGCTTGTTTTAGAGGCAGGACGGAACATGGTAGAGATATATAGCGATATTCCCAGTTCAGCCACATGGCGAGTAGTACGGCCTCTTACTAAGGGTTGGTCCAGTGATAAGAAATTCTACATTGAAACAATAGACAATGAAAAACTTCTGCTGCGCATTTCGGATCGCGCATCCTACGAGCATAAACAGAACGAGTTCGCTGCCCTTTTGAGGCTATCTAATTCCGGCGTTCTTGTGCCTCGGGCCCTAGAATGCGGGCTCTGTAATCATGGTCAGAATGCCTACATATTGCTTACCTGGATTGACGGAGACGATGCTGAGGAGGTTCTACCAACTCTAACTGCCGAGGAGCAGTATCAGCTCGGGTATGAGGCAGGGCAAAAGCTAAAGATCATCCACAGCTTGCCTGCACCTCAAGCCCTTGCCTCGTGGGAGGAACGCTTTAAGCGCAAGGTCGAGCGCAAGATAGATAACTACCGGACATGTGAGATTCAGTTTGCAGGTTCAGCGGAGGTAATTGACTATCTCTACGCCAATATGGCACTACTGGAAGGCAGACCTCAGTCATTTCAGCATGGGGATTTCCATGTTGGCAATATGATTATCAATGAACAGCGGCAGCTCGGTATTATCGATTTCAACCGCTCCGATTACGGCGACCCCTGGGAAGAGTTTAATCGCATCACTTTCTGCGTTGAAATAAGTAGCACCTTTGCTTCTGGTCGTATCAACGGTTATTTCAACGATGCTGTGCCCGACCTGTTCTTCAAACTGCTGGCCTTCTATGTCGCGAGTAACATATTAGGTGCGATTCCTTGGGCTGTTCCCTTCGGGGAGAACGAAGTAGCCACTTCTCTTCGGCAGGCTCAGCGTGTGCTACAGTGGTATGATGGCTTCTCTACCCATATACCCAGCTGGTACGAAGCCGGACCGCCAGGGCATTAGAGATATTGAGTTGACCCCGATGAAAACAGTGAAGTCCCATAAAGTGAACTAGATTCTGGGACAGAGATCTTGGGCTATTTCAACGGGAGGAAGGCATGCTGGCACGGTTGCCAGGCTGCAAAAAGGAGGGCAATTTGCCCTCCTTTTTATTCAAGTTCTAACATAAGTACCGTATCTATGTCGTCTGGCACGGGATGGGTTAAGTGTTCCGGCTCCCCAAAATTGACGAAGATATAGTCGCTGAAATCCAGGGTGTTCCAAGGCTGCACTATTCTTAGCTCCGAGCCGTCGGCCAGCAGTCGTACCTTTTTCACCCGGCCATTAAGTCCGGCTAGGCCTAGAGGCCCGATGGGTGGTTCAAAGACATGGGCAAAAAGTTTCTTGCCCTTTTGTGTGTAGTAACCCCACTCTGGTTTAGGCAGCTCTGCCCGACTACAGCCGTAAATACTATCACCGTTTTGCCGCATCCAAGCGCCTATCTCTGCCAGGAGTCGCTTTTCCTCGGCGGGGATTTCCCCTTTGGCGTTGGGGCCCACGTTCAAGATCATATTACCGTTCTTGCTGACACACTCCACCAGCTTGCGGATCAACTGCTTGGCCGACTTGTAGTTCTTATCGCTGGCACAGTAACCCCAGTTGTTGTTCATGGTGATGCATGCCTCCCAGGGGATGGGGTTGCCATCTTCGTCCACGATGCCCGCTGGTGGAATGATCTGTTCTGGCGAGGCGAAGTCGCCCGCATAGGGTTTGGGGTTACGAGTCCGGATGCTGCCCGCTACCTCACCGCTGGCCTCTAGGCGGTTATCGATGATCGCCTGGGGTTGCAGGCTTCTTACCATCTCTATGAGTTGACTTGCTCGCCATGTCTCGCCCGTCATATTGTCATGGGAGAAATCAAACCAGAAAATGTCGATGGGACCGTAGTTGGTACATAACTCCCGCACCTGCCCGTGCATGTAATCGAGGTAGTTATCAAAATCGTGCTCTATCCCTTTCAGTGACTCATCATGGCGCAGCGGGTGATGCTTGTCACCGTAGTGAGGATAGTCGGGGTGATGCCAGTCCAACAGGGAATAGTAGAGTCCCACCTTCAACCCTGCTGCCCGAAAGGCGTCCACAAACTCACGGATTAAATCGCGGCCGGCCTGCGTATTGGTGGCCTTATAGTCGGTAAGCTGGCTATCAAAGAGGCAGAACCCGTCGTGGTGCTTGGCGGTCATCACCGCGTACCGCATGCCAGCGGCTTTGGCAGCTGCTGCCCAAGAAACCGGATCATAGGCGGTCGGATTAAATTCCTCGAAATAGGGCTGGTAGTCGGCGTTGGAAAGGCTCTCGGCCTTGCGTACCCATTCGCCGCGGGCGGGGATGGCATAAAGCCCCCAATGGATGAACATGCCGAAGCGGGCCTCTCGCCACCACTTGGTGCGTTCGTTTCTGGCTGTGATCATGTCCATATGTATCTGCCTCCCTCAAGTTCTATGAGTTCAACTGCTGGCGGCCACCCAGAACGGCTAGGGCAACCCCCACTATGATGAGGCTGCCACCCGTAATAGTGGCCCAACTAATCTGCTCCTTTAGCAACAGAACCGACCAGACGATGGAGAAGGCCGGGATTAAGAACAAGCTTACAGCTGCCGAAGAGGCCTGCACCCGCTGCAGCAGATAGGCGTAGGCCACCACCGATACGGAAGTGGGTACAATACTCAGGTACAGGGTGCTCAGCAAAAGTGGTAGGCTAAGCTCCCACCAGCTGGGCACCGAGTCGGTAAGGAGGGCCACTACGGACAGCAATAGAGCCCCAATTATCGTTGACCAGGCCACCACAACGGGAGGGTCTTCGTGTCGCAACACCCGTTTAGACATGACCGTATAGACACTGTAGCTTAGGGCCGAGACAACGACCAGGATGTTGCCTAGGCCGCTATCGCCCCAATCGAGTATCCAGGACCCATTGGTGGTTACCAGTATAATGCCGATAAAGGCCGTCATCAGACCGATCAGTTTCTTGCCGTTCATCCTTTCGCCTAAGAAAAGGGCGGAGAGAATGACTGAGAATATGGGATCCACCGAGCTGAGTAGGCTCCCGCTGCTGGCGGTGGTGAGACGGAGACCCAAGTTCTGTAGCAGGTTGTTCAAGAACACACCGGAGCAGCCCAAAGCAATGAACCAGGGCCAGCTGCGTTGCCAGCCGCTCAGAAAACTATACCAGCCGCATACATAGATGGCATAGGCGGTAAGGAAGCAAGCTCCGATGCTGAAGCGGAGAGCCGCCAGTAGGGTGGGGGGAATCACTTCCAGCACCAACTTGGAAAAGGGAAATACGGTAGACCAGATAAGTGATGGCAGTAGAAGCAGAACCCCAATGGGTAGTTGCCGTCTCTTAGCAGGGGCGACCGCTCTTAAGGCTTTTTCTTCTGTCAATGCAGCCCCTCCTCTAACTGATTTCGCTAATCAACCTGCTCCTATTATATAGATGATATTGGCGTAACGTAACCCTATAGGTCGGAGGCTTTATTAATGCCCTGGTCTTATGTTAAGCTGTCCATAGAAGACGAAGGGAGGTGCTGCTCATGTCAGATCCTTGGGGAAAAATGCAGGGAGTCCGTCCAGTCAAGCCCCTTTACCGTTGGTTAGACGCCGGGCTAAGTCTTCCCGAGGCGTTGGCTAAGATGCGGGCCACCTATGGCGTGTCCGAGGCCAAACTGGCTCTACTGCGAGAAGTGGCCCAGTTTGAATACCCTTTCTTAGCTAGTTTATCCCCCCGGACTGTGAGCGTATATGTGGGCATTCCCTTCTGTCCTTCTCGCTGCCTTTATTGCTCCTTCCCGTCCCACTCCTTGCGGGAACTGGGGCAAGAACGCCGACGGTTTGTGAGCTCCTTGCTGGCAGAAATAGAGGCAGTAGGTCGGCAGGTAAAGCAGGCGGGGTTTTTTGTGGACTCGGTTTACGTGGGTGGCGGTACACCTACAGCCCTACCTGCCAAAGATTTGGGTCAGATTTTGCAGGCCCTAAGGCAAGCGTTACCCCAGCCCTGGCAGGAGCTAACAGTGGAGGCCGGCCGACCGGAAACCCTAACCGAGGAGCATATAGCAGAGCTGGTGGAGGCAGGGGTTGGGCGTATCAGCATCAACCCCCAGACCAAGCAGCAGAAAACCCTCGACTTAATTGGCCGCCCCCACAGCGCCGCCGATATAGAAGCGGCCGTGATCCGCACTAGGGGATCTTTTGCCACGCTGAATATGGACCTGATTCTAGGCCTACCACAGGAAGGTTTGAGTGAAGTGCAGGCCAGCCTCGAATGGGTGTTGGGCCTAGGGCCCGAAAACATAACCTTGCACATGTTCTCGCCCAAGCGGGCCTCCCGTTTCACCGCCGAGCAGGACAGTTGGCAGGGTATGCTGCCCAGTGCCGAGCTGGCAGCTCGCATGGTAGAAGTGGCCAGCCAATCGCTGCGGCAAGCCGGCTACCATCCTTATTACTTATATCGACAGCGCAATATTCTAGGCGGCCAAGAAAACGTGGGGTGGACTCTGCCCGGGCATGCCTGCCGTTATAATATGATCATGATCTCGGAGCGCCAGCATATTATCGGTTTGGGTGGCGGAGCCGCCAGCAAGTTTCTTAACGCTGACGGCACCCTTGTGGCATTAAGCAACCCAAAAGACGCACGGGTCTATATGGAACGCCTGGACGAACTAATAGCTAAAAAGACCCGATTATTAGCTGAGAGGAGTATCTAGATGAAAGTCTTACTGCATGCCTGTTGCGGCCCCTGCGCTTCCTATTGTGTAGAGGCTCTGCGAGAGGCGGGCCACCAGGTTTACGGCTACTTTTATAACCCCAACATTCATCCCTCCCAGGAGTACCAACGTCGTCTGGATTCCTTTCTGCAGTTCGCAGAGGCAGTAGAACTGCCCGTGCTTAGCCCGGGTGACTATGACTATCAGGAATGGCTACGTCGAGCCGCTTGGCGGGAACAGGTGCGTTGTCCCCTCTGTTACCAAATGCGCCTTGAACAGACGGCCCGCATTGCCAGACATGGCAACTTTGATGCGTTCACCACCACTCTATTGATCAGCCCCTATCAAAAGCACGAAGTGCTGCTGCAGACGGGGGAAGCCATTGCTGCCTCCTACGAAATCCCTTTTCTATATATGGACTTTCGCCCTGGCTTTAGGCGTAGCATAGAGCTTTCCAAGGAGATGGGTCTCTATCGCCAGCAGTACTGCGGCTGCATTTATAGCGAGGCTGAACGTTATGCTCAGGATAAGGTGAAGAAGAAGCCGACGAAGAAGTGACACGAACAGCTGCGGAATCCCGCAGCTGTTTTCTTTGCGCGCATGGAGGAAATTATGTGGTGTGTTCAGAATAAACTGTAGATGGAGGTGGTTGGATGCGCAAATTTAACCTGACGCTGGCTGCCATTGCCTTCATATTTCTGGTGCTGATTTGCTCATACAACGTGTACCTTCTGCGACGCCCGGTGTTCGTTAGAAGGGTGCGAGTAGACCAAGAGCTGTCTACTGTAGCAAAAGATATCTCTCAAGATCATGTGTTGCATTATGAAATCGGGCGGAGCATTCTAGAGGGGCTGCACTTCAGGAAACAGATTGCTCACTATCGGGATGGAGAGCTGGTAGAACGACACTTTTGGACTGCTAGAAGCCTAGATTTCATGTTGGAAGATACGAAGCCATTCGCGCATATGTACATCTACTCGGAATTTGATGAGCAAACAGGCGAATGTCGATTCGGATTCGGTTCTTCCTCTGCCTCTTACTATGGTCTTGGTTCTATTACTCACCATATCACACTGCCGGTCAAACCGGACAGCCATTATCATCACCCGACTTTTGTGGGGCCAGATAGACTACGTTTTGAGAAAAATAAACCACTTACGTTGGCGATCTTGGCGTTTTCTGACCAGGTTTGGAGTACCTCCGGGATCGCCTCTGCCTTCGATAGAAACGGTGTACTCAAACCGGAGGCCCTACAACACGGCGACTTTTTTCTGATGCAGTTTGAGTTCGTGGACTCTCTGTTACCAGAAGACTGAAGAAGGGAGTTGCGCTATGACTTGGGTAAAGGCTGGCTTTAATGTGGTACGCAAGCAACATTGGTTGTGGTTATTGCCAGTTGTATTTTCTCTAGGGATGCTTCTTGTTAACATGCTGTTCCTCGAGAAATGGGCCTTGCCTGATTTAGGCTTTCTGCTTAGGGTTACTATTCGTGCTTCTATCCCGGAAATAGACGACGTGATACCTCGTCCCAATCTGGGCAGTACTCTCGATTCCTTTGGGGTATTTGTGCTTGCTTTAGCCATAAGCCTCCTCAAGAGTCTTCTCACCGCCGGCTATTTGGCGGGAGGATTGCGGGCCCTAAGGGACGAGGAAGTTGATATGCCCACCTTTTGGGCCGACTGTCAACATTTCTTCCTGCGCCTACTGCTGATAGGACTATTGTGGCTACTCGTCTCGAACATTGCTTCAAACGTGTTGGAGCTCGTTCATCCTCTAGTGTCTTCTATGGTTGGGGTAGTTACCGTGATTTATCTCTTCTTCTGGGAAATTGCTATCGTTTACGAAGACCTGGGTTTGTTGGCGGGTTTTATGAAAGGGCTTGCGATTATGTGCAGAAACCTGGGGGAAGTAATCCGTTTGCTCATCACTATTTTCTTAACCAGTGGAGTAATGAGCTTGCTGCTCAATCGGCTGGCTCAGTACTATTTAGGTTATTTACTTGCCATATTGGTTTGGTCTTTTATTGGGGCATCTCTTTATATTGCTGTACTTCATTGTTATAGCGAGCTGGAAAAGAGAGGTGCGCCCGATGCACTGGCTAGCGAACTGACATAGAACAGCGGTACTGTCAGGTGAATAGACGACTTAATGAAGCGGGAGGAAGAAATGAAGCAAAGGCAAAACTGTCTCAAGTCAAACCAGACAGGCTGGCCAAGTTTGAAAACCTAATAGCAAGTGTTGCCGAGGCACAAACACAGCAACCGGATGCCTAGACGTGAAATATGTTAAGCGTTTCTCTATTTTAGACGGAGTTGAAATGGGTAGCTCTTCAACGGAACTGACGCGGATTGCAGAGTGTGTCAAGCATCCCTCTTACTGGGAACTTGATGGCAAAGAGAGCTACGGTAAGTCGGTTAAGTGGCTCTTCGATAACAACGGAAAGGAGATTCAAAAGCTGCTTATCTGTGGGCCTGTCTTCGTTAGAGCAGAATCAGACGGACGCCTTCGCGTCCGTCTGTTGTATCTTACGGCAAATAGGCCGGCAAAAGGCTATAAAACTGGCAGGCAGTTACTATGTCGCTCACCGGGCAATACTCGTTGGTCTTGTGGGCCATGGCCTCAATGCCGGCCCCAAAACCAATGGTAGGAATGCCCAGTCGGTTGGCTGTAGCTACTCCGTTGGTGGAGAAAGTCCACTTATACAGTTGCGGTTCTTGGCCCAGCAGCTCTTTATAGGCCTTGATACAGCTCTTGGTCAGGGGGTGTTCGCGCCCGATTTCCCAGGCGGGTAAGAAAGAACGGAGGGTGATGGTTTCTCCCGTCCAGCTGGTGCACTCTGCTTCGTAGATTTCCCAGGTGGCGTCGGTGCCGGCTATCAGGGCATCCATTTCTTGCGCCACCGACTCCTCCGTTTCACCAGGAATGAGGCGACGGTCCAGATAGAGAGTGCAACTGGCTGGAATGGCATTGAGGGAAACGGCCGTGCTTTCTATCTTGGTGAGGGCTAAGGATGGGCGCTCCCCTGCCGGTCGTTGCATGTACTCCTTGGCCAGCTGTTCAACGCGAGCCACGATTTGCTGGGCTTTGTAGATGGCGTTAACACCCTTTTCTGGGGCTGAACCGTGGGCCGATATGCCTGGCACCGTAATCTTATATATGGCCCGTCCCATGTGTCCTAGTGTAACTCGCAGGTAGCTGGGCTCACAAATGACCACATAGTCGGGCTGTAGGGAATTATCAACGATGGCGTGGTAGAGTCCTTCACCATCATAATCTTCTTCCATAACGGAACAGCAAACATAAATGGTCTTGCCCGCATCTAGCCCCAGTTGCTTTATTACTACGCCCGCATACACGGTGGCGGCAGCAGAAGCTTTCATGTCCGATGCGGCACGGCCATAAAGGTTGCCGTTATTTATCACCCCGCCATAAGGGGGTAGTTCCCAAGCTTCCGGATCGTGGACAGCCACATGGTCAACGTGGGAATCGAACAGCAACTTGGTGGGGCCATTACCGATGACGCCGATCACATTACCCACCCTATCAATGATGACCCTATCATAGCTCAGTTGTTTCATTTCCGCTGCAATGCGCCGTACTACCTTTTCCTCTTTCCCGGTCAAGCTTTCAATTTGCACCAACTCGCTGGCGAAAGCTAACAGCCGTGCTTCTAAAGCTTGCACCGCCTTTTCAACCCGTGTTTTCACAAGCCATGCCTCCCCTTGCCAGAATACCTATTCTTATTAATAATACCAAACCTGCAAGAGTAAATAGGGTAATGCTTGACAAAATACTTCGATACCCTCTACAATTAGCACCAACATTGCTATTTGCATTATTGGGGAGGAGGGAGACTGGTGTCGGTACAACCGGTAGCCAAGCCCAAAAAGGAGAGTTTATACACTACAATTCTGCTTTTGGCCTGGCCAGCGATGGCCCAGATGTTTCTGCAGACCCTAGCCCAAATGGTGGATATGGCCATGGTGGGGCGTTTGGGGCAGGCGTCTATTGCCGCTGTGGGTCTTAGCTTCCGCCCCATGTTCGTGGGACAAGCTATCTTTCTGGGCTTGGGCGTTGCTACTACGGCCCTTGTTGCTCGCTTTATTGGTGCCAAAGACGAAGAGGCAGCAGCCAAAGCTGCTGCGCAAGCATTGCTTACAACCTCGTTTCTGGCAATGGTCTTGGCCGCTTTGGGTTTTTTCTTTGCCCGGGAAATAACTCTCTTCATGGGGGCCAAGGACGAAGTCATCGATCTGGGTATTCAATACTTGGTGGCCTTTAGCCCCGGGTTATTCTTTCTAATGCTCTCAACCATCATGACCAGCGCCTTGCGGGCAGCCGGTGATACCAAAACACCTTTTTATGCTGGGCTTATAGCCAATGGGCTAAATGTGGTTCTCAACTACGCCTTGATCTTTGGCCATTTCGGTCTACCAGCCCTAGGTGTGCAGGGTGCTGCTCTGGCCACTAGCATTTCCCATCTAGTTACGGCTATTATCCTTTTCGGTACTCTGCTACGTGGTAAGGGCGGGCTCCACCTGCAGGTGAGCGACTTTTCCACCCTTGACTGGCCCCTCATTGTCCGCATTTTTCGTATCGGTATTCCGGCTGCTCTAGAACGCCTGGTCATGAGTCTAGGTGTTATGCTGCATGTTAAGATAGTGGCTGTTTTGGGCACCACTGCGGTGGCCGTGTCTACGCTTTCGGGCAATGTGGAACAGCTCTCCTATATGCCAAGTATCGGCTTTGCTGTGGCCGCCACCACTCTGGTTGGGCAGAACCTGGGTGCCGGCGCACCGGAGGAAGCTGAACGCTATGGTTGGGGAGCGACTCGCTTGTGTGCCTTGTTCATGGGAATCATGGGGTTACTGTTTATAATCATCCCGAGTGTTTTTGTGCGTATCTATACCGATGACCCGGCCGTTATAGCTCCCTCCATCCAAGTTCTTCGCATAATAGGGATTTCACAGATACCCCAAGCCCTTGCTTTTGTGGGCAGTGGCGTCTTGCGTGGTGCAGGAGACACCAACTCGGTTCTCCTCGTTGTCTTTCTAGGTAACGTATTAATTCGTCTAGGCCTTTCCTACCTGTTTGTGCTGATCTTTGGTTGGGGGTTGTGGAGCGCCTATGTGGCCGTTCTTGTGGACTGGATCTTCCGTGGTCTTGCTCTTACCTATTGGGTTAGACTGGGCCGTTGGCAAGTCAAGACTGTCTAAGACTATGACCGAGCTGTCAGTGGCCAACTGACGGCTCGCTTTTTTCATAGAAGAGGATTATGCAACTACCGTGCCGAATTCAAGGGCAAAAGGAGGGCGAGAAAAATGCTGACTGCTGGTATGCAAGCACCCGATTTTTCCCTGCCGGATAAAGATGGCAAGTTCATCTCCTTATCCGACTTCCGGGGAAAGAAGGTGGTCGTCTATTTCTATCCGCGCGACAATACGCCCGGCTGCACCCGCCAGGCCTGTGCCTTTCGCGATGCCTACGAAGGTTTTCGAAGGGAGGATGTGGTTGTCATCGGTATCAGCAAGGACAGCCAAGCCTCCCACCAGCGCTTTGCCGAGAAGCATCAACTACCCTTTATTCTTTTGTCGGACCCCGAGCTGCAAGCCATTCAGGCCTTCGGCGTATGGCAAGAGAAGAAGCTGTACGGCAAAGTGAGCCACGGGGTGGTGCGTTCCACCTTTGTTATCGATGAAGAGGGGAAGATTATTAAGGTATTTCCTAAAGCTAAGCCCGATACTAATGCCACTGAGATCTTGGACTTTCTGAGCACTAAGGCTTAGTAGCGGAAATGAGAGAGGGGGAAGAGTAATGGATTTAACCGCACTTTATAAGGTGAGTTATGGTCTCTACATAGTGAGCTCGGCGGCCGCTGACAAGCTCAATGGGCAAGTGGCCAACGCCATTATGCAGATCAGCGCCGAGCCGCCAACGGTAGCCATCAGCATCAACAAGCAGAATTTAACCCATGAACTTATTGCCAAGAGCGGGAAGTTCGCCGTTTCAATTCTGGCGGAAAGCACCCCCATGGAACTCATCCAGAAGTTTGGCTTCAAGTCGGGCCGCCAAATCGATAAGCTGGCCGATACCTCTTACCGTCTGGGGCAGACTGGCGCACCCATCATACTAGAAAATACCGTGGGCTATTTGGAAGCGGAACTTGTCAATACCCTCGATGGTGGAACACATACCGTGTTCCTAGGGCGCATAGTGGATTGCGATCACTTGGGCGATGAGAATCCCATGACCTACGCCTATTACCACCAGGTAAAGCGGGGACGGGCACCGAAAACGGCCCCGACCTATCAGGCGACGGCTCCTAAGCCAACGACGAGCCAATTACCCCAATACCAATGCAGCATTTGTGGCTATATTTATGACCCCAGCCAAGGCGACCCGGCTAACAATATCCCTCCCGGCACTCTCTTTGCCGATATTCCTGATACTTGGTGCTGCCCACTGTGTGGCGCACCTAAAGAAGCCTTTGTAGCCCTATAGAAGTTTAGGCCTGTCCTCAGCCACAACCCGGTTAAGGACAGGCCTACCGTGCAAAATAGGGACATTTTTCTTCCCGGCAACCGTGGGGATGAACCTCACCATGGGTGCAAATTGGTTCTTTCGTAGGAGAGAAACTGATACCCCAAATTTCACCGCAGGCTGCTTCTGCGACCCCTAGGGCCACACGCACAAAGGCTTTACAGCAGCAGGGGCCGGTCAACTCGGCTATTGACTGTACGATGCGGCTTACTACTTCCATGGTAAGCCGTGTTTCTTTGTCCTTAGGGCAGGCCGCCGACAGCAATACGGAAAAAGCAGCTCCTATACCCACTGCCACGCCACAAACACCGGTGAGACCACAGTAACCTCCAATGGCTTGATGCTCTCCCTAATACTGAAGCTACAATTGGATCAATGATGAAGAAAGTCCTGTTCCGAATTCGCCAACTAAAGGAGCTGGCCGTTTTATACCGAAATACTGATTAAACCTGTGTAAAGGAGGCAGTTATTGTGACAGTAAAGCGCTCTGTACAGGAAAGAGACTTACTAAAGTTTAAGCTGCCGGGAGAGCCGAAGCTTAGCCCTGCCGGTGACCGCATCGTGTTTAGCACTACTTGGGTAAACGAGAAGGACAATAAGTATGAGTCCACCATCTACCAAGTGGTTCCCGGGCAGGAGCCGGTGCGACTAACGGGTAGCAACTCCGATTCTCGCCCCGAGTTCAGTCCCGATGGCAAGACTCTAGCATTCCTTTCCAAACGCAGTGGCAGCTCGCAGATCTGGCTGTTACCGCTTAGTGGGGGCGAGGCCCGCCAGCTAACGCGAGTCAAGGGTGGAGTTACCCAGTTTAAGTGGTTCCCCGATGGCAAGTCCCTGGCGTTTATCGCTAACATCACTCCCGAGGGAATTGAACCGGAAGATAAGAAGGACGACGACAGCGATCCCTTTGTCAAGTACAATCGTGATGTCAAAGTTATCACCGAGTTGTTCTACAAGCTGGACGGAGTGGGCTACTTCAGTGAGCGGCGGCCTCAACTCTGCGTCGTCAGCGTAGACGAGGGCGCAGAACCCCGACAGCTTACCTATCACCCCTACCGGGTCGGTGGCATCGCCGATATTAGCCCCGATGGCAGGGAGATAATGTTTACCTCACTGCGAGGCGAAAATTACGATCGGGAAGCCTGGCAACAGCATCTCTGGGCTATTCCCGCCGATGGCGGCGAACCGGAGCAGTTGGTTGGCGGTGAGTTCAGTGTGGGGGCGGGTGCTTACAGTCCCGACGGTCAACAGGTTGCCTTTACTGCCACCTTCGTCAAGCAGATGGGCTACGACAATGCCAAGCTTTATGTGCAGCCCCGCCAAGGTGGGGAAGCCCGTGAGGTGGCACCCAATTTCGATCGCACTTTCTCTCCCATTGCTTTGACTGATTTGGGGGCCGTTGGCAGTCTGCCCCTAATGTGGGCCAACGATGGTGCCTCCGTCTATGCTCCCGTATCCGTCGACGGTGCTGTCCGCTTGGCAAATGTGAACATAGCCAGCGGACAGGTGGAGTATTTGACGGCCCATGAACAAGTATTGGTAGGTTATAGCTTCAATCAAGATCAGACCAAGGCAGCCTTAGCTGTCAGCAACTTCCTTAACCCTTCCGACATCTATCTGTTAGATGTGGCCAGCCGTAGGGAAGAGCGCCTGACTTCAGTCAATGAGGAACTGCTGGCGGAATTGGAGCTATCTACGCCTGTCCGCTATACCTTCAGAGCCGAAGGTGGCCCTGAAGTGGAAGGTTGGGTAATGCAACCCATCGGTTTCGACCCGGCCAAGAAGTATCCGGCCGTCTTAGAAGTTCATGGTGGGCCCATGATGATGTATGGCTATACCTTCTTCTTCGAGTTCCAGCTGATGGCGGCTCAGGGCTATGGTGTGATTTTCACCAACCCCCGAGGCTCCCAGGGCTATGGTGAGGCCTTCTGCAAGGCCATCCAATACGAGTGGGGTGGCCATGACTATACCGATGTGTTAGCCGGTTTGGAGGCTGCACTGGCCAACAACCCCTGGATTGATCCCGAGCGGGTGGCCATAGCCGGCGGTTCTTACGGTGGCTACATGACAGCTTGGGCTATTGGGCATACCAACCGCTTCAAAGCAGCTATTTGCAGTCGTCCTGTCATTCATTGGGCTGCTCAGGTTGGCACCACCGATGGCGGTTGGCGCTGGATGCGGCGCGCCAAAGATGTGCCACCGTGGGTTGATGATAGCTGGTATAAGCAACAATCGCCTTGGTCCTACATGGAGAACATGCAGACGCCCGTGTTGATTGAGGTGCAGGAAAATGACCTGCGCTGCCCCATAGAACAAGGGCAGATGCTCTATTCGGGTCTTAAGTTCCTGAATAAGGCACCCGTCAAGTTCGTACGCTATCCCAATGAGTTCCATGGTATGAGTCGTAACGGTCAGCCTTGGCACAGAGTCCATCGTCTGCACATGATTGTGGACTGGCTGCGGACCTACCTCTAGGGGCGACTACAGGAAAGAAGGGGCTGTTTCGTTACAGCCCTCTTTCTATTTTGCTGCGCAAGGATGGCAGGCATAGTTGCCTTACGATCAATATAAGTATTAATGCGGTTGGACAACACCGTGCCCAGGCAGGAAAAGAAGAGCAGCTGCCGAAATGTACTTTTGTGTTAACAGGAGCCAATAGGCTCCCAAAACTAGTAGGAGGTAGGCAAATGTTATTAATCAAGAACGGTAAGATCTACACAATGGCCGGTGACATCATCGAAAACGGCTGTATTCTTGTTAAAGACGGCAAGATCGTGGAAGTGGCTCCGCATATCGAAGCTCCGGCCGATGCGGAAGTAATCGACGCGGGCGGCCGTATGGTCATGCCCGGCATGATCGATGCCCACTGCCATCTGGGTATGTGGGAAACAGCCATTGGCTTCGAGGGTGACGATGGTAACGAAATGACTGCGCCCGTCACCGCCCATTTGCGCGCCATTGATGGTATCAACCCCATGGACAGGAGCTTCCAGGAGGCTCGTGAAGGCGGCGTCACCACCGCTTGTACCGGCCCTGGCAGCGCAAACGTTATCGGTGGTACCTTTGTGGCTATCAAGACCTATGGCGACCGCATCGATGATATGATCATCAAAGATCCGGTGGCCATGAAGTGTGCCTTTGGTGAGAACCCGAAACGCGTTTACAACGCCCAGAAGAAGATGCCCAGCACCCGCATGGGGACGGCAGCCATTATTCGCGAAGCCCTAATGAAGGCCAAACGTTATCTGAGAGCTATTGAGCAGGCTGGCGATGATGTATCCAAACTACCAGCCCTCGACATGCAATCGGAGGCTCTATTACCCGTATTGCGCAAAGAAATCCCGCTCAAAGCCCATGCCCATCGGGCCGATGATATCTTCACCTCCATTCGCGTTGCCCGCGAGTTCGACGTGAACATCACTCTTGATCATTGCACCGAGGGGCATCTAATCGCCCATCATCTGGCTAAAGAGGGTCTCCCGGCTATTATTGGTCCCAGCTTTGGCCATCGCACCAAGTATGAGTTAACCAACAAATGCTTTGACACCCCGGGCGTTCTGCAACGGGCTGGTGTGAAGGTGGCCATTTGTACCGACTCGCCGGTCAACCCGCTGGAGTCGCTGCCGCTGATGGCTGGTATGGCAGCCGCTGCTGGTATGGACAAAATGGAAGCCCTCAAGGCCATTACCATAAACGCAGCTGAGATCATAGGCATCGCTGATCGCGTGGGCAGCTTAGAACCGGGCAAGGACGCCGACATCGTCATTTACGATGGGCATCCCTTTGAAGTAGAAGGCAAGACTTGGAAGGTACTCATCGACGGTAACGTTGTCTTCTCCCGTGAGTAATTTACTTAACTAGTGTTATGACCAAAAGTCCGCGTTGAAACTCTAACGCGGACTTTTTGTTGTTTCATTTTCTAGGCTAATAACGTATAATTAATATGAACATATGAGGAATCATTCATATGAATATTGCTGGTAAATTGAGAGGAGGGAGGTCATGACCGACCTGGATTTTGCAACTTGTTGTGATGAACATGAGATCCACGAGTGCGCCATCACGCGGGCTCGGCAGGCCTTGCCGGCCGAACGACAAGCGCAGCGATTAGCCGACGTATTCAAAGCCATGGGGGACCCCACTCGTCTGCGGATTATTCTGGCTTTGCGAGCCGGCGAACTGTGTGTCTGTGATCTGGCGGAAGTTCTAAACATGAGTCAATCAGCCGTATCTCACCAGTTGCGGGTATTGCGGGGCCTACACCTGGTGCGTAATCGACGGGAAGGCAAAGAAGTTCTCTATAGCTTAGATGATGACCACGTGATTAGCATGCTGGCACAGGCGGCCGATCACGTCCGGCATACTTTGGAAACGGAGGAATAGAATATGCATCAGCATGAACATCATCACCATCATCATTCTGCATCTTGTAACTGCGGTTGCCAGCATGCCCATGCGCCAGCTGCCGCTGAGTCGCAGCATACACATACAGAAACTTGTGGCTGCGGCCATCACCACCAAGGGGATGGTGAGAGTGAAGGGGATGGTCTGGCGGACGCAGGTGCCTGCAACTGCAACTCTGTAGAGACCAGTTGTGGCTGCGGCCACCACCACGGTCATGATCACCAGCATCACCACGATGACTGCAGTTGCGGGCACCACCATCACCATGAGTATGGGCACACCCATGCGGAGCCGGGTAGCCGCGAGGCGGCCGCTGCCTTAGCCGCCCATGTGGTAGAGGAACCGCTAGTATTCCGCATAGAGGGCCTCGACTGCCCCGATTGTGCCGCCAAACTAGCCCAAGTGGTGCGGCGACAAATGGGTGTTATAGCTGCCGATATCTCCTATGCCGCTGGCGAACTGAAGGTTTATGCCGATTCAGCCCTAGATACACAGCGCTTGCAGCAGATAATCAGCCAACTGGGCTATGGCAGCCAGCTGCTGGCAGACCCTCCTGCGGTAGCAAGCGCAAAGATGCGCATTGAAGGGCTTGATTGCCCCGACTGCGCTGCCAAACTGGAACTACAGTTGCGTCGCCTGCCGGGGGTTACCTATGTTAGCCTCAGCTTTAGCAATGGTCTGTTGGCTTTTGCTCCCGCCACTGCCGAGGCTCGAATTCTCACTGCGGTAGAGCGGGTTGGTTATCGCGGGCTACCTCTAACAGCTAAAGTGGAGAATAAACAGCCAAGTAGCTTTTGGCTTAAGAATAGACGTCCTTTACTAACCCTTGTCTCTGGTGCGTTTCTCGTGGCCGGCTGGGGAGCCGAGCTGGCCTGGCATAATCCGCTGCTTAGCAGAGTCCTATTCGTGTTAGGAATGCTGACCGGTGGTTTCTACGTGGCTCGCAGTGGTTTTTACGCCCTAATGAATCGTAGCCTTGATATGAACTTTCTCATGACTGTGGCGGCCATAGGAGCGGTAGCCATCGGTGAGTGGCATGAAGGGGCTATGGTTGTCTTCCTCTTCTCCTTAGGTAACACGCTGCAAGCATTCACCATGGATAAGACGCGCCAATCCATCCGTTCACTTATGGAGTTGGCACCAAAGGAGGCCTTGGTGCGACGGGACGGCGTGGAGATGATCCTGCCGGTAGAGGAGATTGCATTAGACGATATCATTATAGTGCGACCCGGTGAGCGGATCGCCATGGATGGCATAGTACGTCAGGGCAGTTCGGCGGTTAATCAGGCACCCATAACCGGTGAGTCTATTCCCGTGGATAAGGTAGAAGGCGACCGGGTCTTCGCCGGCTCCATCAATGGCAATGGTAGCCTAGAAGTGATAGTTGATCGCCTAGTAGCCGATAATACCCTATCGCGCATTATGCACTTAGTTGAAGAAGCCCAGTCCCAACGGGCACCGTCGCAGCAGTTGGTCGATCGCTTTGCCGCTTACTATACACCTGTAGTGATCTTCCTCGCTGTGGCTATGGCCGCCATACCGCCCCTTTTGGGCTACGATTTTGCCAGCTGGTTTAAGAGAGCCTTAATCTTGTTGGTAGTTTCCTGTCCTTGTGCTTTGGTTATCTCTACCCCTGTGTCCATTGTAGCGGCCATCGGTAATGCCTCGCGCCACGGCGTGTTAATCAAAGGTGGAGCCTATCTGGAAGCCATGGGTAAGGTGCGCACCATAGCTTTCGACAAAACGGGCACCCTGACTCTGGGGCAGGTGCGACTCAGCCAGTTGTTGCCAATAGACTGTGATGAAGAAGCACTGCTTATGGTAGCTGCGGCCTTGGAGGCCCGCTCTGAACATCCACTAGCCCAGGCCATCGTGCGGGCGGCCCAGGAGCGGAACATGGAGTTACCGCCAGTGGTCGACTTCCAGGCCCTTACCGGCAGTGGAGCTACCGGCTGGGTCAAAGGACACCAATTCTGGATTGGCAACCAGCGTCTAGTTGAGCAGGTGGGGTTGCAGCCCACTGCCGCTGTGCTAGAGGCGGTGGAGCGCCTGCAAACGACAGGTCATACCGTCGTCTTCCTGCTCGATGCAAAGCATATCTATGGTTTACTGGCTCTTGCTGACGAAGTGCGACCAGAAGCCATTAGTGCTGCGGCTGCTCTGCGTCAGGCAGGCGTGCAGTCGTTGGTAATGCTTACCGGTGATAATAGTCGTACAGCAGCAGCCATTGCACAGCAGGTGGGAGTGGATGAAGTGCTGGCCGAACTCTTGCCTGTTGACAAGGTAGAAGCCGTTAACAACTTGGCGGCTAGATACAGCCAAGTGGCCATGGTGGGTGATGGTGTGAACGATGCCCCAGCGCTGGCAGCTGCAACCGTCGGCATTGCCCTTGGCGTGGCGGGCACCGATACTGCCATCGAAACGGCCGACATAGCCCTCATGGCCGACGATCTTACCAAACTACCTTGGCTCATGCGCCTCAGCCGCAAAACGGTGGGTATTATCGGGCAGAACATCGTGCTTAGTTTGGCCATCAAGGGAGTGGTGCTCATCCTTACCTTTATGGGCCGCTCTGAGCTCTGGATGGGAGTACTGGCCGATACGGGTGCAGCCCTCTTAGTCATTGCCAATGGTATGCGTCTGATGCGGAATAGATAATAGTTGAAAAGAGGGGCTGTTGCGTGATCTGCACCCCAAATGTTGGACAGATTATTAAGTAGCAGCTTCGAAGGAATGAGTCCGGTATTCAACTGGGCTCATTCCTTTTAGCTTCAGCTTAATTCGTCGATGGT